>CAXRCC010000111.1:0-24678 GCA_964228975.1 Paraneptunicella sp. | reverse complement strand
CACACCCAACTATAAATGAACATGGTATCGACATTCGCTGGCGTAAAGTGCAATACATTGCCAATAGGCGCGCGCACGCTGTGCTTGGATTGTTCTAGCGACTGCTGATATTTCAAAGACCACTGTTTGATTTTGCTCTTTCTGAGCCAAAATCCAAGGGCTTTCAATTCCGGCAGCTTTTCTGCCAACAACATCTGAGAAAACGCCGATAAAAACGCTATGGTTACATCGCTAAATGCTTGTTGCGGAGAAAGCGATAAGGCACATTCAAGCAGTATACGTGCGTTATCACTCGGCGTATTTGCCGCTGGGTTAGCACCGAGACTTTGCAATCGTTGAATTGAAGGGGCAAGTATCGTAATCGTTGCTGATTCGTTATTGTTGGGTATCACTGCAACCTCGAATTTCCGTTTTGGGTAATCGCCCTTCTACTGAGAAGTATTTACCTTTTCGACCACAAGCGCAGTCATCGACCCCAAGTAAGGTGCCCAAATCTTCTGTAAGAATACTATGACCAGGGTAACTCGTTGGTAAAGTCGATATGACTTGAATCATACCTGTCGTATTTTTACCTTCAACATCCAAAGTATAAGGGTTACGAATTTGAATATCGGCAAAAACTGGCGTGTGTAGGTGCCCTTGTTCACACTCAACGAATATAGAACCGACTTGTTCTGCCATGCCGTAAAAGTTATGTACCTTGCTTATGCCTGTTGCCTCTTTTACAGAGGCCTTAAAAACAGCGTTACTGACTTTTTGCGCTTCCAGCTTTTTCCAGCCTCCGCTATGAATAAGCACGCCTTTGGGTAATGGCAGTAGATGCTTGCTTTTCAACAATTGCAAAACCCAATGTTGCCACACCATAAAAGTGAAACCAAAAACCAGTACGGGTTTATCTTGGTACTTTTCACAGAATGTGTTTAAGGCATTCCAGTTAATACTCATATCTGGGTTTAATGCATAAGTGTGATCTCGCCCAAAAAAAGACAAGCCTTGAATACCTGCGCCCCTTGCACTGTATTGGGTTTTGCTATTGATGACCTCTGGGCTGTCGATAATCAACATGGGTAAACGGGCTTTTCCAATAAATCCCTGTAAAATTTTTACAAGCACTTTGGACTGCCTTGCACTTGTGGCTTTGTCTAGAACCACTTTTGCTGGCGTTTGAGAAGTTGTTCCAGAAGAATAAAGCGTCTTAAACTTATTTTCAGCATGAATACTGGATAAATCTAAGTGCTTAAAAAGCCTCACTGCCAAGAAAGGAAAAGTGGAAAGCGAATCAAACTGAGCGCTCTGTAAATACTGCGAGAAAATATTGCCATACTCCTGACATTGGCTTGCGTGATGATGATGCAGTTGAGTTAAAAGCGGCATCAACAAACGTTCTTTTTCGCTTTGCGGCAAATTGAATACGTCTTCATCCAGTAACGCATTAAAAGCGGAGTCATAATTATCTAGGAATGAAGACATAATTTCGACAAACTCACCTGTGATTAGCTTAATTGTTGTTCTAGTGCTTTATAATCTAGCTTGCCATTTGGGGTTTTAGGAAGCGACTCTACTTGAAAAATTTTCACAATAGAGTGGTGAATACTAAGTTCATCAGTAACTTGTTTCAACAACATCGCTTTATCGAGTAATGTTTTGTTCATGGAATCAACAGTAACAGCCACTTGCAGCTTATTATCCGTGCCAATAACAGCGGCATCCAACGTTTGATTTTTCAGCCACGACTCCACTTCATCTAACGCGATACGCTTACCAAAAACTTTGATAAAACGTTTCAACCTTCCCGTGATGAAAAAATCGCCGTCTTCATCAAAATACGCTAAATCGCCTGTTTTCAAATATTCAGGAGCATTGAACTCAGCAAGTTCACGTCGAGATGTCGCATACCCTAACATGACATTTTTACCTCGATATACCAATTCTCCCACTTGGTGCGGTTCCACAATCGCTTCCCCACTCTCATTCACCAACGCAAAATCGCCACCGGGAATGGGTTTGCCTATGGTTCCTGGCTTATTTAACAATATGCTAGGCTCAACATAAGCCATTCTAGCGGTTGCTTCTGTTTGGCCGTACATCACGTAAAAAGGACTATGAGAGGTTTCGCCAAACTCCGCGAGTAACGACACCCTTTTTTCAGCTAGCTTTCCACCAGCCTGAGTAAAGTAACGTAAGAATGGGAGTTCTTTCTTAACCAAACCAAGGCGAATTAACATTTCATAAGTGTATGGTACACCGGATAACGTTGTAACTTGCTCTTCTTCTAATAACGCCCAAAACGCCTTATCAATAACCGAATAATCGCTCATTACAATTTTTGCGCCTTGGGACAAATGCGTATGGATAATGGACAAGCCGTAAGAATAGTTAAAAGGCAACATGGTAATCACCACATCGTCACTTTTAATAGGCAAGTACTCACAAATACTTAGGCAGTTTTGCTGCAAATTGTCATAGCTTAACGCAACTTGTTTAGGAGAGCCTGTAGAGCCAGAAGTGGATAAAAGCACGGCTAACCTGTCATCAAGCGTGTGCTTTATATCTTTCTTATTATTGGAATAATCTATGTGATGGACAACGCCATCATTAATAAAAGCGTCAGGGAAATAAGCTGTTTTAATGCCTTCTTTTTGCTGCTCGCTCGTTTGTTTATCTAGCAATAAAACGGGGTGATTTAACTGTAAGCATGCAAGGTAAGCAACCAGTGTGGATAAATCATTCTGGCACTCAATCGCACATAAACTGCGAACAGACGGAAGCGTAGATTTAAATGCATCAACAGTTTGTTGTAATGCTTCGTAGGAAAGATTGGACAATGACCCAGACGATAACCGACAAGACACCGCTGGTGCCTTGCCAAATCGAGATAAATTTTGATAAAACAATGCCGACAAACTCAACCTCTTTTAGAAGTATGCGGCACCATCAACTTCAAGAATTTGACCACTAATGTACGACGAGTCTTCAGACAGCAAAAACGCAACCGCTTTCGCCACTTCAGCCGCTTTTCCTGGTCGTCTCATTGCAATATTTGTCATTAAAATATCGTGCACATCGTCTTGATAATGCGCCGTCATATTGCTTTCAATAAAACCCGGTGCCACACCGTTTACACGTATGTTATCGGCACCAATTTCTTTAGCTATAGACATTGTCATAGAAGCAATGCTGCCTTTAGTGGAAGCGTATGCTGCAAAATAAGCTGCGCCATGAGTCCCCACATAAGAGCACATATTAACAACGCTACCACTTTGACGAGGTAGCATCATTTTTGCTGCAAGTTGAGTATGTTGAAACGTGGCTTTTACGTTAATATCAAACAGTTCGGAATACTGCTCTAATGAGGTTTCTAAAAAAGACTCTTCTCTGAAAATGCCGGCATTATTCACTAAGCCATCGAGTGTAGATTGTGTTTTGTCTTCAATTACGGCAAAAGCTTGCTCAACCGCTTTTGCATCGGATACATCATATTGAAGTACCTCAACATCACTGGATAACGCCTCTAATACGGGCGATACCATCTCTTGATCTTTTACATTAACGAAAACGCGCGCACCAAGCTCAAGACACTGTTTTGCCGTTGCTAATCCAATACCAGTGTAAGCCCCTGTGATTAATATGTTTTTTCCCTGAAGATTCACAGCTCAACTCCGTATTTTGCTACAATTTCCTTTGCCTTAAGCACTGAACTCATATCAATGATATCGTCGGTATCTAGCATGATATCGAACACATCTTCTAATTCTGCCACGAGAGACATATGTGCCGTTGAATCCCACTCAGGAATGGTATTGTAGGCGAGTTCATCCTTTACCAAGGAAGTGTCTATGTTTAATGCGGTCGCAAAGGCTGCAATCAGTTTACTTTGATTCTCAGACGCCACTTTTCTTTCCTCCAGAAACCCTTGACAGTAAGCCTTTCAGTGGCTTACTCGCTACCTCGTAAGATAGCCTTTCCAATTCAATTTCGATTAAAGGTCCTTCATTAACAATCGTATATCCCAACTTTTGATTGTAATTCAATGCCGCTTGATTCTCGGCAAGCACAACGGCCTTTAGCTTCTCAACGCCAATGTCATAAAAGCTAAAGTCATTTAACAATAATGTGGGAGCAAAGGCCAACAAATTTGCCCGATATTTATCTTCGTAAATATAAAGCCCTGGCTCAATGACCGATGTTGATTCCAAACACTTTCCATCAAGCGCTTTTATATTTGCCGCGCCGATGGGTTTATCCTTATACCAAATAACGAAATGCTTTTGTGAAGCATCTTGGGATACTTTTTCAAACCAACGTATTTGCTGCGCTTTAGTAATTTTCGCCTTTGTAAGCATGTGCTGACTTATTTTAGGATCGTTTCTCCATGCTCTCAGCATTTCAAGGTCCGATGCTCCTACGGGAACAAGCTTGACTTGGTATCCCTCCAACACCATTTTACTACTCTCCAACGACCGCACTCATCAAAGCTTGCTCATTGATGCTTCCAAGCTCTGCAATGTGCTTGGCTTTTACCGACATTGCTTCTAATTGTTTTTCGTCATACCACAAGGTATCGATTTGCTTAACCAACGTATCCACGGCTATGCCGCCTTGAGCATCAAGACTTTGACACCAACCTTGTTCGACGGCAGCCCGCGTTGCTGGAATTTGGTTATCTGCCACCGTTAAAAGAATCGTGGGTGTAGAACAAGCCAATAGCTCAAATTGAGTTGAGCCCGCCGCAGAAATGGCTAAACGAGAAGAGCAGAACACTTCAGCAACTTGCTGACAATTGGGTAAGTGCTGAATCGTTAACGAAGACGCTTTAATTAAGGCTTCAAGCTCTTCGTTATTCGGATAAGCGGCGCCCGTTAGCACTCGAATAGGGCCATCAAACCCCACTTCATCAAGCGCCTTTAAGATCTGTATAGAAAGGTTGTTCACATCGCTGCCGCCCATCATGATACTCAAACTATTTCGCATCGAAAAAGCGGGTTGAGGCAAAATGGAAAATTCGCGACGTAACACGCGATAAGCGGTTCCAAGACATAACTTAGCTTGGGGTGCCGTTTGTTTATAATTCAATAAATCAGCATTATCTGCACTGTTAATCACAACGTCAGCAAACAATGGCCCTGAATTATTCGTGTCGTCTAGCAGCACAAATCGCGTTGATGGATTTAGCGCACTTTTTAATGCTTGTCGGTATGCTGAAGTGAATTGGTAACCATCCAAAACCAAAGCCTTCATTTCATCAAACCCGTGCTGCTGAGCCAGCCAATCCAATTCTTCTAATTGGTCAGAAAAGGCGGGAACAACGTGAATTTTACTCATCCAATCATGACGAGATAAAGCGATGGCGCGAGTCTCGTCTTTCATAAAGAAGCAGGTTTCAATGCCTACTTCATCCAATAACTGCGCTAAGGCCAAACAGCGCATCAAATGGCCTATTCCCATTTTTGATGAAGCATCAACACGAAAACCAACGATCATAGACGTTCAATCACATCCCATGTTAAGGGAGTGCCCTTTTTTAAGTCTTGCTTAATTGTTTGTCCCAGCACCTCGTCCAAATGTTTTGGTGCGAGGCCTAACGCGGGGCGAACAACGCGAATATTCTCTTTCGTTATTGTATCGCCTGCTTTCACATCTTCAGAGATAAAAATAGAACGGCGATAATATTTTGACTTCTCTTCTGCCTTTGAACCGCCGTAAACCACATTTCCTAAAGCGAGGTAAGCCCTTTGCGTTTCTTCAACCAACGCTTTCAGCTCATGAGGTTCAATAGAGAAGGCAGCGTCAACACCACCTGCGTCGCGATCTAACACAAAATGTTTTTCGATAACAGGTGCGCCAAATGCCACGCTTGCAACCGAAACACCAATGCCAGCCGTATGATCCGATAAACCAACATGGCACGCAAATGCCTCTCGCATATGAGAAATAGTCGCTAGGTTAGTATTTTCCGGCGAGGCAGGATAGGTACTTGTGCACTTTAGCAAAATAATCGCTTCGCACCCTGCCGCTTTTGCTGTATTCACCGCTTCTTCAATTTCGCTTAGCGTCGCCATTCCCGTTGACATGATTAAGGGTTTGCCTTTACTGGCTGCCGCTCGAATTAACGGCAAATCAGTCAATTCAAATGAGGCAATTTTAAAGCACGGCACCCCAAGTTCATCCAGAAAGTCGACCGCGGCTTCATCAAAAGGCGAGCTAAATGCTAGCATGCCCAACGATTTGGCATAGTTGAATAAAGGTTCATGCCATTCGTAAGGCGTTGCCGCCTTAGCATACAAAGCATGCAAAGATTCACCATACCAGAGGCTGTCTTTTTCATTGATGGTAAAGTGCGTACTATCCACATCAAGCGTCATGCTATCGGGCGTATACGTTTGTAGCTTAATGGCGTGCGCCCCCGCCTCTGCTGCGGCTTTAATCATGGCTTTTGCCGTATCAATATCTTGACCGTGATTGCCACTTAGCTCTGCAATGATAAAAGGGGATTGCGCCGACACAGCGTAATCCCCTATATAGATAGGCTTCAACGAATGGTTTAATGTGTTCATGATGTTTTATGCATTGGCAGCATCTTGTTCTACAAAAATGGACTTGATACTTTCGACTAATTCTTCCGCAGGAACCGGGACTTCACTTGGATCCGTTGCATAATCTGGCATTAAGGTTCTAGGATCAACTTCACCGCTGATAACGAGGCTTGGGCAACCAACCGCCGTAGCCAGCCACTGAGGTGCAGAAGGCACGGTAACAAGTAAATCACTGGCCTTTAAATTAGATAACGTTTTTCGCATTGGTACACTGCCGTCAAACCCTGTCCATACCTCAAATCCAGCCTGTTTCAATAAGCTTTCAAGCTTGTCCGCAAACGGGTAACTTCGCTCATCGGTTCTGGCCTTCGTCGCTAACGCAATCACCTTTTTACGCTTTCTTAGCTTTTCCAATCGTTCATTGCTAGGCACGTTAATCGACATATTCATATCGATTTCTGAGAAACCACAGCACGCGCGCAAATAAAATTCGGGATAACCAAAGTCGGGTAACGTACCGAATTCCCACCAAGGGCTGTGCCATCTTGGCATCGCCATAAATGAGCTTTCGATATACTCAGAAGGGTCATTAACAAACTCCGGACGCAAGGTTTGAGCTTGAAATTCATTTAGCAACTCTTGCAAAGACTTGGCAATACAATTGCCACTCACCGGCTCGCCAACATCTTTAAGAAAACGCGCCAAGAAACATGGCATAAACCAGGTATCTAAGTTAATGATATGAGTATAAGCCTCGCCAACAATGCTTTCCGCTAAGCCTAAAAAGGCCTCCAAAGCAGGAAGAAAATCATCTGGCCATTCGCCTTTTTTCATCGCCTTAACGGTAATATCAGGCTCCGCTAAACGAACCACTTCCTCTCCTGCGGCATAGGTTAGAAAATGAATATCGGCATCAGGGAATTTGTTTTTAAAATAACGGATAGCCGGGATGCCAACACAGGTGACATCGCCCAATCCCAACATACGGATTATAAGCACTTTTTGCTTAGGGAGACACTCGCTCACTTTGACGACTCCTGTTGCTGAACGTCGCTTAAATAGGCCTTGTACATTAGCTCTGCCCTATTCCAATCTTCGTGTGTATCAATATCTTGAACCAAGTGGCGGGGTAACACAACAGGTATACTCTCGCTGGAAAATATAGCCTTGTCGGACAAATACCCTTGCGTTGTTCCCCAGTAAAACTGCCCAGCATCGTGAAAAGCCTCTTCTAAATCTTGAGAGCGTTTCCAAATATCATTCGGATACATCGGCTCTACATGGCCATCTCGTAGGGCGATTGCCCGTTGTATCGGGAAGGGAAAACTGGTTACGGAAAAAGAAAATAACTTATCCGACTGTATCTTCAATGCTTCCAGCCCTTGCTTCAAATACTTTGCTTGCAAAAAAGGGGCTGTTGCATAAATACAGCAATTAAACTCGGGTTCAAAAAAGTGTTCTCGGCAGTATTCAATCGCATGATTCGTTACCGGGCGGGTGCCAGTATGATCATCAGATAAATGCGCAGGCCTTAAAAAAGGAACATCTGCACCGTAACGATGAGCAATTTCTGCAATTTCTTCACTGTCTGTAGAAACAATTATTTTTTCGAAAAGCCCACTTTGTGCAGCGGCTTCAATAGAGTAAGCAATTAGCGGCTTTTGACAAAATGGACGAATATTCTTTCCAGGAATGCGCTTACTTCCCCCTCTTGCAGGGATAATCGCTAAATTCAAACCAATACCTCTTTTAAATTGCGCGCAACAAATGCTTGATCATCTTCGGACAATGACGGGAAAAGAGGCAAGGTGAATGCCATTTTGTAATAGCCGTCCGAATTTGGAAAATCCCCCCATTGAAAGCCAAGGGACTGATAATAGGGATGAGTGTGAATAGGGATATAATGAACGTTCACACCAACGCCCCTTTCAACCAACTGATTAAATACCGTTTTACGGCAGTGTGACTCCAATTCCACCACATAAATATGCCAAGCGCTTTTTGAATCATTGGGCATGATAGGTAATTTAAGCGGTAAGCCGGATAGCAGCTCTGTATATCGCTGCGCTTGCCACTGTCGCTGTTCAATGAAGCGATCGAGCTTCTTCAGCTGGGTTAACCCCAGCACCGCATGTAAATCACTGAGTCGGTAATTCAAACCTAACAGTTGCTGTTCGTAATACCAGCCTTCACCTTCATGCGCTTGTGCATCGTGGAGTTCAGCACGCGTTATACCATGTTTTGCATACAGCCCTAGCGTCTTGGCAAGGTCAGGATTATTGGTTGTGACCGCCCCCCCTTCCGCTGTCGTAATTGCCTTAACAGGGTGGAAACTTAAAATAGACATGTCAGAAAACTGACAGCTGCCAATTTTTTGCTCGTTGTACTCTCCACCTAGCGCGTGTGCAGCGTCTTCAATTAAAATGACATTATACTGCTGCGCCAATGCGTGAATCGCTTTCATATCACAAGACAGCCCTGAGAAATGCACAACAACAATTGCTTTGGGAAGTGTGCCTTGTTTTTGGGCCTGCTGAAGTTTTGCTGTCAGCTTTTCCACGCTCATATTTCGCGTAGTCGGATCGATGTCCACAAAGTCAACATCTGCGCCACAGTAACGAGCACAATTTGCCGATGCTGCAAAAGAGTTAGGCGATGTCCACACCCAATCTCCTTTTTGAACTCCCGCAGCTAAACAGGCTATATGCAAAGCCGACGTGCCACTATTAACCGCGACACAATGCGATACGTCGAGGTATTCACACAGGGCTTGTTCGAATTTGGGGCCCATTTGGCCTTGGGTGAGAAACTGATTTTGAAGCACATCGACAACAGCATTGATATCCGCATCATCGATGTGATGTTTTCCATAAGGGATCATAGTGCTTTCCCAGTTCGATTAACTCACGGTGCGATCAAGCTCCCGCAACTCGGAAATCGTTAAAAAGTGAGGGTTTGTGCCAGAATGATATTCAAATTTATCGTTCACGGGCTTACCCACTTCAGAAAGGTTATTTTGAGTGTAATCGATATTTTTATCGAAAAAAGTAATGGGTGGCGTAATCACATAGTGATCGTCAAACTCTAATGAATGGTGTGCCACTTCTTCTGGCACCATGATTTCGTGTAATTTTTCACCGGGGCGAATACCAATGATGTCAAATTTCTGTTCGCCTAGCATCGCTTCAACTAAATCGGTAATGCGAACTGATGGAATTTTCGGAACAAAGATTTCTCCGCCTTGCATACGGTCGAAGTTCTTCACAACAAACTCTACACCTTGAGATAACGTGATCCAAAAACGCGTCATTTCCTCATGTGTGACAGGCAACACCTTTTTACCTTCAGCAATCAAAGAACGGAAAAACGGCACAACTGAGCCTCTTGAACCCACCACATTACCGTAACGAACTACAGCAAAACGCGGCCCATTTGCTCCAGAAATATTGTTTGCTGCCACAAAGAGTTTATCGGACGCCAGTTTAGTGGCACCGTATAAATTAACGGGATTAGCAGCTTTATCCGTTGATAGCGCAATCACCTTACGGACATTATTCTCAATAGCGGCATCAATGACGTTCTGCGCCCCCATGATATTGGTTTTGATGCACTCATTAGGATTATATTCGGCTGCAGGCACCTGCTTTAGTGCGGCGGCATGAATAACAAAATCGACATCTCGCATGGCGGCTTTCAAACGCTCTGCGTCTCTTACATCACCAATAAAGTAACGCATGCAGCTTTGATCAAACTCTTGTTGCATTTCATATTGCTTGAGCTCATCGCGAGAATAGATAATAAGCTTCTTAGGTTGACACGTTGCAAGAAGACGAGCGACAAAAGCACGGCCAAATGAGCCTGTACCACCAGTAATAAGAATCGATTTATTATCAAACATTTTTGCTACCAACTGCGGTATTCGAAGGCTTCAAGAAGAGCTTAAAACCAACGTTATTTATATTTAGAAACGGCAGAACGACCACGAACCAATCCTAACAATAGCTTCTTTTGTTCTTTTTGGAGATTGGAAGTTATCTCAACCAATTTATTATTAACCTCTAACTCCTTGTTAATATATTCCTTTTTGTCCTCTTTTTGCAAAGTTGGCAAATATTCTAGGATTAATTTATCTCGCTCCTGCACTAATTCAAGCAGTGCATCAGCATCGTAATCGTCGTTGGAAAGCAAAGTGGATATAGCCCGGCAATTATCTTCCAGGCTAGAAGGGGTTAGATCATGAACTAAGGTGATGTTTTTGTTCAAACTGCGGTTTGTCTCTTTTGGCGCTGCATTGCATACGCTTCTTGTTTTGCGGCTTCAGGGATTTGAGCCCACGCGCCCTTAATTGGCAACATTAACCCCATCACTTCATCCAAAATACTCTGACTATTCTGAATATTAGCATCAGTAAGGCGTTGAATCATATAATCATACAATGCGTACAGGTTACCAGATAACTCTTCACTTGCACTCATGTCGAGTGTATCTCTTAAATTCATGCAAATAGCAACTGCGCGGGAAATGTGCTCTGACTTTTTCTCATATTCATTTCTTTCCATCGATCCTTTTGCATAGGCCATTCTCTCTAACGCGCCCTGCATTAGCATTAAGGTGATTTTATGGGGATCAGCCGACGAAAGTTCTTGTTTTAAGTTGCCTTTTTTATAGGCATTAATACCTTTAAGCGCCATATTTTATGTCTCCCCTTAAATTCCGCCTAACGAAGCAAGCAATGCATTACCTGTTCGGTTCAATTGCGATACGGTTTGGTCTAACGCCAAAAATTTATCTCGCTGTATTTGCTCAAAACTCAGCATTTGTAATTCGAATCGCGCGCGCTCTTCTTCTAAATTCGTTTTTTCGTCTCTAAACGTTGCTTCTCGGGTTCTTAACAAACCACCAAAACGCGTGAACTCTCTGACGTAATCGTACAAGTTTTTCGCGATACCATCATCCGGATCGGTAAAAATGGATGCAGTTTCGTCGAAGTTGTTTTCTAAAGCATCTTTTAAGCGGTCTTCACCACTGCCAAAACCAAACTCATCGGTTGCCGTAATTTCCAATTTACCATCGTCATCAAATGACAATCCAATTTGATACAAAGTTCCCAACGAGGAACCCGGTACATTACCACCAATGATAGTAGCAAGTTGGTTCTGTAGACCTCGAACCATAAAATCACCCGCTAACGGACCATCTTCTTCAAGTTCTGATTCACCAAAACGCGTTAATCGGCCAATTTCATCAACTAATGTGTTGTAATCGTCTCGGAAATCTCTGATTTTCTTATCTAAGCCATCTCTATCATTACCGATGGTCAACACAGACTTCGCATCAGGGATGGAATCACCATTTGTATCTGGGGACACTTCCAGCGCTTCAAACGCAACGTTCTGAATAACATTCTCGAATCGATTCGTGTCACTTTGTACCGCGATACCATCAACGGTTGCAGTAGCATTAGCGGCCGCTCTTGCCAAACCATTAGTGGTTAAATCATTATTAACCGTTTCCGTTGAATTTGTTGTAGTGACTTTGTTCAAGTCTGCCAAATCATTATTGTTCACCACAATAAGATCGTTGCCAGTCCCCGTTAAGTTAGAAGTGTAAACCAGCTTAGCACCTGCCGCTGTACCAGTATCAATGATACTCGCTGTAACTAATGGCGTTAATCCATCGGACTGAAGGTTTCCAGTTGCGTTATTAATTGAATTCGCAAGTTGCTGAAGACTGGTTCCTGCACTGACGTTAATATCGAAAGTATCGGATGCAGTACCAAATTTAAAACTTATCGAGCCTGAACCGGCTGAAAGAACAGAAGTGCTAGTATCGGCAAAGTCGCCGTCGGTGGTTTGATGTCGAGAACCTTCCGCAAGGCTCGTAATAACGACATCATAAGATGCTTCTAGGGCACTATTCGACGCTTCTGCGCTAAAAGGCCCTTGTTCACCTTCTCCGAGAGAAAGTGAACTTGGGTGTTCGATGCTAGGCTCTCGTCCATTAAGGTTAAAATCACTTCTTAATTCATCAACTGAGTCTTCAAAGTCGCTCAGTTTAGACTGCAAGGCTCCAATGCCTGAAATCACGGCATCTAAGTTCTCTTCTCGCTCATTAAGCCTTCTTTCTTTTGGTTCACGCTCTGCTTGAATAAGCTGCGAAACCAAATCATCTAGCGCTAGTCCAGAACCGACACCTAAACTTTGGATACCCATGATTAACCTCTTAAGAACTAAACCTCTTTATTGAACAGAACTCCTACCGTCGCGCCTACATCGGATTGCAGATCCTTAATCCGCTCTGACAAACGAAGTACTTCTTCAGAAGGAATCTGTCGAATTAATTCTCCGGTTTCAGAGTCAGTAACCTTCACAACGGACTGATTCGAGTCTTCATTGTATGAGAAATTCAGGTTGCGGTTTTGTGATTGAACAAACTCGCTAACCTCTCCTACTGCAGACTCAATATTACCTGAGTTCGCCTCAATGTTGTCACTTTGTGTATCGGCATTCTCATTTGAAGCATTAGCGGTATTTGCTACTTTCGCGTCTTCATTTAATGATGCATTTTCCGATTGGCGGTCACCTGGCCTTGGTTGACTAGTGAGCACATTGGCAAGCTCATTTGAACGTGTAATTTCTACATCCATCTTTTACCTCCCCCTCATATTATGAGGTAAGACTGTTAAAGGCAAAAGAAGGCCACTATAAAAATTTATAGTAGCCTTGCCAATATTCATAACCATTACCTAGTACGGCGCTTTTATTATCCTAGCAAGGATAATGCCGACTGCGGTCTCTGGTTTGCCTGACTAAGTACAGAAATACTCGCCTGTTGAACGATCTGGTTACGTGTCAACTCAGCAGTTTCTGTCGCGAAGTCTGTGTCACGAATACGAGAACGTGCGCCAGCTAGGTTCTCAGAAACGTTCGACAAGTTACGAATCGTGGATTGGAAACGGTTTTGCAATGCACCCAAATCAGCTCGCGTTGAACCGATTGTAGAAATGGCAGAGTCAATTGCTGTAATTGCCGCCGACGCATCAGATGCTGTCGCAACCGTTGTTTGAGCCAAGCCCAAACCAGATGCTCCGAAACCACCTGAACGAGAGATGTTAACAGAGATAGATTGGCCTGCGTTTGCACCCACTAGGAAAGCAGCAGAGAAGCCACCATCTAGAATGTTGTTACCAGCAAATTGAGTATTTTGAGCGATACGACTGATCTCTTGCTTAAGTGCAGATACTTCTGATTGAAGTGCTGTACGGTCAGCAGATGAGTTGATTCCGTTTTGAGATTGAACAGCCAATTGACGAATACGCTGAAGTGATTGTGTCACCTCTTGCAAAGCACCTTCCGCTGTTTGAGAAAGAGAGATTGCATCGTTCGCGTTACGAACCGCTTGGTTAAGACCTTGAACCTGACTGGTTAAGCGGTCGGAAATTTGAAGGCCTGCAGCATCATCAGCAGCACTGTTGATACGGAAACCTGAAGACAGTCTTTCAAAAGACGTACTTAGTTGTGTACCTGAATTAAACAACTGACGTTGCGCATTCAAAGAAGACACGTTGGTGTTTACAAATAAACCCATGATTATACCTCCTGAGAACTAAAACAATGACACCTCTATCATTTGCGTCTTAGTTCGCCTAATATTTCAACACTACAGTGAGTGCTGCCTCAGTTTTTAACCTTGATTGTGAACTTGGCTACCTCTAACCAAAATTCACAAGTTAAAATACCCCTCAACTAAAGTTATCGACCCACCCTTCAGTATCTTTAGGAAAAAAGTTAAAAAAACTTCATTTTATTTTAAGATTCTGTTTTAAAAAGACTTTTATGCTTAATAAGCAGTGATAAAGAGTTGTTTAAGGAAAGAAAGAAGAAAAGTTCACATTGACATATGAAGCTGAGTTAATGATATTTAGCGCCATTACATCATTTAGATTTGTTGGTTTTAAAAGTTGGCACACTACCTGCTTTAATATCTTCGTAAGCAAGTTGGTAGTCCTGTAACAACAAAAAATTGACAATGTGTTTAAGACTACGCCCAAACGGAGTGAAGAGACCGTTATTAAAAGGATTTTGGGGATGCAATGGAAATAAAAATGGCCGGGTCAAATGACCCGACCGACTTGCTCACGTTAGGAGTACGAGCAAAAAAACGTGATATCTATATAAAAATAAACCGGTTTTGACCGACTAGCAGGTAATAGAAAGAATACTGGCCTCTCAACCAAACTTCTACACTCTTGACCCTGTTGGTCGGCGTTTCCAAAGGCCGGCCTCTCAATTCCACCCTTTCTTGAAAACGCCTTAAATTCTCTATTACTGTCTATCCTAGCAGACTTAACGCCGCTTGTGGTCTTTGATTTGCCTGACTCAACACCGTTGTGCTTGCCTGCTGTATTATTTGATTGCGGGTCAACGTTGCCGTTTCGACGGCAAAATCGGTATCTTTAATACGAGACCTTGCCGCTGATACATTCTCTGAAATATTACTCAGGTTGCGGATGGTCGATTGAAAACGATTCTGGACCGCACCTAATTCCGCTCTTTTTCCGTTAACGGCTGAAATAGCACCATCTAAAAGAGGCATAGCGGCAGAAGCTTGCTCCGGTGTTGCCACCGAAAGTGTCAAAAAGTCGAGGCTTGCCTGCAAAAAATCGCCGCCTGGTCTCGAAATGTTAACGGAAATTGACTGTCCTGCATTTGCACCTACCAAAAATGTCGCTGAAAAACTGCCATCTAAAATATTTTTCCCAGCAAACTGAGTGGTAGCAGCAATACGTGCGATTTCCTGCTTTAATGCCGACACTTCTTTTTGCAATGCGTCTCTATCGGATTCCGTATTAATTCCGTTTTGTGATTGAACTGCTAATACTCTAATTCGTTGCATCGCCGTGATTGTTTCAGATAATGCACCATCTGCGGTTTGCGCCAAAGAAATACCATCATTCGCATTCCTTACAGCTTGATCCAAGCCTTGAATTTGAGACGTCATTCTATCCGAGATTTGCAACCCAGCCGCATCATCGGCGGCGCGGTTAATTCGAAACCCTGACGATAAACGCTCAAATGACGTATTTAGCGCTGTACTGCTGTCAAATAACTGACGGTTCGCATTCAACGACGATATATTCGTATTAACAAAAAGTGACATGACTTACCTCTTAGCGCAGCTGTTACGCTAATTACAACCTAGTCTTGTTTTACTAAAACCAGCTAATTTACAACTTGTCCATTTTCTCGTTTTATCGGAGCGTTTAAAAAAGCTGGGTCAAATGACCCAGCCGAATGCTCACGTTAGGAGTACGAGCAAAAACCTTTTTAGAAAAAACACTGGCCTCTCGACCACACTGCTACACTCTTGACCCTGTTGGTCAGCGCTTCACGGGTTGGCCTCTCATTTCCACCCTTGTGTAAAACGCTTCAAAAATTTGACGCTTATCCTAAAAGACTTAACGCGGCTTGCGGCCTTTGGTTAGCCTGGCTCAGCACCGTTGTACTTGCCTGTTGGATAATCTGATTTTTCGTCAACGCCGCTGTTTCTACGGCAAAGTCAGTATCTTTAATTCGCGATCTCGCTGCCGACACGTTCTCAGAAATATTACTCAAGTTCCTGATTGTCGACTGAAATCTGTTTTGTATCGCACCTAAGTCGGCTCGCTTGCTTCCGATAATCGAAATTGCAGAATCAACCGTTGCCAATGCTGCAGAAGCTTGCCCTGCTGTCGCGACAGACAAATCTGCCATTCCCAACCCTGATGCACCGAACCCGCCTCCTGCCCGGGATATATTTACCCCGATGCTTTGTCCTGCATTGGCGCCGACCAAGAATACGGCCGAATAATTGCCATCTAAGATGGTTACTCCGGCAAATTGTGTCGTTGCTGCAATTCGGCTAATTTCCGCTTTTAACGCGGATACTTCTTTTTGCAGTGCTAGCCTATCTGCTGACGAATTAATCCCGTTTTGCGACTGAACGGCTAGCACCCTAATTCTCTGTAGTGCTGTCGTGGTTTCCGACAACGCCCCTTCTGCGGTTTGCGCTAACGAAATGCCGTCATTGGCGTTTCGAACCGCTTGGTTCAAGCCCTGGATTTGGGCGGTCATCCTGTCAGAAATTTGTAACCCAGCGGCGTCGTCCTTCGCACTATTGATTCTGAACCCTGAAGATAGTCGTTCGAATGACACGCCGAGTGCCGAGCTACTGTTAAATAACTGTCTAGTTGCATTCAATGAAGACACATTTGTATTTACAAATAGAGTCATGGCTCTTCTCCTAACGATTTACCGGATTTAATTTTGTTATTTTTGGCTCCGGTTTATTTGCTGTTTAAAACTTTGGCACGCTATGTGCTTTATTATTTTCGTCTGACAATACCTCGTCAGACAGATGCTGGGCATTTAAACAACAAAAGCCTATGCTTCAGGGGAGCTTTTAGCTCTAGCCGACTGACAGGATTGATGGCCTAATACCTCAATACCTCACTACCTCCTGGCGTTGATTCTGTCGGTTGGCTGTTACCTTGAATTTTTCTTCTTAGTAGTAGGTAACAATGCAGTCCTTGCGTAGTGCATAGCTTTTTAAAATGTCCTTCCATTTCTTATCGAGTCGGATAGCAGCCTGTCCCCACATTTTGCTTACCGACTTTTTCTTTTGACTTCAGTTACTTGCCTGTCCCCACACGCTAGGTAACTGAAGTATTTATCAAACCTTTATTATCCCAGTAGACTTAATGCAGCCTGTGGTCTTTGATTGGCCTGACTAAGAACGGTCGTACTTGCTTGCTGTAGAATTTGAGCACGGGTCAATTCTGCCGTTTCGATGGCAAAGTCTGTATCTTTGATACGTGATCTTGCCGCTGAAACGTTCTCTGAGATGTTACTCAAGTTTCTGATAGTAGATTGGAAACGGTTTTGAATCGCACCTAAGTCGGCTCGGATCCCACCAATAACAGAGATTGCAGAGTCAATTGCGGTTAATGCGGCTGATGCACCTGGCGCTGTGCCCACGGTTAAGTCAGCGAGTCCTAAACCTGACGTTCCATAACCACCACCTGGGCGAGAAATGTTAACGCTAATTGATTGACCTGCATTTGCCCCTACCAAGAATACGGCAGAATAGTTCCCATCTAAGATGGTTACCCCGGCAAATTGTGTCGTTGTTGCGATACGGCTGATCTCTTGCTTAAGTGCCGACACTTCTTTTTGAAGTGCTAAGCGGTCAGCTGACGAGTTAATACCGTTTTGTGATTGAACTGCTAGAACACGGATACGCTGTAACGCTGTCGTTGTTTCTGATAATGCACCTTCCGCTGTTTGCGCCAGTGAAATACCGTCATTTGCGTTACGAACTGCTTGGTTCAAACCTTGGATTTGTGCCGTCATACGGTCAGAAATCTGTAGGCCTGCTGCGTCGTCTTTTGCGCTGTTAATTCTGAAACCAGAAGATAAACGCTCAAAAGCGGTGTTTAGTGAAATGTTTGAGTTAAATAATTGGCGTGTCGCATTCAAAGACGACACATTCGTGTTTACGAATAAAGTCATTTGCTGTTTCTCCTAACGATTTTTTTTAAATAAAGCCCAGATACGATTTATTATTTTTGGTTCGTTATCTGGTTGGTAAGATCTTGGTTTTTATTATTATTTTATTGATCTTTACCTTGGTTCAGACCTGCTTTTTATTATTGCTTTATTGGTCTTTACCGTAGCGCTGGCTTGTTTTTATTTTTAATTGCTCAGTGCCTTTGCTCTATGTATCGTCGGTGCAGCAAAAATCCTTTAGACTTTTTTTAATTAATTTTTAAACACGTTATTTTTCAACAACTTAAAATAGATAATTTTTCTAATCTAATCTGCTAATTTCCAATCAATTTGACAAAAAGAGGCCGGGTTTCCCCGACCTAAGTGCTTTCTCTTGAAGGCGAGCTTTCGCTCTTTGATGGTTAGTCACTCAATTGACCCTTTCGGACACTACCTCCTGGCGTTGAGTAACCAACCGGAAAAATCCTTTTTTCCATGAAGTCGATAATTAACTCAGCGATTAACCCAACAATGACAATGCAGATTGTGGACGCTGATTAGCCTGACTTAGTACCGTTGTACTCGCCTGCTGAATGATCTGGTTACGAGTCAATTCTGCAGTTTCAGTTGCGAAGTCAGTATCTCTGATACGTGAACGTGCGCCTGATACGTTTTCAGAGATGTTACTCAAGTTACGAATCGTAGACTGGAAGCGGTTTTGAAGCGCACCTAAGTCAGCTCGAGTCGCCCCGATAGTAGAAATCGCTGCATCAATAGACGCGATAGCTGCCGATGCACCTTCTGCAGTCTGTACTGTTGTTGCAGCAAGACCAAGACCAGAAGCACCGAAGCCGCCAGAACGAGACAAGTTAATAGAAATTGTCTGACCTGCGTTCGCACCGACTAAGAAGGCCGCTGAATAACCGCCTGAAAGTACGTTTACGCCTGCAAATTGAGTAGTTTGAGCAACACGGCTGATTTCTGTTTTAAGTGCAGAAACTTCTTTTTGAAGTGCTAAACGGTCCGCCGATGTATTGATACCATTTTGCGATTGCACTGCTAGCTGACGTACACGTTGTAGTGATTGTGTTACTTCTTGTAATGCACCTTCAGCAGTTTGCGATAGAGAAATTGCGTCGTTTGCGTTACGTACAGCTTGGTTCAAACCTTGAATTTGAGAAGTCATGCGGTCCGTAATTTGAAGACCAGCAGCATCATCTGCAGCTCGGTTAATACGGAAACCTGAAGATAATCTTTCGAATGAAGTGCTTAATTCATTACCAGAATTGAATAATTGACGTTGTGCGTTCAATGAAGACACATTGGTATTTACATATAAACCTGCCATGGGTTTACTCCTACACTCTTGACGGATCCATTTTGCATAGGCAATATTGGACCGCTGACAACTTTGTTGTCATTTGTTTATATAAAACAGTAAGTTAAACTTTAAATTACTGTCACTGGCTCTCTCGCTTAAGTTATCGTCGGCTCAAAAAAATCCTTAAGTAATTTTTTGATTTTTTTTCTAAGGTATTCTCCTTAATAACCTTTTTCTCCCTAATGCAATCCCCCTGTGTTCCTGCTACAGTCGGCGATACGCGCCCAAATACCCCTGAGTGAAGGTGGGTAAAAATTATGAAAATGAATTGGCTAAAAACAGTCCATCAAAATGCAAAACACAATGCATTTACCGATCTTTGCACGTTCAAAAATCAACTCTTTTGTACTTTTAGAGAAGCGACCGATCACGTCAGTCCCGATGGCAAAATCAAAATCTTGACGCTAAGTGGCGAAGGTGATGTGTTGTGGCAAGAAAGCATTCATGTTCCCAAAGCAGATTTGCGAGATCCAAAACTTTGTTTAACGCCACAAGGAGAGTTAATGCTCATTGCATATGCGCGCTTTCCAGACGAAAACAACAAAACGTTATGGAGCCGTTCGCTGGTATGGAAATCCAATACTGGAAAAAGTTGGTCTCAACCTCAATATTTTGGTCCTGCATATTGGTGGCTATGGCGTTTAAGATGGCAAGCAAACCAAGCCTATGGCTTCGCTTACAACCGAGTTGAACAAGCCCTAGATATTTACAAAGGTGTGCCGGGTAGAAGTTTTCATCTGCTTAAAAAAGATGCCCTTGGCTTAGCTTCTCACGGGCTAGGTTATCCCAATGAGTCCGATATTTTATTTGATGAAAACGGGGAAGCATTTGCGATAGTCAGGCGCGATGCCGATACATTTACAGCACAACTTGGCAAAGCTAAAGCCCCTTACACGCAATGGCATTGGCAAGATTTAAAAACTTACATCGGTAGCCCTGTTATTCAAAACAACGATGAAACCAGTTTTTTAGTCGGTGGCAGAGAATGGTTTGGCGCACAACCCAAAACCACTTTGATTAAAATGGCAAAAAGCAGCGGGAAAATTCTCGATCGATTAATTCTGCCCTCAGCTGGCGATAATGCCTACCCGGGCTTAGCTAAACTCAATAATAAAACTTATCTGTGCTATTACTCGGCACATGAAAATCAGCGCTGTCAAATCTACTTGGCGCAAGTAGATATTTAAGCTTCAGTCGCTATTTAATGATCACAATCTGAGGAGCACGTGACAAAAGCGCCTTCTTTGGCTTTAACCTATCTAAATAAATGGTATATTTTTGAAATTCCATGAATTTCCTTCATCAGTAGTATGTTAGATAGACAACACCTCTCTATTATTCAAAGTGTGGTAAAAACGGGCACAGTCACCGAAGCGGCAAACGATTTATGTTTGAGCCAATCAGCAATTAGTCACGCTATCAAAAAATTAGAAAATCAATTAGGCGTGAAAGTATGGGAAAAGCAAGGACGAACACTGCAACTAACCCAAGCTGGCAAATTGCTGAACAGCTTAGCGAATCGTATTAATCCTCAATTCGAACACGCTGAATTATTGTTAACGCAAATTGCGAAAGGACATCGCGGAATTTTACGTATCGGTATGGAATGTCACCCTTGCTATCAATGGCTATTAAATGTGGTAGAGCCTTTCTTATTGCAATGGCCTGATGTGGATCTTGATGTAAAACAGGAGTTTCAGTTTGGAGGAATGGGAGCATTAAGAGGATATGAAATCGATATGCTGGTGACTCCTGATCCCTTATACAAACCCGGCGTTGATTTTATTCCAGTATTTGATTACGAGCACCAACTAGTTGTCGCCGATTCTCACCCTTTAGCTGAAAAGGCGTATGTTGTTCCTGAAGATTTAGCGGATGAAACACTCATTACCTACCCTGTTGAGCCACAAAGGTTGGATATTTTCAGCCAGTTTCTTCACCCTGCTGGATGCACGGTAAAGAAACATAAAATCATTGAAACTACTGAAATCATGCTGCAAATGGTTGCCGCCAAACGAGGCATTGCGGCGTTACCGGGCTGGCTAGTAAAGTCTTATCAAGCAAGGCTTGCAATAAAAGGGATTCCTATTACTGAAAACGGCATTCACAAACAAATATTTTTAGGAATAAGAGATAGCGATAAGGACATTAACTATATTGAGGATTTTGTCGCTTTAGCGGGAAAGGCCCCCGGGATTTAACTCCGTAGGGGCCCATTATGGTCACAACACCACAATTTTTTATAAGAAGTCGAACAGTGACAATTGCGTCACGCGTGAGAATGTCGCTTGCGCAGCTTGAAGTGCTGTGTCTTGGCGACTTAATTCTGACGCAGCGACTGCATAATCCACTTCTTCAATATCTGAACGTGCCGCTTTATTGGCAATTTCTAAATCTAAATTCGATTTTAAAACCGACTCTGCGACATTTAACCGACCACCCACAGCAGAGTTCGCGTTAGCAACCGCTGTTAAGCCGTTATCGAGGCCAATTAAGGCACTATCAACCGCTTTGGCATAATCTGAATCACTGATATTCGGATCATTTAACGCGGTAAAAAGATCATCCAAAGTTTGTGCCAAGTTTTTCTTTTCTGGCTGTTGTAGCGTAAAGTCTACCGTTTGACCTGGCGTGCCTGTCACATTGAACTCAATACCTTGAAATGTGAAATCCTCACCCGGTGTGTAGGCAACAGAACCTATCGCGGCCCCCGTTCCCACATTAGTGAAATCAATCTGATTACCTGCACCATTGATCGTTCCACGAAAAACATTATTCGCAGGAGTAACGGCATCATAGTTCGCTTCGTGAAAGGTATCGAATGCATTTTGTTGAGTAATTCTGCTGCTAGCGGTTGCCGTCCCACCTGTGATCTCAGCATCCAATCGCGCTAACACATCTTCAAATACCGTTTTACCTGAGTCGCCACTTGGCACGGTTACTGTGGCAGAAACCTGAATCTGATTTTGTCCGTCATCACCTTGAAAAGTATAACGATTACCCGGCGCTGTAGCGTTAAACACAAAAGCGGGTGAATCCGATTGGTATCCCGCAAAGATGTACTCACCATTTGCATCTCTGAAATTCATCAAATCAAAAATTTCATCTCGAATCTGACCGATTTCAATTCCCAGCGCTCTTCTATCTTCAACACCATTGATACCGTTACCCGCTTGCACGGTTAATTGACGTGCCCGCAATGCCGCATCAGTCACGTTTTGTAAAACAGCTTCTTCTTGAGACAGAGAGTTTTCTAAAAGAATGTTGTTCTTTTTAAACTGCTCGATTTGCTCAAGCTCTTCTGTGATCCGCACCACTTGCGCCGCACCAACAGGGTCATCGGAAGGCCTTAAAATTCGCTTACCCGTTGAAAGCTGCTGCTGTATGTCAGACAACGTGCCTTGGTTATCAAGAATGTTTTGTAAGCTTCTATCGTAAAGCTGATTCGTGGATATACGCATAATTAGTTACCTACCTCACCGAACTTAGGATAGTTTCAAACAAGCTTTGTGCGGTAGATAACACTCTTGCCGAAGCTGAGTAGGCTTGTTGAAAACGAATAAGGTTCGCCGCCTCTTCATCCAAGTTAACACCCGAGGTGGACTCGAATAAATCACGGGATTGTTGCTCAATAGCTTGAGCGGCATCTCTTGACACTTTTGCTGTTGATGCCGTTTCACCAATGTCGCTCACAATAGTGGAATACGCTTCTTGGAAGCTGATTAGGTTGCTACTGCCAGAGCCATTATCACGCACCATGGTATCCGCGTTTTGTAAGTCTGATAACAATAAGCCGTTTCGGTTATCGTCTGTGCCATTGGTGTTAAAACTTAGGTTAAATGTATCACCAGCTTGAGGAACACCTTGAATACTGAAGTCGTACCCCGGGTAATCAGGGAAGGCGCCAAAGGGCCAACCCGGTGCGCCTTGAGCTTGAGCCATCAAGTTTTCAAGGTCTGTTGCACCTGCCACAGTAGTTAATACCGCGCCTGCAGAGTCTTGTACTTCAAACGTGTCACTGGATGTAAATACTATTCGTGCTGGAGCATTCGCCACACCCAAGCCATTATCGATACCACCGGCACCATTGAAGGCAGATGAATCGGCCGCAAAAGGCGCAGCCGTATCCACATTGGTATTGGTGACCACCGTATTGGTGACGGTCGTTCCACCTAAATTATTAATGTCTGATTCCACCCGAAAAGGTGAAGCAAGCGCTAAGTCTTCAGGGCGCGTCATACTGACTTCAATTTGTGCTGCCGCTTTTTTCGTTGGCTGCATTAAGAATTGGTCGCCTACGGCGTACGCACCACCATTTGGAAATTCCAGCTCAATGCCACCGTTTACAGGCGTAAAAGTTCCCGCGCCTGTGGCTACACCCGCCAGAGTTTGCGTAACAGGGTTACCAGAAGTATCCAACACAGGGGAGCCATCCGGGTTTAAAAAAGCGACGGTGATATCTAATGTTGGGCCCGCGTTCACAGCATCAATGGTAACTTGGTAATCCGCACTCGTTAGCTCAGAATGCCCCCCTTCTGTCACGCGCCCATTAACCAATAAGGTTGCAGACGAGTTATCGGCGTAATTTAAGCTCTGGAAGTTGGGTAATTGAAAGATGTTAGTGCCTAACTGTCCGTCCAAGTCCATACCCAAACGGTTTTGGGAATTCAGGGCATCAGTCATCGATAGTGCAATTTGGCCAATTTCACGACGTGTGCTTTCCAGCACTTCATCTCTGAATTTAAACAATCCGCCAATTCTTCCACCAACATTGGGTTCAGATAAAGGAATGGTGATACTTTCATCTGGCGTAGAAAGGGTCAGTTCCCGTCTTTCAATATCGGGGTCACCAGTCAGCTCAAATAAGTTGAATGAGCCATCTTCTAACACTAAAGATTGGCCTGAATTGAGGTTAATGAGCGTAGTGCCGTCACCGTTATCACGAGTATGAATCGCGGTCAGCTCCGCTAACTCGAGAACCGACTGGTCCAGTTGATTTTTTAGCGCACCTGGCTCGGTATTCTGATTGGC
Source organism: Paraneptunicella sp. (assembly GCA_964228975.1). GTDB lineage: Bacteria > Pseudomonadota > Gammaproteobacteria > Enterobacterales > Alteromonadaceae > Paraneptunicella. The sequence goes on along the minus strand of CAXRCC010000111.1, from coordinate 208 downwards.
AAACTGTGTTGTTCTGATCTGGTTATTGAGCGTAGCGATGTTTTGGATCAGCTCGTTAGCACGGTTAATTGTCGATGCGATTTCATCATTGGTTTCTTGCTGTTTGGAGTCTAGGAATTTTTCCATGGTCGCAAACTGGCCAATCATGGATTCTGATTGCCCTAATACCAGCTGTCTTGCGGCAATATTCGTCGGTTCATCGGTTGCC
>CAXRCC010000110.1:0-18823 GCA_964228975.1 Paraneptunicella sp. | reverse complement strand
GCGTGGCCTGCTTTATGCAGTGCCTTGTACGCGTCAATCATTTCCTCTGTGATCCACGTGCCATCTTGCCCTCGTGGAATTGTGGCACACGCTTCAATCACTTCTTCAAACGCGTGATTGAGAGTGACCCTAAGTGGCGTATTTTTAAGAAATTTTTTAAAACTCTTTGATGCGTGATAGTCCTCTAGAAACAAAACGCCTCTTGGGCTAGGAGACCACCAAAGCAGCGGCTCTTCTTCGGAAAACCAAGGAAAAATGCCATTACTGTACGCCGTTAGTAAGCGGGCAGTGGATAAATCGCCGCCGAAAGCCAGTAGGCCATTTGGGTCATCAAGCGCGAGGTCGGGGTGAGGAAAATGCAGTTCGTGAGTGAGCTGATAAAGGTGAATGGTCATAGCGTAAAACGTGGCGCCCTAATGTATTTAGCACGCCACAGTATAGTCAATTATGCGCTTTCTTCGCTATCAAGGAATCGTTCAGCGTCGAGGGCTGCCATACAGCCTGTGCCCGCTGATGTGATTGCTTGACGATAAATGTGGTCACACACATCACCGGCGGCATAAACACCCGGGGTACTAGTTTGTGTAGCATTACCTTCAAGGCCACTGTTAATCACTAAGTAACCATCTTTCATGGTTAACTGATCTTTGAATAAATCCGTATTGGGCTTGTGACCGATAGCAACGAAAACACCCATCACGTCGAGTGATTCAACTTCGTTGGACTGGGTATCTTTGATGTTCACGCCTGTGACACCCATGTCATCACCTACCACTTCATCAAGTGTACGGTTAAGGTGAAGAACGATATTGCCATTCTCAACTTTATCCATTAGGCGTTTTGTTAGGATTTTTTCAGAGCGGAATGTATCACGACGGTGAATGAGGTGAACTTCAGAAGCAAGGTTAGAAAGATACAGTGCTTCTTCAACCGCGGTATTGCCGCCACCGATCACTGCCACTTTCTTGCCGCGATAGAAGAATCCGTCACAAGTTGCACATGCCGACACACCCTTACCCATGAACGCTTGCTCACTTTCAAGGCCAAGGTATTGAGCTGATGCGCCTGTAGCAATAATCAGCGCATCACAGGTGTATTCACCTGAATCGCCTGTCAACTTAAATGGACGCTCGCTAAGGTCAGCTTTATTGATATGATCGAAAATGATTTCAGTTTCAAACTTTTCCGCGTGCTGTTGCATACGAGCCATCAGCTCTGGTCCTTGCAAATCACCTGGATCGCCTGGCCAGTTTTCTACTTCCGTTGTAGTGGTTAATTGCCCGCCTTGTTGAATACCAGTGATTAAAACAGGCTGCAAATTCGCTCTAGCGGCATAGACTGCGGCAGTATAGCCTGCAGGGCCTGAGCCAAGAATGAGTAATCGGCAGTGTTTAGTATTCGACATAGATCTCTCCAAGGATTTCGATAAGGTAAAGTTAAACGCTAACTGTGCATGTTTTTGAGAAATGAGGAGCATACACAGATGAACTGAAGGCACATTGATATGGTCTTTACTCTATTTTTCAAGCACTCCAGCGAAAAAAGCGTATTCTAATTGTTGACGCAGGCAACAACTATGAAAAAAATTAACTTACTTATATCAAATTCTTTGTTTAATGACGTACTTGTGTTTGATTACAACTAAAATCTAATGGCGCATTTTTTGAAACGATTCAAAAATTAAAGTGGGCTGGACAGCGAAGCTGTGTTGCGTTTGGCCTTTAACGCGAGGAGAAAAGCCGCATGTCTAAACATCGTATTTTGTTACTAGATGATGATCCTGAAATTTTAAAGGCGCTTTCTCGTGTGTTACGTAAAGATTACGACGTAACCAGTTTTACCGAGGGCGAAGAAGCCTTAAAAGCGCTAAATTTGAACTTATATTCTGTGCTCATTACCGATATGCGCATGCCGAATATGGATGGCGCCACATTTTTACAAAAGGCACATGATATAAGCCCTATGAGTCAGAAAATACTGTTAACCGGTTACTCTGACCCCAAAGATGCCAGCCTAGCGATAAACCGTGGCCACGTTGATTTTTACATCAATAAGCCGTGGGACAACGCCGAACTTATTTCCATGATTAAGGTTTGCGTTGAGAATTTTATCAACGAATACCAACAGCGCCTGATTAACAAACAAATTGTCTCTCAAAACGAAAGCTTACTGGCCCAGCGAGTGGAGCTAGAAGAGCAGCTTAAGCAAACCGAAGAAGAAATAAATAATCGCAAAGTTGATAAAGTGGCAGCGGGTGCAAAAGTAAAAGACCTGTTTGATAGAGCCGCGTACGTGTTGATGAAGTGCATTAAAATGCACAATCAAGACCCCTTTGCACATGGTGACCGTATCGCAACGCAAGTGAAGTATCTTTGTGCGAAATTTGGATTCACGCCTTCTATTGTTTATCAAACCGTAATGGCGGCAAAGCTTTATGAACTGGGGAAGATGCAAATTCCGCAGCAGGAGCTGGTTAAATCAGAAGCGCTGCGCCACTTAGATGGCTCCCGAAAGCGTTGGCAGTTCATCGAGCTAAGTGCCGACTTACTGGCCAGCTTTAAGGAATTTAACGGTGTATCGACGATTACACGGCATATTTTCGAGAACGTTGATGGCACTGGCGGACCGGCGGGTTTGTCTGGTGAAAAAGTACCCATTCCTTGCCAGCTTATTCAAATTTGTGCCGATTACGATCATTTAGTCACCGGAAGAAGAACGGGGAGTGTGGTAAAGCCTGCATTGGCGCTTTCTCAAATCGTTGAAGAGAAAAAAGATCACATCTCCTCGAAAGTGGTTAAAGCTTTCACGTCTCTTATGACAAACAGAGCAGAAAGTATTGAAGAGCATATTGAGTTTGCACTGTCTGTTGACCAGCTTTCTTCCGGAATGAAATTAGCTCATGATTTGCCGTTGGAAGCGGCGAAATCTAACTATTTGAACAAAGGGCATACATTAACAAAAGATAACATCGATAGCTTAGTGAGTATTGAAGATAACCGAGATTCACCGCTGATTTTGTTTGTGTATTTACGCGCTGAAGAAACCGCGCTGGAAAACGAAGAAGCGCCGTCGCTTCAGGAAGTTTAATCGTTATACCTGTGCACAATTATTGTGTAACTGTTATAAATTGATACGCTATTGATATCTTTGCTTTTGCGTAGCGTAAGAATAGCGTTTATGCTTTAAACGTTAAGTTGCTAATTTGCATCAGTAAAACGCCTTTTTTATTTACCGATTTGTTGAAATAAGAACAATGATTAATCCAATCGGTGGCGTAAACGTCGATTACATCAATAAATTGAGTGGAAGGGTTAGTCAGATGTCGCAATCAATTATGAGTATGGTTAAAGATGGCCGTGGTTACATGAAGGACTGGCCAATGAAGAAGGAATTACAAGCCATCTTTCCTGAAAATCGTGTCATTTCCGCTACACGATTTGGCATGCGTTGGATGCCGCCATCTGCGGTTATATCTGCTACCGCAATGTTGCAAGTTAACGGTTCAGAATACCTACCTCAAGCCATTGCCATAGCTGCCTTTTTCTTAAGTTTACCGTTTCAAGGCCTCTTGTGGTTAGGCCACCGCTCCAAGCAGGCATTGCCGCCTTCACTTCGCATTTGGTATCAAGAAATCCATTCTAAAATGAAAGAGCACGGTTACGATTTGGCGGTGAATCGTTCTAAACCGCGTTATCAGGAACTGGCTTTTCTGTTGAAAAAAGCATTTAAAGAGATGGATAAGGCCTTTACAAAAAATTGGTTTTAACTTTTTGGGTTAACTAATTTTACGTACTGGGTGAAATTTCGCTTTGGTTGCGAGATTTTGATTAATTTTCAACTCAGGTAATGCATTCTGTTGGCTAATTCTTCTATAATTACGCCCCGATCTTAATGATCTTATTTAAGTATTGATAAAAATGGAAAAAACCTACATTACTGCTCAGTCTTTGCTAGAAGACTCTTTTCGATTAGCAGCTAAAGTTTATGAAGACGGCTTTAGGCCTAAATTCGTGATTGGTATTTGGCGCGGTGGCACGCCCGTTGGTATCGCGGTACAAGAATATTTTGAGTACAAAAACGTTGAGACCGACCACATTGCGGTTCGTACATCTTCTTACTACGGCATCAATAAGCAATCCAAAACAATCAAAGTACACGGTTTACAGTATTTGATTGAAAATGCGAATGCAGAAGACAGTTTGCTTATTGTTGACGATGTATTTGATTCTGGTCGAAGTGTTGATGCGTTAATCAAACAAACCAAGCAACTGATGCGTTTGAACTATCCAAAAGATGTGAGAGTGGCAACGCCTTGGTACAAGCCGGGAAATAATAAAACGGACATGGTGCCTGATTATTTTGTTCACGAAACCAGCGAGTGGTTAGTGTTCCCGCATGAGCTGAAAGGTTTGACTGACGAAGAAGTGAAGCGCAAATCCGACCTTGCCAATGTAATGGACTTATTCACCGAATAAGCTGTTAACGGGCAAAATAGAAAAGGCATGGTTACCATGCCTTTTTCCTTTCTATTACTTATCTAAATAATATCTATCCTGATAGGTATACACCCACAGCGGACAATAAATCACGAGCATAGTCATTGTCATACCGTTGAGCATACCTTCTGGAAACAGCAACAAGGGTATTAGGATCAGGAAGTTATCCACCACTATCTGCCAAGTGTGAATCCCTTCTACAGCATAATAGCTACCCAACAGCGCCATCTTAAACGCAATGGTTGCCGCGCCAGCAAAAAAGCCGCTCACGAAAATATAAACAAATAAATGCTTAGGCAGATGGTGAAAAGTTAAATTATAAATAGTGTAGCTAAAGGCAATAGGTAAGATAACACCAAGAAGTCCGTTCACTCCCAGCATGTGCCAAGGCTCATTGCCAATGATTGTGGCACCTAATAAAGCCATCGATGCCGCAATAATAGAGAGCCTAAAGCCCAGTAACAGAACGCACGCCGTTAACCACAAAAAATGCACGTTCAGACCAGGGTAGATACCCGTTCTGAAAATCCACATTATGAACAAACCAGCGGCACTGCCAAAGAGCAAATGCTGGCTGGCTTTATGTTCTAGTCGAAGCCAAAATGCCTTTTGCCTGAGCAAATACACAATGAAGCCGATGAACAGCGCTAAACAACTGCCTTGAATAAAGGTAAATTCTGGCACGAGCTTATCCGATTAAATTATTTATATACGGCCCAAATCGGCGCGTGATCAGAAGGCTTTTCCAAACCTCTTAATTCGTAATCAATGCCAGCAGAATCCAGCTTTTCATGTAAGCCTGGTGTGGCAAGAATCAAATCGATTCGTAAACCGCGGTTATCCAAAAAGCCTTTAGAGCGGTAATCAAACCAGCTAAATTGGTCGTCAACATCGGGATAAAGCGAGCGGAAGCTGTCGTGGAATCCCCAGTCCATAAGCGTTTCCATCCATTCACGCTCTTCTGGTAAGAAGCTACATTTGCCTGTTTTTAACCAGCGCTTGCGGTTGGGTTCGCCAATGCCGATGTCTTTATCGGTATGAGAGATGTTTACGTCACCCATCACAATCACGTTTTCGTCTACGTTGTGGTGATCGTTAAGGTACGTCATTAAGTCTTGATAGAACTTACGTTTAGCCGGGAACTTGGTTTCGTGATCGCGGCTTTCACCTTGTGGGAAGTAGCCGTTTAGTATACGGACTTTTTCGCCGTTATCGAGTTCAAACGTTGCCATAATCATACGGCGCTGGGCGTCTTCATCGTCGGTTGGGAAGCCGTATTGAACGTCGCTTGGTTCTTGCTTACACATGATCGCAACGCCGTAGTGACTCTTTTGGCCAAAGTAGTAAACCTTGTAACCCAATGCTTGCACGTCAGCCAATGGAAACGCGTCGTCGTGGACTTTAATTTCTTGCAAGCCGATGACATCAGGGTCGTGCTTTTCGATAAGGGCTTGAAGCTGTGGGATTCTGGCTCTTAGGCCATTGATATTAAAAGAAATGAATTTCATTGGAACTGGCTGTGAATCTAAAGTGCGCACATGTTACCAGAACCGAGAAAAAGGGAGTAGAGCAAATATGCCTACAACACCGTGCCAACAAAGGAGCACTCCTCGATAGAGAAGGAACTATGCTAAACTCCCGGGCAATAATAATAAGCGCGAAACCGTCCATGCTTCACCTTGTGCAATCCAATAAAATGGAAGTGCTGTGCCAGCATCTTGTTCATCAAGTGCAAGAATACTATCAAACCTCTTTTTCTGCCGTGTTACAGCCGTTGCCAATCTTGGTGCAAAGTCCGGGGATGGCGCAATGGTTAAAAGTGAAAGTGGCAGAATCGTTAGGCATCGCGGCGAACTTTTCCTTTCCGCTGCCGTCGAGTTTTATTTGGGATTTATATCGCCAACATATTCCCGATTTGCCGGAAGAGTCGGCATTTACTAAAGAAAATATGCAGTGGAAGCTGATGCAAATTCTGCCAGGCTTGTTGTCTGAGCCTGAATTTGCTGCCATTACGGCTTATTTAACGTCGGGTGACGACACCTTGGAAGCCTTCGCTGATAAGCCGCACTCGGGTGAAACTACTGCTGAAAAAGCGCCGCGTCGATTGTTTCAGTTAGCCGGCAAAATTGCCGATATCTACGATCAATATTTGGTGTATCGCCCCGATTGGATATTAGCGTGGGAGCAGGGTGAAAAGGCGCTAGGCGCTGATGCAGAAGCACATCCGTGGCAACCCGTGTTATGGCGAGCCTTGGTTGAAAACACTAAAGCGCTTTCACAATCGCCGTGGCATCGTGCCAACTTGCACGATCAGCTGATGACCACCTTAGCGCAACAGCCACCTAGCCACATGCCCATCTTTATTTTTGGCATTTCCGCTATTCCAAAACAACAACTCGAAATATTCAGTGTGCTTGCTCAAACCCGAGACGTGGTGATCTTTTGGGCAAACCCTTGCGAGCAGTATTGGGGCGATATCATTGCTGAATCCACCAAGGAAAAAAAACAACTGGACCTTTTTGAACAGGCGCAAGATACCCAAGTGGATGTATCGTTAGATGCCTTACACGCGCTAACGTTATATGAAACGGGCAATCCGCTGCTCGCGTCATGGGGTAAGTTGGGCAGAGAGTTTCAAGACATGCTGCTAGAGTGTGAAAACTCGGTTGCGATGAACACCTATGACGATTTCATTGAGGATGAGCCAAACACCTTACTTGGGCACATTCAACAAGATGTGTTGATGTTAGCGGCGCCGTCACCTGTGCTTGATTCGTCATTACACAACGCAGATGGCGAGGAAGATCGCTCGGTACATGTTGTGAGTTGTCACTCGAAGTTGCGCGAGCTGGAAGTGTTACACGATCATGTGTTGTCACGGTTAGAGCAAGATCGCGCTTTGGCACTTGGCGATATCATTGTGATGATGCCAAACGTTGCTGAGTATGCCCCCTATATCGATGCGGTGTTTGGAGGTGCAGACAAAAGCACCTATTTAGGTTATGCGATCTCAGACAGAAACGTGATTGAAGAATCGCCAGTTGCGAAAGCATTTATGCAACTGTTAGCCGTGCATCAAAGCCGCTTTACGTTAACTGAAGTCATGGAAATTTTCGCGGTTCCAGATGTGCTCGCTAAATTTAATGTCGATGAGTCCGAGCTTTCATTGTTGCATCACTGGCTTCGTGAAGCAGGCATACGTTGGGGGATGAGCGGGGAAGATAAACAGCGCTGGGAATTACCACAAGAAGGGCAAAATACGTGGTTATTTGGTCTTCGCCGTTTGCTTTCTGGTTATGCGATGGGCATGACCCAGGCATTATTAAACACTGAAGCGCAAGGTGAGATTTCGCCCTATGCCGAATTAGAAGGTCAGCAAGGGGAAGTGCTGGGCAAGTTCATCGAATTTTTGATTCAACTCGAACACATTCTGGCGCAAGCGTTGAATAGCCATACGCTTTCAGAAAAAGCCCGTATAGCAGAACAGTGGCTGCAAAAGATCTTTGCTGTGTCTGACGCACAAGCGTATTACTTACAACAAATTTTGGATGCGTTGGCGCGATTATCCGAACATCAAGGTCAATACGATGGAGTGGTTGACCAAGATGTCTTCGTTGAAGCCATGCAACAACAGCTTGGCTCAAAAGGTGTTGGACAGCGATTTTTAGCCGGGCGAATCAACTTTTGTACCTTGATGCCCATGCGAAGTATTCCCTTTAAACAAGTCTGCATTTTAGGGCTCAATGATCCTGGCTATCCGCGTGTTGTTGCTCCCATTGGCTTTGATTTAATGGCGAGCGCGCCAGTCAGAAAAGGCGATCGTTCTCGGCGCTGGGATGATCGGTACTTGTTTCTCGAAGCGATTTTGTCTGCCAGAGAACAACTGTATTTAAGTTTTATTGGTCGTGATGAACGCGACAACTCTGTGAGAACGCCGTCTATTTTGCTCACGGAGTTACTGCACTATTGCGAGCGTTATCGTGCTGAAAACGAAGAAGAGAATAAGAACGAAGCCAAAAGCACAAGTGAACATCAAGGTGATGTCGAAGAAAAAGGCAAACCGCGTGAGCCAGTGGTTAAGGTACACGCCCAGCCGTTACAGCCATTTCACGCGGATTATTTTTTAGCGAACAGCAGCGTGGCATCAAGTTACAACCAAACATGGCTGAATGTATTAAAAGCCAGTGCAGAGGTGACGCAAAAGCAATCAGTCGATTTTGTTGACCAAGCGTTGGCACTGCATGCTTCGGGCAATAAAGACGAATTGCCATTAGCCGAATTGTTGTCTTGTTTGCGAAATCCGGCGCGATACTTCTTTGAGCAGCGCTGGCATACACGTTTTGGATCGCCCCATAGCCTAGTTGAAGACGACGAACCATTGCTCCTCGACGGTTTGTCTCGCTATCAGCTGATCCAGTCAGTCATTAAAGATGAAGAAAACACACAAAAGCACATAAGAGTTGATGGGCGATTACCGATTGGCTCCCTTGGTGGCGCGGCAATGGAAGAGCTTAACCGTATCACGGAAAAGCTCGTGCAACTGGCGGCGTCGCATTATGCCGACTTAAACATACAAGCCCCTAGCCAATGGGTGGATGCCAGTTACGAGGTGACCAATGTACGCTTAACGGGACGAGTAGATGGTATTTATCCGGTATCGACCTTGCCGGAAGGTAATGCATTATTCGTACGATGGCGACCGGGGAAAGTCAGAGCCATCGACCGCATTTTATTGTGGGTGGAATGGTTATTCGTACTTGCTGCTGAACCGAATACAAACATTGGCGAAGCGTGCTTCATAGGCACAGATAAAGTCATGAAGCTGCCACGTATTAGCACCGAAGCCGCACAAGAAAACCTAACCGTATTTATGCAGTTTTGGCATCAATCGATGTTAAAGCCGCTTGTGTTTTTCCCTGAAAGCGCATGGCAATGGGTGGGTAGCAAGGATAAAACGAAAATGGTGCAAACCTATATTGGTAGCGATTTTCCCGGTGCACCCGCCGCAGAAGGGAAAGACCCACATTTTCAGCGTGTGTGTCCGCAGCTCGACAAACAAATGGATGAGCTTATCCTTCATGCTGAAACCTTACTGACTAACTTGTTTGAACTGGATTTGGCAACCAATGCCACGAAGAAGAAAAGCACCAAAGGGAAGGGGAAATAATCATGCATGCGCTTAATCCGATTACCTTTCCACTTGCGGGCCAGTCTTTGATTGAAGCCAGTGCTGGAACAGGAAAAACCTATACCATCAGCAGCTTTTATCTGCGTTTGATTTTGGGGCACGAGTGCGAACCTCGCAGTGTTGACCAAGTGCTCATCGTGACCTTTACCAATGCCGCTACGAATGAGCTAAAAGAGCGATTACACGCTCGATTGCATGACGCGTTTTTAGACTTTGAAAGCGGAGCTAGTAAAGACGAATTTGTGCAATCCTTAATTGAAAGCCAAAGCGATTTGCGCCTTGCTAAGCAACGTTTGCTTGTGGCTCAGCAGAATATGGATAACGCCGCGATATTCACCATTCACAGCTTTTGTCAGCGAACCTTATTAGAGCACGCTTTTGAAAGTGGCGTACTTTACGATCAAACCTTGATATTGGACGATGCAGAGTGGCAGCGCATCGCAATAAGCGATTATTGGCGGCAGTTTGTTGCAACACTTCCTGCATCGGAGCTGTCTGCTTTTATGGCGCATTGGCGCACACCGGAGGCCTTTTTAAGCACACTTAAACCATTAGTGCATCGCGATATTGAGTTGGCGCAAGTCAGCCGAGAAGAGTATGAAGCGTTACATCAAACTTTTGCTCATAGCGTTGATACGCTCAAAACGTGGTGGCTGAGTCAAAACATCATGAAGGTGCTAAGCGAGGCAGATCTCAAAGCCAATGCAAAAGTGGCTAAGGCAGAAACCCTTGCGCACATGCAGCAATTTGCGCAAAGTGACGCACTGCATTTTAGCCTTGGTGCGGGCAGTCAAGCCAGCGGCTTCGAGGTGTTTTCTCAGAGTAAAATTGAAGCTGCACGAAAAAAATCCAGTGCCGACTTAAGTGAATTTGATTTCAGCCAATTCGATGATATTGCCGCACTACAACACAAAGTGCGATTAGCCTTCAAACAGCACTACATTAGTTCGGCATTAGTGTGGTTACGTCAGCGTTTGTTGCAGCAAAAACAACGTTACAACCTGATAAGCCCTGATGATTTGTTGCAGAATTTACATCAAGCATTAGTCCATCCTGAAAATGGCGAGCGCTTAGCGCAAACTATTTTAGCTCAGTACCCAGTGGCGTTGGTGGATGAGTTCCAAGATACCGATCCCATTCAGTTTGGCATTTTTGAGCAAATCTATTTTGAGCAGCCGGGCACCTTGGTGCTGATTGGCGATCCTAAACAGGCCATATATGGTTTTCGGGGCGGCGATATTTTTACGTATTTGGCGGCAAAGCATCGCGTTGATGACTCTCGACAATTTACGCTTAGCAAAAATTATCGCTCCCAAGCGCGATTCGTTGAAAGCTTAAACACCTTGTTTCAGCCGAAGGACGATGCCTTTGAATTTGGCGATGATATTCCTTATCACGGCGTCGATTATGACAAAGCGCCAACGAGCCTGATGGTGAACGATAGCGCTGTCTCCGCGTTAAACTTTCTTTTTTTGGCACAAGATGAACCGGATGCATTATGGTCGTGGGGGGAAGCGAGTGCGTTATTAGGGCAAAATACCGCGCGTAAAATCAGCCAACTACTGCATAGCGAACCTGCGCCAATCTTGGATAAAAAGCCTTTGCAGGCGAAAGACATTTGCGTGCTGGTGCGAGATCGGGGAGAAGCTGAAATCATCAAGCAGGCGTTATCTAAACAAGGAGTAGATAGCGTTTATCTAGCGCGAAAAAGTGTTTTCTCCGGGCAGGTCGCTTATCAACTATTGTTGTTGCTACGCGCAATTCATAGCCCGCAAGATGAATCACTTGTGCGTGCGGCACTGCTTACAGAATTGTTCCCCCATTCAGTATTGACCTTTGATGAGTTGATTCAAAACGAACTTCAATGGCATAGCGTGCTGAGCCATTTTCGTGAAGCGCAGCAGTTGTGGATGAGCCAAGGGGTGATGCGCGGATTAAATCACATATTGCAGCAGTTTGATGTGTATCAGCACCTAATGACCCATTTTGATGATGGGTTACGCCGGATTACCGATGTGCGTCATGTGGGAGAATTATTGCAAGTTGAGGCCAGTGTGATTCAAGGGGAAGGCTTGCTGTTACAGTGGTTTGAAAATCGTATTGCTGAGCCTGATCACGGTCATGAAGCGCAGCAGCTGCGTTTAGAGACGGATGAAAACCTCGTGCAAATTACCACGATTCATGCCTCAAAAGGGTTGCAGTATCCTTTGGTGTTTTTACCGTTTGCGAGCCGATATAAAAAAGCCGCTAATGCGCCGTATCACGCAGGGGAAAAGGGCTTGGTGTGGGATGTTGAACCCACAGAAGCGGCTGAAAAGTTACAAGAGCTGCAACGCTTAGGCGAAGACACTCGATTGCTTTACGTTGCATTAACCCGCGCGGTGTACCACTGTTGGGTTGGGCTTTGGAATAACGCTGAGCAGCGCAGTAAAAAGCTCAGTGGCTTTTTATCCACCGCCATCGGCAAAACGTTGTTTCATCAAGCCGATTTGCAAGCGATTGAGCAGATTACCGATGAGCATATTCTCGCGCCCTTATCTGCTTTAGCGTCGAGTGCTGATGCGGATATTCATCTTGACGTTATTTCTGTTTCTGAAGCAGACTCTGATTCGACTTCGACTTCGACTTCGACTTCGACTTCGACTTCGACTTCGACTTCGACTTCCGCCTCTCAGGAAAATGCGATTTTAGGTACGGGTTCAGGTGAAGTTGATGGCTTATCCAATGATGAACCAAACAAGCACTATGAATCAGCGCGTTTATCTCGAACGCAATTTTCGGACTGGGTGTTGACCAGTTATTCGCATTTGAGCCAACAACGCCATCACGATAATGATTTATTGACAGAAGATGTGGCAAAGGCCGCCGATGAGCAAACCCACTTAGCACAAGCTGCAAATGCCGCGCAAGAAGTGAACCCAGCACAGTTGGCAACGCGATTTAGTTTTCCCAAAGGCACAAACCCAGGATCGTTTTTACACGCTTTGTATGAGCTATCCGATTGGCAATCCCAACAAAGCCTGTTGGAGGTGATTGAATCCCAAGCTAAGCGTTACGGCGTGCAGGTGGAGTCGCCCGAATTGGTTGTCGCTTGGTTAACGGAAACGTTAAATACTCCCGTGCTTGATTTATCGTTAATTAAGCAAGCGCAGCAGCACGTTGAGTCGCCTCGGTTAATGGATATTCCTGCAGCGGCTCGACTCGCTGAGCTTGAATTCTATCTACCCCTAAAACAATTTCACCAAGAAGCGTTTAACCAGCTGCTGAAAACGCATCAGTTTCCGGCAAAACCGCCGTATCAATTTGGAAGCCTAAACGGCATGTTAAAAGGCTTTATCGATTTAACTTTTGAATACGATGGGCGTTTTTATGTGGCTGATTACAAGTCGAATCATTTAGGTGACGATTATCATCACTACGCGTTTTCCAGCATGGATGAATCCATGAGAGATCACGATTACTATCTGCAAGGCTTGTTTTATACCGTTGCCTTGCATCGCTATTTAAAAGTGCGTTTGCCTCAATACGACTTTGATAAGCACATTGGTGGGGCTGTGTACTTATTTATGAGGGGAATGCATCCGGAGGCCGCGGATAAAGGTGTGCTGCACTTTTTGCCAAAAAAGGCGCTCGTGTTAGGACTCGATGCTTTGTTTAACGGCGAGTTGCCACAAGAGGGTGAAACGGAGCAAGCGCAAGGAGGACAAGATGCTATTTAATCATCACAGCGCTACGTACCAGTGTTTAGATACCTTGTTAGAGAAAGGGTTACTTCGGCCCATCGACAAAGCCTTTGGGTTATTTCTTTTGGAAAGTGCTGCAAATAGCGAGCAGGGAAATGCACTCGACTGGGTTGCGTTAGTAGGAGCGTTAGCCAGTCAGCAACTCGGGCAACAACACACCTGTATGGATATTCGCAGGCTACCCAATAATTGGGGCAGTGTGGTGCAATTTCCTGAGCCAAGGCAGCTTTATGATGTGTTGATGAATGATGCTCGAGTCGATTCAAATCAGCCTTTGGTGCTAGAAGGGCCGTTGCTTTATTTGCACAAGTACTGGTTGTACGAAAGCCAGCTATTCAATCGCTTGATGTTTTTTGCTCAGCAACAAACACAGTTTAAAGAAGGTGTGTCTTCTTCAGAGATTAACACCTTGCGTGAAGATTTATCTATGTTGTTTCCCAGCCAAGCCGAGCAAATGCCAGATGAAGTAGACTGGCAAAAGGTGGCCGTAGCGGTAGCGGCGGTAAAGCCTTTTTGTGTGATTACCGGCGGGCCGGGCACGGGCAAAACAACTACCGTTGCGAAGTTACTTTGGTTGTTAAGTAAACAGTATCAAGATAAAGAGTTTGTGATCCGCTTAGCTGCACCTACGGGAAAAGCCGCGGCAAGGTTAACAGAATCGTTGCGCGGTGCCGCGAGTCAATTACCGGGCGATGTAACGTTACCTGATGAATGTACCACTATTCACCGACTGCTTGGGGTAAAACGCCATTCTTCTCAATTCCATCATCACAAAGCCAATCCGTTAAAACTGGATATGCTGATTGTGGATGAAGCATCAATGATTGATTTGCCGTTATTAAGTAAATTATTTGATGCCATTCCTGATCATGCGCGTGTTGTGTTACTCGGAGATAATAACCAACTTGCCTCTGTAGAAGTGGGATCTGTATTAGGCGACATTTGCAGTGTGAAGCCTAATCCCGGGGTATTCTCTCCACAAGTGGCAGAGCAACTACAAAAACTCAGTGGCAATGCCATTGATACGCAGGCAGGGTTGGCTCCTATCGCCAATAACCTTGTTCACCTGCAAAAGAGCTATCGCTTTGATGAAAACAGCGGTATTGGGCAACTGGCAAAGGCGATTAACCTCGGTAACGTGAGTGATACGCTAAGCGTGCTAAAACAGCCTCGTTTCACCGACTTAACTTGGTTGAATGATATGCAGCATAGCCAGCTGATTGATATTGTTTCTGAACATTGGCAAGGGTATTTTGCAGCGGCGAATTCGGGTCAAGCGGATGCGGTGTTTGCTAAATTGGCAGAGCTACAAGTGCTATGTATGCAGCGGGCTGGGCCGTGGGGCGTGGAAGCGATTAATACACTGTTTGAGCAGCACTTTAACCGTCAGGGATGGGTTAATGCGAGAACGGAATACTACCCCGGCAGGCCCATTATGATTGTGGAGAACGATCATCGACTTGGTTTATTCAACGGTGATATCGGTGTGGTGTTACCAAGCCATGTTTCGCCAAATAAAGCGGCAAGTGCAATGCCTGATACCGCGCACGAGGCTAACCACAGCACCGCACAGGAATCCGTTCAGCAATCGGCACAGTACGTTAATCAGCAAAATGAGCCACAAACAGACACGTTGCTTAGGGTGTGGTTTGTTCAATCTGATGGTACGTATCAGCACTTTTTATCGGGACAGTTACCCAAGCACGAAACGGTTTATGCCATGACAACGCACAAGAGCCAAGGCTCTGAGTTTAAACGTGTGGTGTTGTGTATGCCTTCACCAGAAACGGAAGCTCAGCGTTCGTTACTGAGTCGAGAATTGTTGTATACCGGTGTGACGCGGGCGAAATCTTCGTTTGTATTGATGGCAGATTACAAAGGCATCGATCACGCTGTAAAACAGCGCTGTATTCGTGCATCTGGGCTGGTGGAAAGGCTGAAGTAGGTAACTTATGGCATGAAATTAGGTGTTAAGGCAAGCCGCCAATGCTTTCGCGTTGGCCTTTTTATAAGCGGCTTGCCATGAAGCGTTTACTTTGTGTTTTTCGCCATTTCTTCTGCTAATTCGGTTAAGCGCACTTGGCTAAAATAAGCGCCAAAATACACCATGCCAATAAAGATAAGTATTCCCCCAAATACAAGGGTAAGGGCCGCACCCAGTAAGCTAATAATGCCGCCAAAAATCGCAATGATGACATTGCTAAGGCAGAATGTGCTGGTGAGTAGCCCGAACAGTTGCCCTTGTTCGTAGTGACCAAAATTGTCGCTTAAAAATACGGGTAAGAGTACGTTGAAAAAGGCAATGGCTGCGCCTGACACCATGCAATATGCGATAACCGTATTCATGTCGACTTCCACAGCAATGACCTGAGACAGCCCAAACACTAACAAGCCAGCAATAATGAGGGGTTTCATGCCAAACCAGCCTTTGCAGCGCTCCACTAAAAAGGTGGACGTAAGCACCATTGCTAGGGTGACTAAAGCGGTCATGTGCCCAATGCCGATACTGTCTTGATTGAGATCTTCGTGTAGCCAAACGGGTAAGAATTCATAGAAGGCGTTTAAACCAAGCATGATGAATAAATATTGCCAAAACACATGTTTGATCGGCGTGAACTTTAGTAAAGCAAAGGAGTTATTTCTGACAGCGTGTTGCACTAATCGGGCAAATCCTGAGCGCGAATCAGTACGGGAAGTGGAGTCTGTTTGTTTTGCTTCTTGTACAAAAAACACAATGACTAATGCGGACAAAATGGTAATGCCGGCGGCGATAGCAAAGGAAATATCTGCGCCTAATACCATCAGGTAGCCGCCTACAAGCGGTCCAATTAACCAGCCGCCGTAGGTGACAGAATACACAAACGACATGGCACGGGTTTTATCAATAATGGGGTGAAGATCGGCACTCATGGCTCTTGCAACTGCCACATTGCCCTCACAAAGTCCGGTTGCGAATCGAGCCAATAAAAGCAGCAAAAAGTTTTGTTGGTACACCGCATAAGCCGAAATTAAGTAGCCTGTTGCACTGCCAAAAGTGGTGAGTAATAGGGTTTTGCGCCGACCATAAACATCAGATAACGAGCCAATGAATGAGGAGCCCAGTAACATGCCAAGCGGATAGCCCGCAAGCAAAGACGCAAGCAGTATTTTGGGATGAATCCCCATAAAATCAGCGAGCGGGTTAGTTCCATCTAACAGAAGCGGCGTTAAAATGGGATAGGGCATCGCCATACCAACAACGCTCAGTAATGTGAGCATCATGATCGCGAATAATGATTGATAAGCTTGCGTTTTATTCATGAAATGTCCTTTTCACGGGCGTGTTATGACTCGGCTTCAAATTTTGCGAGCAATTTATTGATCACTCTTGATGCGGCAAATAGTCCGAATGAAGCCGTTACCGTGACCGAGGCTCCAAAGCCATTATTGCAATCTAACTTTACGCTGCCATTGCTTAGGTTTTTGTTATGACACACTGTGCCATCGTCTTGCGGGTAACGTAATTGCTCTGTGGAATACACGCATTCAATACCAAAACGGCGTTTCGGGTTTTTACTGAAATTATGATAACGGCGTAAGTAATTGCGCAATTTTGACGCAAGCGGATCTTGTGTGGTTTTTGCTAAATCGCCGATGGTTATTTGCGTTGGGTCGATTTGCCCGCCTGCACCGCCAATGGTAATGATATTGATTTTATTGCGTTTACAGTGATAAATCATCGACGCCTTAGCTTTAATGCTATCCGTGGCTTCAATAACATAATCAAACTCAGCAGACATATGTGACTGCACATTGTTTGGCGTCACAAAGTCCTGCATTGCATTCACATTGCATTGATCGTTGATGAGTTTAATACGCTCCGCCATAGCCAGCACCTTTGAATGCCCAACGGTGTTATCAAGAGCGTGGATCTGTCGATTAATGTTGGTAACACATACGTCATCCAAATCTATCAACGTGATTTTGCCGATTCCGCTTCGCGCCAGCGCTTCTGCCACCCAGCTGCCCACGCCACCAATACCCACCACACAAATATGGGCTTGCTTGAGAAACTGGAGTTGAGATTGACCATACAGCCTTTCTAGCCCACCGAATCGCGCTTCAGACATTGTTAAATTTCCACACAGATCAAAAAAGGAGGCGTATTCTACCGATTAACCGAATTTGGGGGAAGAGAAGGCTTTGAGTCAATGCGGGTAATTGTTAGTATTCCCGGCAGAATTTTTGAAGTAACGGATAACCATGAAGCAGTCAGACATTTGTATTATTGGTGGTGGCATTGTTGGCGCAGCAACCGCGTTAAAATTAATACAAGCTTTTCCTAAGAAGAAAATTGTATTGCTGGAAAAAGAAACGCAACCGGCTCGACACCAAACAGGGCGTAATTCCGGTGTGATTCATGCTGGTGTGTATTATCAACCCGGTAGCTTAAAAGCACAGTACTGCCGAGAAGGGTTACAGCGCACCATTGCTTATTGTCAGCAATATGATTTGCCCTATGAGCAGTGCGGCAAATTGCTGGTGGCAACGAACGATATTGAAATGGAACGCATGCAGAGCTTGTATCAGCGCTGCCAAGACAATGCACTTAAGCCTGAATGGTTGGATGCCTCTCAATTAAAACAACGAGAGCCTAATATCACAGGCGAAGGCGCCATTTGGGTTGAAGACACAGGTATTGTGGATTACATCAAATTAACGGCGCATTTTTTGGCACAATTTACCGCAAAGGGTGGAGAAGTGTGCTATTCGCATCAGGTTACCGGTATTACCGAGCATGCCGACAGCATTGCGATTGAAACAAACCAGCAAGGCTTCCAAACCGAGTTCTTAATTAATTGCGCAGGGCTGCAATCCGACCGATTAGCCAAGATGATGGGGCTTGAGCTCGATTTTGAAATCATTCCGTTTCGTGGCGAGTATTACTTGCTAGCAGAAAAGCACAATAAGGTGGTGAATCACCTCATTTATCCGATCCCCGATCCAGAGCTACCTTTCCTCGGTGTTCATTTAACAAAAATGATTGACGGTACGGTAACGGTTGGCCCCAACGCAGTGTTAGCAATGGGGCGTGAAGCCTATGCAAAAACCGATTTTGATTTGCCTGATATGAGGGCAATGATGAGGTTTTCTGGTACGTGGCCCATGCTGAAGAAAAACTTAAAAAGCGGTTTGAACGAGATGAAAAATTCGGTGTTTAAATCGGGATACCTGTCGTTGGTACAGAAGTATTGTCCACGTATCCAAAAAGAAGATTTACTGCCTTATCGCAGTGGTATTCGCGCACAAGCGGTGTCTTCAAGCGGTGAATTGATCCACGACTTTAAATTTATTAACAGTACACGTAGCTTACACGTGGGTAATGCGCCTTCCCCTGCAGCAACCTCAGCCATGCC
>CAXRCC010000109.1:0-6847 GCA_964228975.1 Paraneptunicella sp. | reverse complement strand
AGCAGGACCCCGAGCGAATCAAAGCGCATATGTCGGAAGAGTTGGATATCTTTTTTAATCAGCTAAGTTCCGACGCCGCCAAAGAAGCTTTTGCAGCCTTTTTGGAAAAACGCTCTCCTGATCCGGAAAAATTTAAGTAGTTCATACTCGATTAAAAGGTTACTCAGTGCGAAATATTTTGCTATTGGCCTATGCGGCTTGTTCTTTATCTTTTGTGAGTGTTGCAGAGGCACAAACGAAACCAAGAGAAGATAGAGAGCCAGAAGCGGCAACAGGCTATAACGAGAAAGAAGCATTTGTTGCTGAAAACTATATGGTTACGGCTGCTAACCCCTATGCCTCTTGGGCAGGCAAGCAAGTCATAGAACGCGGTGGTAATGCAATTGACGCCGCGGTTGCTGTTCAAGCCATGTTAACGCTTGTTGAGCCGCAGTCCTCCGGTATTGGTGGCGGTTCTTTTATTCTTTATTGGGATAATAAAAACAAGAAGTTACACACCTTTGATGGCCGCGAAACCGCGCCTAGCGATGCTGATTCCTACCTGTTTATTGAAAATGGTAAGAAGTTGGCGTGGAAAGATGCAGTGGTGGGTGGTCGCTCTGTCGGGGCGCCAGGCACGATTAAAGCCCTTGAAATGGCACAGCATCAATTTGGGAAATTGCCTTGGTCCACGCTTTTTAAAGAAGGCATCGAAACAGCTGAAACTGGGTTTCGGGTGTCAGCTCGTCTAGAGCAATTGATTGCCATGAATATTCATCCGGGGCTTGAGCTTTTTCACTCAACCAAGCGTTACTTCTTCCCTCACGGTGAGGCGTTAAAAGAAGGAATGGTGAAGAAGAATCCAGAGCTTGCTAAGGTGTATCAAGGCATTGCTGATGAAGGTTCGGACTTTTTCTACAAAGGTGAATTGGCAAAGAAAATTGCAAAAGCTGTGAAGTCTGCCAGTGTAAACCCCGGGCTGCTTACTGAAAAAGACATTAACGAATACGAAGCCATCAAACGTGAACCCGTTTGTGGCCCGTACAAAAAGTATCAGATTTGTGGCATGGCACCGCCTGCATCGGGTGGCATTTCCGTGTACCAAATCTTGAAGGTTTTGGAAGAGCAAAAGCTAGAGCAATTTAAACCAAACCAATTGGAAGCCGTACACTTGGTGTCGAAGGCGTCGAGTTTAGCGTTTGCAGACAGGGACGCTTATATTGCAGATCCTGATTTCACCTATTTGCCATTTGGCGCATTGATCAATAACACCTATCTACAAAAGCGTTCTCAGCTGGTGGATATAAAAGAAAAATGGCACAAAGAGCGCGCAGGCTCTGCCTATTCAACGGCGTTTATTCAGGTTGATAATGCATTTGATTTACCGAATACCTCTCATATCTCCATCGTTGATAAAGAAGGCAATGCCGTGTCGATGACAAGCAGTATTGAATATGCATTTGGCTCAGGGTTGATGGTTGATGGCTTTTTATTGAACAATCAATTAACAGATTTTGCGTTTTCACCCAATCGAGGCCGCTATAAGGCGCTTAATAGAGTGGATGCGAAAAAGCGCCCAAGAAGTGCAATGTCGCCTACTATGGTGTTCGATGAAGAAGGTAAGTTGCTATTGGTCATTGGTTCACCGGGTGGAAGTCGAATTATCAGCTATGTTGCGCAAACATTAGTCGGTGTGCTTGATTGGGGCCTGGATGTTCAACAAGCCATTAATTTACCCAAATTTACCAATCGTAATGACTACACTGCGCTTGAAGCAGGAACCGACATTACACGACTGCAAAGTTCACTAGAAGGGCTGGGTCATAAAGTTAAAGTGATTGATTTAAACAGTGGTCTTCACGGCATTATGATTAAGGATGGAAAGTTAATTGGTGGCGCAGATCCAAGAAGAGAAGGGGTGGCAGTAGGCCAGTAAAAGAAACCTGTTCAGAGGTTTTATGGCCAGCGACAACGTTCTGCTGGCCGTATTGCCTGTGTGATTTTAAGATTTACGCGTATAAATTACAGGTACTTATCCGCTTTAACCGCATCCACTAACCACGCATTTTTGATTCGCACCATTTTTACTGTGCGTAAATCGTCAATTTTATCGCCGTTATACAGTCCACTGAAGAAAACAGAAATTTCAGTGCTCGTTGAAAACTCAGAGCGACCAACATCATCACCAGTATCAATCTGCATTTCAGGTACTTCGTCGAAAGGTAAATTCATAACATGTCGTTGTACAGAACGTGGAGTATGGTAAGACTTGAGCAGTCGTCCCATTTTAGGGGTCGTGTACTTTAATACTGCGTTTAATGATTTTTGTTCGCCATAAAGGTTTTCAAAGAAGAGTAGGGCGGCGCCTTCTGGTGTGGAACTGTCCATCATTCCGTATTTACCAGCGCCTGATTTTTGGTTGGCATCGGTACAAGCAAATAATGCCATCATCAGGATTAAGCCAAACGCAATTGCTCTTTTATGCATAATATTTTCAATTTGATGAAGTGTTACACAATCACTAGTGTGTGATGAATTATCAGAAATGTAAAGGGGAGCCATATGACTCCCCTTTTAAATAAAGCGTGTTAAATCAGTTAATAGCTTTGCTTATTGCTCTAGTTCTAGATCTGAGAATTGACCTGCGAACATTGGGCTTGATAAGTAACGCTCAGCGGAACTTGGCATGATGACAACAATGTTTTTACCTTCGTACTCAGGGCGTTCAGCAAGGCGACCTGCCGCAACGACCGCCGCTCCTGAAGAAATACCCGCAAGGATACCTTCTTCTTTCATCAGGCGGTGCGCCATTTCAATGGCTTCTTCGTTAGTGACTTGCTCGACGGCGTCAACTAAATCCAAATCTAAGTTGCCAGGAATGAAGCCTGCGCCGATACATTGAATTTTGTGCGGGCCAGGCGTTAATTCTTCACCGGCTTTTGCTTGGGTAATAACAGGAGAATCGGTTGGTTCAACCGCAACACTCACTACGTCTTTGCCTTTAGTGTGTTTCAAGTAACGGCTAACACCTGTAATTGTGCCACCTGTACCCACGCCCGCTACGAATACGTCAATTTCACCATCAGTGTCTTCCCAAAGCTCTGGGCCAGTGGTGAGTTCGTGAATTTCCGGGTTAGCAGGGTTGTCGAACTGTTGAAGCAACACATATTTTTCAGGATTTGATTCTACGATTTCTTGCGCTTTGGCAACCGCACCTTTCATGCCTTTAGGTGGCTCAGTGAGAACAAGGTTTGCACCCAGTGCTTTAAGTAACTTGCGTCGCTCAAGGCTCATGCTCGCAGGCATCGTTAATGTTAATTTGTAGCCACGAGATGCTGCAACAAATGCGAGTGCGATACCTGTATTACCAGATGTTGGCTCTACCAACTCTTTACCTTCTTTTAAGATGCCGCGCTTTTCCGCGTCCCAAATCATATTCGCGCCAATACGACACTTAACACTGAAGCTTGGGTTTCTTGATTCCATCTTGGCAAAGACGTTGCCTTTAGTCACTCGGTTTAAGCGAACTAGCGGGGTGCGACCAATTGATCTTGAATTATCTTCAAATACTTGCATTTTATTTCCTTGATAGGGAATGTGGCTATTGCTCATCCGAGCAATAAACGAAAAACTTTGTTGGGAGCTAAGACCGTACGTGTTGTGCTAAAAATTCGGACTCGCTTTACCCGTTTTGTATCTAGTTATGTTAGCCTAGGTACAAAATTTTATTAGGCTCTAGGGTAGGGATGTAGAGGCAAAACGAAAGTGCTTTTTGCTATATCTTAGTAATAATGTTTTTAACAGCCATTTTACATGCTCAAAAAGCTAGCATTTTTTCCTGCTGAGCTGGCTTAACTCGCTACATCTCTTCCATCTAGGGCTTAACTCTACGCTATTCAAATAGGAGATATTATGTCTTTCGCTGGAACCGACAGCTATGTTGCAAGTCGTGAATTACAGTTAGCCGTTAATGCTGCGGTGACATTAGAACGTCCGCTATTAATTAAAGGTGAGCCGGGAACGGGGAAAACGATGCTGGCGCAAGCGTTGGCAAAAAGCCTAGATACCGAGCTTTTGCAGTGGCATATCAAATCCACGACTAAGGCACAGCAAGGTTTGTACGAATACGATGCTGTTTCTCGGTTAAGAGATTCACAGCTGGGTGATGAAAGTGTAAAAGATATCGGTAATTACATTGTAAAAGGGAAATTGTGGGAAGCATTCACTGCCGATGAGCGTCCGGTATTGTTGATTGATGAAATTGATAAAGCAGACATCGAGTTTCCAAACGACTTGCTTCAAGAGCTAGATAAAATGGAGTTTTTTGTCTATGAAACAAAAGAAGTGATATCCGCGAAGCAACGCCCAATTGTTATCATCACCTCTAACAACGAAAAAGAGCTGCCTGATGCTTTCTTACGTCGTTGTTTCTTCCATTACATTAGCTTTCCTGATGAAGCAGAAATGCGTCAAATCGTTGATCTGCACTATCCTAATATCAAGCAAGAACTGCTTTCTGTGGCAATGGAAACCTTCTTCGGAATGCGAGAATTGCCAGGCTTAAAGAAAAAACCTTCTACATCGGAATTGTTGGATTGGCTGAAGCTATTAGTGGCAGAAGATATTTCACCTGAAACCTTACAAGAAACCAATACGAAGAAGTCGATTCCTCCTCTTTACGGTGCCTTGTTAAAGAACGAACAAGACATCCACTTATTTGAAAAATTGGTCTTTATGGCGCGACGCTAATGCTCATCTCCTTTTTCATGAAAGTGCGGGAATACAAGGTTCCCGCGAGTATTCGAGAGTTGCTCGATTTAATCGCGGCCCTAAAAAAGCAGGTTGTGTTTGCCGATTTAGAAGACTTTTATCACATTGCTCGGATTTGCTTGGTAAAAGACGAATCTCACTTTGATAAGTTTGATCGCGCGTTTGCTGATTACTTTGAAGGCGTGCAAAGCATCGATTTGTTTGGTGCGGACATTCCTGATGAGTGGTTGAGAAAAGAAATCGAGCGCATGTTCACGGAAGAAGAGAAAAAGCAAATTGAAGCCATGGGCGGATTAGACAAGCTGATGGAAACGCTCAAGCAAAGGCTGGAGGAGCAAAAAGAACGTCATCAAGGGGGCAATAAATGGGTGGGCACCGCGGGTACATCACCGTTTGGTGCTTACGGGTTTAACCCTGAAGGCGTGCGGATAGGTCAGGACGGCAACCGTAATTTCTCTGCGGTAAAAGTGTGGGATGAGCGAAAGTTTCAAAACCTGTCCACTGATGTGGAGTTAGGTACGCGTAATATTAAAGTTGCGCTACGTAAGCTACGCCAATTTGCTCGCACTGGCGCGGCGGATGAATTGGATCTTGATTCAACCATTGGCGCGACGGCTAAAAATGGGGGAATGCTGGATATTTGCATGGTCCCTGAACGGCACAACGCGATAAAAGTACTGCTGTTTTTTGATGTCGGCGGTTCGATGGATAGTCATATCAAGGCGTGTGAAGAGCTCTTTTCAGCCTGCAATACAGAATTTAAGCACTTAGAATATTTCTATTTTCATAACTGTGTTTATGACTATGTTTGGAAAGACAATGCGCGCCGCAAAAGTGAAAAAATTCCGTTGTGGGATGTTATCCATAAATATGGAAGTGACTATAAACTCATTTTTGTAGGCGATGCGACGATGGGCCCTTATGAAATTACTTATGCTGGGGGCAGCGTTGAGTATTGGAATGAAGAGCCGGGCGCGGTTTGGATGCAACGTTTGCTTGATCATTATAAAAATGCGGTATGGTTAAACCCTCAGCCAGAGCAGTATTGGGAATACTATCACTCCATTAAGATTATCCATCAAATAATGGAAACGCGTATGCATCCGTTAACGCTACAAGGTTTAAACGATGCAATTAAGTCACTCACGTAAGTAAAGAAAAGGTGTAGTAGGCAGTATGGCAAACCTAACGGATAACGCATCAAAAGGCCCGCCGCAAGAGATAACACAAAGCCTAGCGGACAATGGGGCAACCAGTCCGAAGGCTAGCTCATCAGACATAATGGCTTCGGCATTAGAAGCTAAGCAGCCTAATGATCAGGTGAGTGCCGGTGAGGTTAAGCAAGATGATCAGTCCATTGTGACACCTTATGCTTTTGGCGTTGCGCCACACCTGTTAGGCGTGCCTCTTGCTTCGCCTATGCGGCGCTTTGTGGCTTTGATGATTGATAGCATGATTATTGCGGCGCTGTCTTTTTGGCATGTGCTGTTGTTTCCTTTAGCCGTTGCGCGAGTGTGTTGGATGTGGCGACAAAATATTGTTGCCGGGCAGCGGTTTAGCTCGCTCCGTCCCTTTTTGAAGGTAATGAGCTACTTTTTTGTATTTGTGTTTAGTGTGTCGGCGTTTGATGAGCTGGCTTCTGCCATTCACCCAGATGAGCCAAGCGTCTACAGTGAAAATACGCAAAGCGACGAAGAAGACGCCACTGCGTTAGTTTACACCGTTGGAGAAGATGACGAGGATCCTGAATCGGTACCGAGTGTAATTAGTTGGGCAGAAGGTATTTTAACGGATTTAGGGTTGAGCTTTGGTTGGGCGGCGGCTTATTACACCTTTCTAACTGCTTGGCGACAGGGGCAAACATACGGTAAGCGCCTTGTTGGTATTCAAGTGATTAAGCTCGATGGCAGTGCCTTATCTGTGTGGGAATCGTTTGGACGTTATGGCGGATACGGCGCAGGTTTTGCGACCGGGCTATTAGGCTTCGCACAAATATACTGGGATGCCAATCGACAGTCTATCCAAGATAAAATCTCAGAAACGCTTGTGATCTCGAAGCGTTAAAGCCTGCACAAAAAATCAGTACCTATACAGAATA
>CAXRCC010000108.1:0-7000 GCA_964228975.1 Paraneptunicella sp. | reverse complement strand
GCTTATATGAGGTTGAACCAAGCTGGGAAGATCGTGAGATATTTGAAATGATAAAAAATATATCGGAGGATAATCCTTCCATAATTGAGTATGTGGGTAGCGCAATAAAACTAACAAACTTAGCAAGAGAAATGGAAGGTTAATAATTTAAAGTGGGCTTGAGGAAATTAAAAACCAGCAACCTCACGAAGGCTTTAAAGTCACTACCCACTTCCCCATCAATAACACATTACTAAATTAGCACTTTGTGTTTTGGCCCGGTAAACCGCCGGAAGTAAAATAGTAACCTCCCCACCTGTACTTTAGATCAGCTGCCTTTTTCAAAAACTTTCGTATACAACTCAATACTTCTAATATCGACTTGATTCTGGCCTGTACTTTTTGACGGTTTCACTATACCTAATCGCCGTCTAGCCCTGTTTTGTTGCGGTTTTAAGACGGTTTTCGACTATATCAAAACCTGTACCTTGGTTCAGTTGTTTGTGAAGGCGTAATCGGGAAAATTTATTCCACATTTACAAAACGCTTACACAACAACAGGTGTTTCATGACTCGACGTGTCGTAGTGACAGGGTGCGGAATCATTTCCAGCATCGGTAATTCATTGGAAGAGGTCACTCAGTCTCTTAAACAAAATCGCTCTGGTATTGAAATGGTTCCAGAGTATAAGGAGCTGGGATATGCGAGCCATGTGGCAGGAACGATCAAAAATCTAGGCAGTATTGATGACATTCGTAAACCGTTTGGTCCTAAAGCTCGATTCATGGACTTGTCCGCTTTGTATGGCTTGTTGGCGTGTGAAGAAGCGTTAGCGGACGGTGGATTAACGGCCGATGATTTAAAAGATGAACGCGTGGGTTGCTTGCTTGGCAGCTCGTTCAGTAACTCTGATCCTTACAAACACATCTTCGACCGTTTAGGCGGGCGTAAGCACGATGTCAGTACGTTCGACATTGCACGTGCACTAACAAGCACCATGACGGCAAACTTCTCTTACTACTACGGCATAAAAGGTCGCAGCTACTCCATTGGTTCGGCGTGTGCAACGGCAACGCATAACATTGGTCATGCGTTTGAGTGCATTCGTCACGGCACTGCCGACATGATGATTGCAGGGGGCGCGGAAGAAGTCACACCTGCGTTAACTGGCATGTTTGAAGGTATGCGTCGTGCGTTATCCAAAAAACACAATAAAACCCCAAGCAGTGCATCGCGCCCTTACGACAAATCGCGCGATGGCTTTGTGATCAGCGGTGGCGCAGGCATTTTAATCCTCGAAGAATACGAAAAAGCCAAAGCGCGTGGTGCGAAAATTTATGGCGAAATCACAGGCTTTGGTGCAACGTCCGATGGGCACGACATCATCGCTCCGGACCCAACAGGCAACGGCAATTTCCGCTGCATGAGCGAAGCGCTGAAGCAGTCGGGCTTACAAACCACCGACATCGATTACGTGAACACACACGGCACATCCACGCCAAAAGGTGATGTGGTGGAAGTGAAATCCATCACCAAATTATTCGGTGACCACCCTATCAAAATTTCTTCTACCAAGGCCTTAACCGGCCACGGTATTGGCGCTGCTGGCGCGTTAGAGCTGATTTTTTGCTTGCTCATGATGCAGGAAAACATCGTCACAGCGTCGGCACATATCGAAAACCTCGACGACGAATTGGCCGATGCCAACATCGTCCGCGAGAACCAAAGCTGCGAACTCAATCACGTGCTGAGCAACTCGTTCGGTTTTGGCGGTACTAACGCCTCGTTGATTGTTTCGCGCTGCGACTAATCAAATTATTAACGTCACTTTTTAATATGTAAGTACTTAATACGTAAACATTTAATAAACCTGGAGATATTCATGGATAAAGATGAAGTAGCGAAAAAAGTCATTGAAATCATCAATGGATCACTTTTCGAACCTAAAGACATTGGCTGGGATGACCATCTTGAAGACGATGTAGGCCTAGATTCAATTGGTTACATCACACTGACTGAGGGCATCGAAAAGCACTTCAATGTGGATATTCCAGATGAAGAAGTTGAAGCCTTTAAAACTGTTCGCGAAGCCGTTGAAGCTATTTTAGCTGCGCCTGCGCTTGAAAACGACGAATAACTCGTCCCCTTCTGCAAATTAAAAGAAGTGTAAGACAATGAGAGAATATCAAGAAAACGAAGCGACCAACGGCGAAGAGCTAGGCCAATATCCTAAGAACTTCAAAATTGGTGATCGTGTTCCAAAAGGAAACAGCCATAACTCTGCATCATATAAAAAGCGTGTAGAGTGGGCGAATGAGCGCATTGGTTTTGATTTAGAAGCCATTACTAACCACCAAATCGATCCTAAGCGTGTTCGTGGTGTTGTTGAAAACTTTGTTGGCGCAGTACAAATTCCCATCGGCATGGTAGGCCCATTACAGGTTAATGGTGACTTAGCAAGCGGTATGTTTGTTGCACCTTTTGCAACGGTTGAGGGGGTCATTACCCTTTCTGCATCACGTGGTGCGCGTGTTATCAACGATTCAGGCGGTATCCGCACACACATCTTAAAGCGCCAAATGACACGTGCGCCTGTTTTCCAATTTAAAAACCTAGATGAGTGCCAGGCCTTTATTCGCTGGACACGTAAGCACTTCGAGCAAATTAAAATCGAGTGTGACAAGTTATCTCGTCACGGTAAGTTGGAAGAAATCCAAGAGTACATTATTGGTAACACCGTTCACCTGAAATTCTGCTTCTTCACGAGCCAAGCAGCAGGTCAGAACATGGTAACGGTAATGACCGATAACGGCACCATCTGGATCCGTGATCACTTCACGCCAGACACAGGCATTCCGATTCGTTTCTATTCTATCGAAGGCAACATTGCCGGTGATAAGAAAATCAACATGAAGAACATCAACGACTGGACATCCGCTCGTGGTGCGCGCGTATTCACGGAAGTTTTCTTAAAAGAAGAAGCGATGTTAGAGCACTTCAATTGCTCTATTGAACAGTTCCAAGCAGAAGCAAAACAAGCTGAAGCGGCCAACGTATTTGCGGGCACTCCAGGTGGATTCTCGGTTAACGCCGTGAACGTTATCGCCGCAATGTACGCTGCCACGGGCCAAGATTTAGGGTGTGTGTACGAGTCTGGCGCACAGCAAAACTTCTGGGAAGTACAAGATGGCGGTGTTTACTGGTCGTCTACCTTCCACTGCATTGTGACAGGAACTAAATCTAACGCTTCGCGTCTGCCTACGCAGAACGAAATGATGAAGATGTTGGGCTGTGACGGCGAGCACGGTGCAGAGAAGTTAGCAGAATTGATTGCGGCGTTTGCGGTGTCTTTGGACATCTCAACACTGGCGTCAGTTGCCAACGACACCTTCAGTAAAGCCCACCGTATTTGCGGTCGAGGCTAATCAAAATCGTCAGACTTTAAAACAACTAAGAGAACTTTAAGCGGAGTAGATGTAATGGGCGAACGAATTCCAACTCGCATTATTGATTATGCAGATAACTGTCGAAACTGCGGTATGTGCCGTATCGACTATCTGGGCACAGGGCGTTGCCATGCTGCCGAAGAGCATGTGAACTTCGGTCACCATCCACATGGCCGCTTAAAGATATTTCGCGCTTTACAGTCTGGCGAACTTCCTTTAACCACGGAAACGCAAAAAGTGGTTGATAGCTGCACCTTGTGCGGCGCGTGTAACATTCAGTGTTACTTCCAAATTGAAATGGCACCGATGGACGTGTTCGAAACCAAGCGCAAAGTGTTTGCACAGCGCGCGGAAAACGAAGAAATCGTCGCGTGGCCAAGTGATGAGGTATTAGACGAACTCAAAGCGGTAGTGGGCGAAGATTGGGCCTTTAACGACCCTACTATTCTGGCTGCCTACACCACGTTTGGTTCCTTAAATCACGTTGAAAATGTACCGCAGTACGTAGTTCTGCCTCAAAACGCAGAAGAAACGGCTGAAATCGTCAAGATTGCCAACAAGCATAAGATCAAGTTCTTGCCTATTTCCTCCGGAACAAACAGCACCAACATCATGCAAGACAAGATCATCATGATCGACATGGGTCGCATGAAACACCTTGAAGTGAACAAAGGTGAAGAGTGGGCGGAAGTGGGCGCAGGCATCATTGCCTTTGACCTGCAAAAAGCGTGTATGGCAGAAGGCATGCGCTTCTCCATTGGTGAATCGGCGGCGGGCGTGTGCGGTAACCAAGTGTCAACGGGGATTCACTCTTTCTTCGGTTACAAAAAAGGCATGATGGCAGACCACTACATCGAGGCGGAATTCGTCACGATGGATGGCCAAGTTGTGACGCAGCGCTCAGAAGATGCGCCAGGTATGCCTACCAAGCCGAGTGACTATTACCAGCCGAGCTTGCCGTGTATCTGCACTAAATTAAAGCTGAAGATTTATCCGGTTCAAGAAGATGAAACCGTGATTTTCATTCCTTTCCGTGAAATGGATGAAGCCCTAGCGGTAACGAACCAACTTGCTGAGCACGAAGTTGGTGCCGGTATGGGTTTATTGGGCATTGAAGTGCTTTCTGAGTTTTTAAGTATCACAGAAGAAGATGCTGAAAACTTCCTTGATGTTGCTCAGTATTATTTGAAGATTAACTACGCCACTTTGATGTTATTAACACAGTCGGAGTTGGCTCAATTTGAAGCGCTGTTCCCAGACTTAACCTACGTTAAGAAAGATGAAATGCAGCGCATGATCAAAGGGATCCCGGCTATCACAGGCCCAGAAGCCATGGCGATTGTGGAAGATGTGATGGACGACGACAAGCCTTATGACGACTTGTTTGGCCCTAAATTTGATTACTTCCTGCAAAACATTGAGTTGTCGAGCGATGAAATCGAAACACTGTTCGAACACATCGACAGCAATCAGTTGAAGCGGACCTTAAACCAGCACTATTTCGACCCAGAATATAACGATCCTGAGTACTGGTTTAACTACCGTATGTTCTCGCCGCGCTTCTTACGTAAGCATTGGTTCTTCTCCATCATGTATTTTGTGGATGGCGACAAACCAGAGCTTATCGACCAAATTTGCGAGAAAAACGCCGAGTTTGGTGAGCAATACGATATCGAACATCACTTCTGCTATTTAATGCCGATGGATGGCGGCAAGCGTATGTTCCTAGAGTATGAATATTTCGCGGATCAGCGCGATGAAGAGCAGATGAACCGCCTAAGAAAAATCTTCTTCTTGCTCTCAAACGAATCAAGGAAGATGACGACCAACGAAACCAAAGGTGTGTATCCGGTGATGAACACCTTATTTAATGGTTTGAACAAGCGTCAATATTACCTCTACAGCAACTTTGACGAAGAGAAGTAAGCATGGATATTTACGATTTACGTACTGCGCTTAGCTTCCTTGAAACGCAGGGCGATACGCCCTTGCGTTGCACCGATGCGCTGGATTGTCATTTAGAGGTGGCGCAACATTACGCTCGCGATATTGCGGGCGTGCCCGCGTCTAATCAAACCCGCGATGAAGAGATGGTCATGTACGAAAATTGTCATGGTCATAGCATACCTGTGTTGATGGGGTTATTTGGCTCACGTAAACGTAATCAGCTGATGCTGACAGGTAAAAATGAAAGCTATCACGGCGTTGTGTTTAAAGGCTTAGGCAATCGAATCGCGCCGGAAAAAATCGATAACCCGGTTTGCCAAGATGTGGTGATTAACACCGATATCGACTTACTGAAAAACTTACCCATTCTAACGCTGACCGAACAATGCGCTGGGCCTTATATTACCTTAGGCTTGGTGCTAGCGCGTGATCCTGAATCGGGGGCGTTTAACGCGTCGGTTCATCGTTTTTGTGTTCACAGCAACAATGAAATGACCATTTCCATTTTCCCCGGTCATCATTTGGGGGATTGGTTTGAAGCCGCACAAAAACGCGGTGAAAACCTGCCTATTTCCATCAACTTGGGATTAGATCCGGCGATTTATTTTGCGTCATGCTTAACCGATCCTATCGTCAAAAAAGGCGAAAGCGAGCTGGATATTGCGGGCGGCATGCGCGGTAAAGCCGTGCGAATTGCCGACTGCGTGAGCGTAAAAACGGAATGTTTAGCGGATGCTGAAATTGTGATTGAAGCAGAAATCACTTCCCAAATGGTGGCGGAAAATGCGCTGGATAACAGCAAAGGCTCCATGCCGGAGTTTGTGGGTTATCAAGGACGTGTGAACCCTGATGTTCCCGTACCACTCGTGAAAGTGAACGCCATTACTCACCGTGAAAACCCAATTTATCAATCTTTGATTGGTCCGGGATTAGAGCAATCTGAATTGCAATCTATTGCGCCGGAAATTGCAGCGAAAGGCTTTATTAAGCAGCACTTTGATTTTGACGTGGTAGATAGCCATTTCAATACCGCAGGTGGCGGGGTGTTAACGTCGATTTTGCAGGTGCGCAAAACCAAAGATGAAGATGATCAAGCCGTGGTGGAAGCGGCGAAAAAAGTGTTGTCGCTCGCGCCCCCGTTTAAGCATATGTACATCGTGGATGAAGACGTGAATTTGCACTCGCCAGAAGACGTTATTTGGGCGATGACCACGCGATTTACTGCCGATACTGATGTTCACACTATGGTGAACGAAAAGCCTTTCCCAATGGACCCTTCACAATCACCGGAATACCGCAAGCACACTGCCAATCCCAGCTTTGGGGTGAAAGCCGTGTTTGATTTAACCGTGCCTTATCGCATGCAAAAACAGTTTGCGCGTCCGTTTGTGAAACCAACGTTGGGGTCTTAGGGCAATGCGCTTATTGATTGGGGCACTGATCACTGCGCTTATCAGTGAGGCTGCGTCCATTAGTCAGGCAGCGCCTAGATAAAGACAAAATAAAGACAACACATTAACCATCCCACAACCCATAACTTGACCGAAAAAGAGAACACTCAATGAAGGTGTTCGTCCCGTTAAAACAAGTTGATGACCCCGGTAACACGGAAATAAACGGCTCATACA
>CAXRCC010000107.1:0-14602 GCA_964228975.1 Paraneptunicella sp. | reverse complement strand
CATCCGCGATGCTCTCTCGTGACTGGAGTTCAGACGTGTGCTCTTCCGATCTGGTACAGTGGTTAGTACGGTTAAGCAATTACAAATTGGTGGGTTTGCTCAAGCGTTTGCAACCGCTTTAGCGCAGGGCGCAGACCAAGCCACTGCAGCGCAAGTTGCTGCACAATTCCTTCCTGTAGTGCAAGTTAATAACGCGCCTGTTGATACCGCATTTGATGTACTTGCACCGTCTTTATTGAGTGCTGAGCAGTTAGCACAGCTTTCTGCCGTTGGCTTGAATACTTGTTCAGGTTTATTAGGGGCTTTGGCTGATCCAACAGGACCTCTATTTGCCACTGCAGCAGGAACATTCGCTCAAGTTGGTCCTTTCTGCGCAGCAAGCCTGAAATCGGGCTCAGTTAACTTACCGCATTACCTAAGCACAACGAATCCGCTAGGCGATTGGTGGAGAGCTGCATGTACCAATGGTGCAATGCTAAGAGCGTTAGGTGAAGAAACGGTAGGGGGCTTAATTGCCGCAGGTGCAGTGGGTCCGAACAACGATTTATGCCAAGCGGCTTCTGGTGGTCAATTACTTGATTTGAACCTAGCTGCTGCGGGTATTGATGATCCGCGTAATCTAACAAAAGTTAGCCCAGTTCCTGCGCGAGCAGGGCGTAATGCCGACGGTACAGAAACCGTTGATGTTCAGGTAACGGTACCGGATACCACTATCGTAAACACATTGGCAAGCTTAAGCGAGTCAGTTAACCCAATCACTAAGCCTGAATCTGGTTGGCCTGTTGTGGTTATCCAACACGGTATTACCTCTAAGAAAGAAGACGTACTTGCTATTACAGGTGCTTTGTCTCTTGCGGGTTTTGCAACGGTAGCGATTGACCACCCATTACATGGTAGCCGTGGTTACACCATTGGTGAGCAAACGGTGAATGCTTCTTCT
Organism: Paraneptunicella sp.; assembly: GCA_964228975.1. Taxonomy (GTDB): domain Bacteria; phylum Pseudomonadota; class Gammaproteobacteria; order Enterobacterales; family Alteromonadaceae; genus Paraneptunicella. The sequence goes on along the minus strand of CAXRCC010000107.1, from coordinate 13,662 downwards.
GGTTTCGGTGGTTCTCCAACGGATTATTTAAACCTTGCAAGCCTTGTTACAGCGCGTGATAACTTGCGTCAAAGTATTGTTGATACGCTGGGCTTACGTTTAGGTTTGAATGCGGTAGTTGACTTAACAGGTGGTTCGGTTGACTTAGATGCAAGCAACGTTTATTTCGTTGGTCAAAGCCTAGGGTCAATCACAGGTGTTGGTACTGTTTCTAACGCGAACAATTCTCTTGGCGGCGATTTAGCGGCATTTGATGGCATGTTTGAGTTTAAAGCAGCTGTGCTTTCTGTACCTGGTGGCGGTATTGCTTCATTCTTAGTGGACTCTCCATCATTTGGTCCATTAATTAAAGGTTCTTTGCTTGCCGCTTCTTCAGCAGACTTCCAAGCATTCCTTGCTCAGTATGCACAACAAAATAGTCTGCCGGTTGAGCAAGCGCTTGTACCTGCATTCTTAGCATTTGAAGAAGGTTTGAATGCAACACAGCTTGCTGAAATTAATGCAACATTCTCTTCGTTCGCTTTTGCGGCTCAAACGATTATTGATTCAGCAGATCCTAACAACTACGCAGCGTTATTGGCGTCTAACACGCCGATTCTTATGCACGAAGTTGTTGGTGGTGGTACGAACGATGATGGTTCTACGGCATTGCCTGACCAGGTTATTCCGAATACCGCTGCTGTTCCTTTAGCGGGCACAGAACCTTTAGCTGCATTAATGGGATTGCAGGGCGTAAGTTCTACAACGCAGGGTAATGGTCTTGTAAGATTCATCGCGGGCGAGCACGGTTCGTTGCTTAACCCAAGCTCTAGCGTTGCGGCAACAACTGAAATGCAATTGCAAACAGTGACGTTCCTTGCAACACAAGGCGAGACTATTGCGGTTAGCGATACAAGTGTGGTTGCTAACTAAATCTAATTTTACGTAAATTAGTGATTCTTAAGAGCCGAGGTTAATCCTCGGCTTTTTTTTTGAAAATTTGCCCATATTATTGCGTGAGTTGATTTGTCATAAGGGGATTACCTTGGAATTTTTATCAGAATACGGGATGTTTTTATTAAAGGCTTTTACCATCGTTGTTGCGCTATTGCTCGCATTTGGTGGTTTAGTGGGGATTGCCGCTAAACAGAAGCAACAAAAAGGGGAGCTAGAAATCACTTCCTTATCTGAAAAGTTACTGGATATTGAAGAGCATGCTCGTGAGTTGATTCTTTCTAAAGATGAATTGAAAGCATGGAAAAAAGAACAAAAGCAGGCAGAGAAAAAAGATAAGTCGAAAGAAAAAAGTGGCAAAGTTTTTGTTATTGACTTCAAAGGTTCGATGGACGCTCATGAAGTAGAAAGCCTACGCCAAGAAGTATCGACTATTATCACATTGGCAGAAGAGAAAGATGAAGTGCTGATTCGACTTGAAAGCCCTGGCGGTGTGGTACATGGTTATGGCTTAGCAGCCTCTCAATTACAGCGTCTTCGTGATCACAACATCCCAATTACTGCGAGCGTAGATATGGTTGCTGCGAGCGGCGGCTATTTGATGGCGTGTGTGGCGAATAAAGTGATTGCGGCACCGTTTTCCATCTTGGGCTCCATTGGTGTGATTGCACAACTGCCCAATTTTAATAAGTTGTTAAAGCATAACCATATTGAGTACGAGCAACACACAGCAGGTAACTTCAAGCGTACTATTACCATGTTCGGTGAAAATAATGATGCGGGTCGTGAGAAGTTCCAAGAGGAGCTGGAAGATGTTCATGTGATGTTTAAAGATTTTGTCTCTTCTCATCGCCCAGATATCGATATTGCAAAAGTGGCAACCGGGGAAACATGGCATGGTATTAAAGCAAAGGAAGTGGGGCTGATTGATGAAATCAAAACTTCGGATGATTTCTTGTTGGAAATCTATAAAGAGAAGCCCGTATTTAAAGTCGAGTTTCGTATGAAGCAGTCTGTTGCAGAAAAGCTAGCAGGTTCAGTCTCATTAACCTTGAATAACTTGCTGTCAAAACTTTGGGAAAAGAATCAAACACGCATTTGATTACGTTTGCATTGTTTTATGTCGAGAATAAAAAAACGGGCTAATGCCCGTTTTTTCGTAATTGATATAGCGGTTCGTTATTCACTGTTGTTGGTCTATTTTCAATACTGACTGTTCAATGAGTGAAACGATGCTAACAGTGTACTTTAAGTCTTTATTTCGTCGTTGGAATCGAAGTGTTTAAAGTCCACACTTTCATCTTTTTGGCCAGCTTTGGGGTCGTTGTATACGTCCAAATCAATTTGCTTTTCAGACTTGGCAACAATAGTAGCAACCGTACAGTCACCCGTTACATTTACCGCGGTTCTTGTCATATCCAACAAGCGGTCAACACCAATAATTAACGCAATGCCTTCTACTGGTAAATTAACCTGCTGTAGTACCATCGCAAGCATTATCAGGCCCGCTGAAGGAACACCCGCAGTTCCTACCGACGCCAATGTAGCCGTTAGAATAACCATTAGGTAATCACTCACGGATAAATCGACACCGTAAACTTGCGCAATAAAGACGGTTGCACACCCTTGCATAATAGCTGTGCCGTCCATGTTGATGGTGGCGCCAAGTGGAATGGTGAAAGAAGCAACACCGTTTTTAACGCCTAATTTACGTTGTACGGTTTCTAGCGTAATAGGCAAGGTCGCGCCACTGCTTGCAGTTGAAAAGGCGAACATTTGCGCTTCACGAACTTTCTTCAGCAAGATCATTGGGCTTAAGCCTGCAAATATCCGCAGCATGGCTGGGTAAATAAGCAATGCGTGTGTAAATAGCACCGCAATAACAAGCACGAAGTATTTCAATAAGCTAAGGATGGTTTCAAAACCAATAGTAGAGAATAGCTTCGCCATTAGGGCAAATACGCCGTAAGGCGCAAAGCTCATGATAATGGTGATTAAACGCATGATGACATGGTTCACATCTTCAAAGAAGCTGCCTAAACGTTTACCCGCCTCACCCGACATTGCCATTGCAACACCAAATAAAAGGGCAAAAACGATAACCTGTAGCATGTTGGCATTTGCCATTGCACTGATAGGGTTTGAAGGAACCATATCAATAATTACTTGTGCAAGAGAGGGCGGTTGTTTCGCTGCGTAAGTTGAATCAGTGGCAAGGTTTAATCCTTCGCCTGGAGAGACAAGCAGTGCAATTGATATTGCTAAAGTTATCGCAATCGCAGTCGTAATAATATACAGCGCGATTGATTTTCCGCCGAGGCGTCCCAGTTGGCTTGGCTCACTTAAGTTACAGGTTCCACATACCAGTGAAACGAAAACAAGCGGGACAACCATCATCTTCAAACTGGCGATAAATATTTGACCGATAACATTAAAAATACCATCGACTAAAAATCCATACGTTGAAAATTCTGTACCAAGTAGGCTAAAGGTTAAATCTCCGCTATCATCGAAAACGAGTTGAAGCAAAAATCCAGTCAGTATGCCTAAAATCATACCTATGAAAATTTTGCTCGTCAGGGAGAGAGAGTCAAAAGAGGCTTTCATATTAGTTATTTGGTTATTTTTTGTTGTTTTAATTAGCGTAACAATTTTGCTATTGAAGCTAAACTAAAAATTAAAATTAAAAAGCATGGGGGTAGATCGAGTGACCACTCAGCAATACGTTTCTTGGTTGCACAAAAGTTTCTTTACTTTCTTATTCTTAACATTACTAACCGCCTGCGGTGGAGGTGGCTCAATCTCTCGAGATGACTCACCGGATCCGGGCACACCGACTGACTCTTTTCAAATAGCAATGGCCATTGCAGAGCGAGATTCTGGCAATTCAGGCAGCTCACTTTCTTTAAACACGCCTTTAACCGTTTCGGCAACGGTAACCAATGCCAATGGAGATCCTGTTTCTGGGCAACTATTAACCTTTATTATTAGCGCAGAAGGGCTCGCTACGTTTGATCCGGAAAATGGCACAGCGTTAACAAACAGTGATGGCGTGGCTTCCATTGACTTGATCGTTGGAAACGTAGCCGGTGATGGTTTGGTCACCGCTCGATTAGATTCTGGCGACAGCGCTAATATTGGCTTTTCGTCGGCTGGTGATGTGGATGGCGGCACAAATAGTATTGAGCTGACGATGACAAGCCAAGTCACAGGTGAGCTCAGTAATGATCTTAATTCCTCCAATCCATTAATCGTGCAAGCGACAGTGACTAATAATGGTGCGGCGGTTGTGGATGAAGTGGTTCAGTTTAGTTTTTCTCAAAATGGTTTGGCCTTCTTTTCTCCAGAAACGGGGACCGCGCTGACAAACAGTGAAGGGATTGCTTCTATAGAACTACTTGTGGGTGAAGCCGCAGGGGCTGCGCAAGTTATTGCTACATTAAGCTCTGGTGAAACCGCAGATATTGGGTTTGTTTCCGCTGGTGGGGGTTCTCAATCAACGCAAACACCTGCGAGTTTGGATTTATTCGCCAGTGCAATTCAGCTTTCATCAAGTGGTTCGGAGCAAATCGAGTTAATTGCGTTAGTGAAAAACGCTCAGAATATTTTGCTTGAAGGTATTGATGTGGCTTTCGCATCTGACTCGGGTGAATTACAAATTACGCAGTTAACGACAGCGGCAGACGGCACTGCACGAGCGGTACTGACTTCCCAAAATAACCCTGAAAATAGAACGCTCAGTGTGACGGCAGAAGTTGGTAATTTGCTGCAAACGCTAAGCATTGATGTGGTTGGAACCGAGATTCGAGTTAACGCGCCTGCATCGGTCATTATTGGCGACACTGCAGAGGTCACCATTGCGGTTGTTGATTCTGACGGTAATGGTATTGCGAACCAGCAAATTAGTGTCACGTCTGAAAACGGCAATGGCATTAGTAATACTTCTCCCACAACGGATGAAACTGGGCAGTTAACGATTAACTATACGGCACTCAATGCAGGTCAGGATGTGATTCGGGCTTCGGCGTTAAATGCCATGGGCAGCACTAACGTTAGTGTGCAGCAAGATCAGTTCAGTTTTACCTCAGTGCCGAGTGACGATATCGAGCTGAATACCGATGCAGCGATGGTGGTAACTTGGTTACGTGGCGGTGTGCCTTTTGCTAATGGGAATATTACCTTAACGACGACACGAGGCACGTTGTCGCAAACTAACGTGACCACTGATGCCAGTGGGCAGGTGAGCGTGAATATCCAAAGCAATAACGCGGGCAGAGCGACAGTATTAGCTCAGGGCGAAGATGCAATGGGAGACCTAGTGAATGCGCGAGCTGATATCGAATTTGTGGCAACGCAAGTCGATAATATCCTCATTGAGGCAAGCCCTAGCTCGATTGGTCCTGATGGGCAAAAAAGCACGATTACAGCTGTGTTGCGTGACCCTTCCGGTAATCTAGTAAAAGGAAAAACCGTTAATTTCACTGCTGATGACGTCAGTGGAGGCAGCATTTCACCCGCAACCGTGGTAACAGACAGCAACGGCATTGCTTCAACCGTGTATACCTCAAACACTGTGACCAGTGAAAATGCCATTACTATCACTGCTACGGAAGCGGAATCAGGTATTCAAAGTGCAACATCACTAACCGTGGGTGACCGTGCATTATTCATCACGCTGGGAACGGGAAATGTGATCGAAATTATCGATGATGCGAGTTATTTGAAACGATTCTCTGTTTTCGTGACGGATGCGAACTCTAACCCAGTATCCGATGTGAATTTGACAGTCAGTGGTACGCCAGTGAAGTACACTGAGCTACTTGACCCGAATGCTCAGCCTGGTGATGCCAATCATCAAGTGATTCGAGCGGCCTATACAAAAGGGTATTGGAGCCCATTCCCTAGCAGTGAAGCGTTTGAATTCTGGGTACCTGTCAGCACCATTGGTTGTGCCAATGAAGACGTGGATGACGATGCGATTTTGGATCCGGGTGAGGATACAAATGGTGATGGCAATATCTCTCCGGGTAACGTTGTGGCGATTCAAGGCAATATCACGACCGATGAAAATGGTCAGGCGATTATCGAGCTTAGATATCCGAAAACCTTTGCGGCATGGGTTACCGTGAAAATTACGGTGAGTACGAGTGTTGCGGGTTCAGAATCAAGAGTTAGCCAATTCTACACGCTAGGGGCGGCGGCAGAAGATTTAACACAAGAAAGTACTGTGCCGAATGTCAACCCATTTGGTGACGGTCGTAATTTTGTTGAGGACCCTGCAAACCCTGGCACGGTGATAGATAACGGCGCTGGTTTAACCTGTACGAATGTGCTTTAGCACATTCGTCGTTTTCGTCGCTATTACAGGCGTGAGTTAGCGCTTGAGTACAGTAGTGAGCTGATCTCGTTTTACTCTCTCGTTTTGCGCTGTCGTCTCACGAGTGAGAACACTTAACCTTATTTAGGAGAGGACGGCATTTTTAGGACGGGTCAGGTTGAATAAGTTAAATAAAAAGGCCGCTTAGCAAGCGGCCTTTTTTCAGTGAACGAGTGTGTAATGGCTAGGAACTAGACTCTTTGGAATGGGTAAACTGAGCCTATCTTTAAGATTTGTGTTAGTTCATCTAACGCCGTTCTTGATTCCGTTAGTAGGTTAGGATCGGCCAAATCTGCAACACTGAGTTCATCGCGATAATGCTTTGTTACCCACGTTGTAAGCTTTTCGTATAACGCATCATTCATTAAGGTGTTTTGGTTCACCGCACCTAGTTCTTGCTCAGTTAAGGCAACTCGAAGGCGAAGACATGCTGGGCCGCCCCCGTTGCGCATGCTTTGCTTCACATCGAAGTAGTGCACATTTTTGATAGGAGTATTTTGCTGAACAAGTTCACTTAAATAGCGAGAAACCGATTCACTTTCTTCACACTCTTTAGGTGCGATAATCGCCATTTCACCGTTCGGCAAGGTAATGATTTGTGTATTAAATAAGTAGGTACGAACCGCTTCTTGTACAGAAACCGCATCGGTTGCCACTTTTATAAAATGAAGCTCATTTTCGCCAAACTTGGTTTGAATTTCGGCTAATTTGCTTTCTGTGTCGAAGAATGCCTGCTCGTGATAAAACAATACATTTTGGTTACCGACCGAGATCACATCGTTATGGAAAACACCTTGGTCGATCACATCTGGGTTTTGCTGCATGTAAACCACGTTCTCGTCGTCTAGCCCGTGAAGGCGAGCAATGGCTTTGCTGGCTTCAAATGTTTGACGAGCAGGGTATTTAGTAGGGGCAGGCTTTGATTGATCAAAGGCGTGGCGGCCATAAACAAAAATTTCAACACCCGCTTGGCCATAATCGCTGCACAGGCGCGTATGGTTGGCTGCGCCTTCATCACCAAAGTGCTCGTTGTCCGGCAAATGCAAATGGTGTGCGAAGTGTTTGCTATCTTGGAACGTACCTTGAAGAATTCGTCCTGTGACTTCAGGCTCCAAAGAACGATGGAATTTGTTGGTTAAGTTAGCTGGTGTAAAGTGAACCTTTCCGTCAGCCGTATCGGCGCTGGGCGAAACGGTTGCAGCGTTTGCCGTCCACATGCTCGAAGCAGAGCAACACGCTAAATGAACCTCTGGTGCTTTTTCAGCGGCTTTTTGTAGTACTTCACCGTCATTACCTGTGAAACCAAGACGACGCAACATGTGGATGTCTGGACGCTCTTGTGGGGCTAAAACACCTTGCGTCATGCCCATGTCGGCCAAGGCCTTCATTTTTCCTAGTCCCTGAAGCGCTGCTTGCTTAGGGCTGCTTTTGGCATTCGCGTTACTTTGTGATGCTACATTGCCAAATGAAAGACCTGCATAATTGTGCGTTGGGCCTACCAATCCGTCAAAATTTACTTCACGGTTTTTCATCAAATTCCTCCTGCCAATACCTAAGCATTTTTACTTATTTATAGGGTGTCGTATCAAAATCGGGAGCAGAATATACGATTTTATTCATGACTGCCAATTCTGAACTAGCCTATTTTCAAGGGGTAGAAGGGTTTTTCTTCATAACTATAAAGAAGAACTTGTTTTCTATTCACTTTGAAGATATATCTTAAAAAAAGGATAATAAGTAACGGCCACCACATTTTCCGGCTCCTATCCCCCCAATCCCAAGTAGAATAAGGTTTAGCAAACGAATATGGCAAAGTCTCTGGTAATTGTAGAGTCACCGGCAAAGGCGAAGACAATAAATAAATATTTAGGCAAGGATTTTATTGTTAAATCCAGTGTAGGTCACGTTCGTGATTTGCCTAAAAAGGCGTTAGGCAAAGCGCCGGCTAAGAAAACAGCAAAGGAATTAAAATCGTATTCAGAGAACGATAAAGCAGAATATTTGCGTAAACATGAGTATGCGAAGCTCGTTGACCGTATGGGTATCGATCCGGAAAACGATTGGGAAGCGCATTATGAAATCATGGAAGGCAAAGAAAAGGTTGTTAACGAATTAAAGAAACTTGCTAAAAGTGCTGAACATGTTTACCTCGCAACGGATTTGGATAGAGAAGGGGAGGCCATCGCTTGGCACCTGAAATCTATGATTGGTGGAAAAGATACTCAGTTCCATCGCGTTGTTTTTAATGAGATCACAAAAAATGCGATTAAAGAGGCGTTCGAGCACCCAGGTGAGTTAAATAACGAAAGAGTGAATGCGCAACAAGCGCGTCGTTTTCTTGACCGGGTGGTTGGTTTTATGGTGTCGCCGCTGCTGTGGAAAAAGGTGGCGCGCGGATTATCCGCAGGGCGTGTACAGTCTGTTGCGGTGCGTCTTGTGGTGGAGAGAGAGCGTGAAATTAAAGCCTTTATTCCTGAAGAGTTTTGGGACATTCACGCCGATTTAAAAAATGCCAAAGAAACCGCTCTGCGCATGCTCGTTAATAAGCATCAGGGCAAAGCCTTTAAGCCAAAGAACAAAGAAGAGACCGATGTTGCGTTAGCAGCGTTAAACTCAGCACAATACGAAGTTTTATCTCGCGAATCTAAACCAACGCAAAGCAAACCTTCTGCACCTTTTATCACCTCAACGCTACAACAGGCTGCGAGCTCGCGCTTGGGATTTGGTGTTAAGAAAACCATGATGATGGCGCAGCGTTTGTACGAGGCGGGTCACATCACCTATATGCGTACCGACTCAACCAATTTAAGTGCTGATGCGGTTGCAAGCTGTCGAGATTACATTACCGACAATTACGGTGACAATTACCTTCCTGCTAAACCCAATGTGTATGGCAGCAAGGAAGGCGCTCAAGAGGCTCACGAAGCGATTCGTCCTTCAAACGTCCAAGTACTCTCTGCTTCGCTAAAAGAGATGGAGAGAGACGCACAGCGCTTATACGAGCTTATTTGGCGTCAGTTTGTGGCATGTCAAATGGTTCCAGCGAAATATGATGCAACAACCATTCTTGTGAAAGCCGGTGATTTTGAGCTAACCGCAAAGGGCCGCGTATTGAAATTTGACGGTTGGACTCGCGTTCAAGAACAAGTTAAACGCAAAGGCGATGAAGATACGACATTACCGGATGTTGCGGTGGGTGAAGTGCTGGATCTTAAGCAGCTTGACCCGAAACAACACTTTACCAAACCGCCTGCTCGATTCAGTGAAGCGGCGTTGGTTAAGGAGCTTGAAAAGAAAGGCATTGGTCGTCCATCAACTTATGCCAGCATCATTTCCACAATTCAGGATCGCGGCTATGTTCGTTTAGAAAATAAACGCTTTTACGCTGAAAAAATGGGTGAGATTGTTAGCGATCGCTTGCTGCAAAACTTCACCGATTTAATGAGCTATGACTTTACGGCAAACATGGAGCACCATCTCGATGAAATCGCGGAAGGAAAGTTACATTGGAAAGCGGTTCTAAACGAATTCTACAAAGATTTTTATAGCAAGCTACTCACTGCAGAAAAGTCGCCTGAAGACGGTGGCATGCAGATGAACCAAGCGATAGAAACCGATATTGCTTGCACATCGTGTGGCCGCCCTATGAATATTAGAACGGGAAGCACAGGCGTTTTCTTGGGATGTTCAGGGTTTAACTTGCCACCGAAAGAGCGCTGTACTACAACAATGAACTTAACGCCGGGTGAAGAGGCGGTGAGTGCAGGAGATGACGAAGAGCTGGAAACAGAAGCCTTGCGTCAGAAAAAACGTTGTCAGATCTGTGGTACTGCGATGGACAGCTACCTTGTTGACGAAACGCGTAAGTTACACATTTGTGGTAATAGCCCTACCTGTTCTGGCATAGCGATTGAGAAAGGTACATTTAAGATTAAAGGCTACGATGGCCCGCTTATCGAATGTGATCGCTGTGGCACGGATATGGAGTTGAAAAATGGCCGTTTTGGTAAGTACTTCAAGTGTAATGATGAAGCTTGTGGTAATACTCGTAAGCTGCTGAAAAATGGTGAAGTTGCGCCGCCGAAATGCGACCCGGTAGATTTACCTGAGTTGCCGTGTACTAAATCAGATGCGCATTTTATGCTAAGAGACGGAGCCTCCGGTATATTCTTAGCTGCACACGACTTCCCTAAATCAAGAGAAACACGTGCGCCTTTAGTTGCTGAGCTTCAACGTTTCCGCGATAGATTGCCAGAAAAGCTTTTGTATTTAGCGGATGCACCAGCGCAGGATAGTGAAGGCCATGACGCGATAGTGCGTTTCAGCCGTAAAACTAAGCAACAATATGTGATGACCGAGAGCGAGCCAAAGAAAGCAACAGGTTGGTCTGCTTGGTACACAGATGGCAAATGGGTTGTGGAAGAGAAGAAGAAAAAGAAGAAATAATGTGAGTCTTATTGGCTTGGCATTAAGCTGATCAACGAAAAGAAAGCCAGTCGCGAAAGCGGTTGGCTTTTTTTATGCCAGTAAGGGCATGCTTGGTTTGCTCAACGCTCAACGCTCAACGCTCAACGCTCAACGCTCAACGCTCAACGCTCAACGCTCAACGCTCAACGCTTAGGCAAAGAAATGGTAGTTGGTTTTAAGGGAGTGGGTTGTTGAGTGGTTGAGCAAATATAAAAAAGGCCTTCAACTGAAGGCCTTTAACGTGACTGAGTCATCAAAGCTTAAGCCGCTTTAGGCTTCGCCTTTGGTTTGGGCTGTACGCCTGCGACGAGTTCTTCTGGTGCAAAATCATCTACATTAATGATTTGTAGGCGCTCTTCTTCGGCTCTTCTAAGCAGCTCAGCCTCTTTCTCGTTTATAACGCCTAACTCTAGGCCTTTATCTGCCACAAGGTTAAGTTGTGTAAACGGAAGCTTCTCGTTTGCTGCTTTGCAGACTTTATCGAAAAGTGGCTCAGCGTTTAGAATGTCTTTAAGTGCTTGTTCTAGCAAGCCGAACGGGTTGTTTTCATGAAGTTCATGGTATTGACCTTCACCTAAACGTGTTCTTGCATCACAAGGCGTTTGCAGGATGTGTGCAATTTTGTGATCAAGCTTATCGCTAGGCTTTTTATAGCTACGACCAAACGGCATAAGTTTCACTTTTAATGCTTTACCAAGTAAGGCAATTGGGAAGTTATCTAGCAAGTCAACAATGGCGGTTTCTGCCTGATATAAGCAGTCTTGCATTGCCCAGTGCATCAAAGGTAAATCTTCTTGCTTACGGCCTTCATCATCAAAGCGCTTCAACACGGTTGAACCGATGAACACGAAACTAAGAATATCGCCTAAGCGAGCAGAAATACGCTCTTTACGCTTCAACTCACCACCCAGCACTGCCATTGATAGGTCAGACAAAAGGGCTAAGTTTGAGCTTAAACGCGTGAGTGCTTGGTAGTAACGTTTCGTTTCGTCGCCATAAGGTGCGCTCACGAAACGGTGTCCACCTAAGCCAAACCAAACGCTGCGCGCAAAGTTGCTAACGGCAAAACCAACATGACCGAACAAGACTTTATCGAATTCATTAACCGCTTCGCGCTTATCGCTGATTGCAGATGCTTGAATTTCTTTAAGCACGTATGGGTGACAACGCATAGCGCCTTGGCCATAGATCATCATGTTACGCGTTAAGATGTTTGCGCCTTCAACCGTAATGGCAATAGGAGCACCTTGATAGCCACGGCCTAAGTAGTTGTTTGGCCCAAGCATAACGCCTTTACCGCCATGGATATCCATTGAATGGGTAACCACTTGGCGCATTTTTTCTGTCATATGGTACTTTGCGATAGCGGAGATAACTGAAGGCTTCTCACCTAAGTCTACCCCTTTTGTCGCGAAACGCGTCACAGAGTCCATCATGTAAGCGTTTGCGCCGATGTGACCAAGCGCCTCTTCGATACCTTCCATTTTACCAATAGGTAATTTGAACTGACGGCGAATACGTGCATACGCGCCTGTAGCCAGTGCAATGGTTTTTACGCCACCGGCTGAGTTAGAAGGCAAGGTGATTGCACGACCAACAGATAAACACTCAACTAGCATACGCCAGCCTTGGCCTGCCATTTTCTCGCCACCGATGATGTAATCAAGTGGAACGAAAATGTCTTCACCACGAATAGGACCATTTTGGAATGGCACGTTTAATGGGAAGTGACGATTACCAATATCCAAACCTTTGGTGTTTGAAGGAATAAGTGCGCAAGTGATACCGATGTCTTTTTGATCGCCAAGTAGGCCATCAGGGTCAACCATTTTGAATGCAAGACCAACAACCGTTGCAACAGGTGCCAACGTAATGTAGCGCTTGTTGAAGGTTAGTTTCATACCGATAACTTCTTTGCCTTCCCATTCGCCTTTGCATACAACGCCGATATCTGGGATTGCGCCAGCGTCAGAACCTGCTTCTGGGCTCGTTAACGCAAAACACGGAATTTCGTCGCCTTTTGCAAGGCCAGGAAGGTAATGTTGCTTTTGAGCTTCTGTTCCGTAATGTTGCAAAAGTTCGCCCGGACCAAGCGAGTTAGGTACGCCGACAGTACTTGCCAGTACACTGCTCACGCCGGAAAGCTTTTGAAGTACACGAGATTGCGCAAACGCTGAGAATTCTAAACCGCCAAATTCTTTCTTGATGATCATTGCAAAGAATTTGTGATCTTTTAAATACTGCCACACTTCTGGGGGGAGGTCGGTGCGATTGTGAGTAACTTCCCACTCATTCACCATGCTGCATACTGTTTCTACTGGGCCATCTAGGAAAGCTTGCTCTTCCGCTGATAAACGGCCTTCAGGAATAGCGTGAAGTGTGTGCCAGTTGGGATTGCCGCTGAAAATTTCACCATCCCACCATACAGTGCCCGCGTCGATAGCGTCTTTTTCTGTACTGGACATTTCAGGCATTACCTTGCGGTATGCTTTGAGGGCCGGTGCAGTTAAATATTGTTTACGAAGGGAAGATGAGTTTAGAGGTACAGCAATGGCTAAGAAGACTAACCAGCTGAAGAAGCCAACCACATCTGCTGTTGTGCCGATAAGCATCCACAGCGCAACCGCGGCGGTAGCATTAAATAACTTGATTCTGAAATAGCTGCTCACACCGAGAAGGGCGACCAGTACTAATAACCAGACTAAGATGTGCATAATCACTCCAATGTTTACGGGATTCCAGTCGGATAATGTCATCCTGACTAAGTGAGTATAATGTATCTAAAAACTATCCAAATTCAAACAGGTGTTTAATTGTTTTTTAAGTTAAACGCGAGTTTGAATTTAACATCATGAAAAATAAAGAAAATTAGTATGGTTAAAATT
>CAXRCC010000106.1:0-6681 GCA_964228975.1 Paraneptunicella sp. | reverse complement strand
CAGGTGAAGGCTGGGCGACGACCATTTTGTTTAATGAGCGTGCTCGTGAACAGTTTGCGACGTTCTTTGCTCATCCAAATACATTTAGTTTGGGCGTGTGTAACGGTTGTCAGATGTTATCTAACCTGAAATCACTGATTCCAGGAACGGAGCATTGGCCACGTTTTGTGACGAATCGTTCAGAACGATTTGAAGCGCGTTTTGCTATGGTGGAAGTGCTTGATAGTCCGTCGTTGTTCTTCAAAGGAATGGAAGGCTCGAAGATGCCAATTGCGGTGTCCCACGGGGAAGGTCGAGCAGAATTTGCCAATGATGCTCAAATCAATGCGCTAATAGCGGGTGGACAAACCAGCTTACGCTATGTCGATCATCAAGGTGCAGTGACAGAACAATATCCGTTGAACCCGAATGGTTCTCCTCAAGGGATAACCTCGGTAACGTCTGAAGATGGTCGTGCTACCATCATGATGCCTCACCCAGAGCGAGTATTCCGTACAGTGGCGAATTCTTGGCACCCAGATAATTGGGGAGAAGATAGTCCGTGGGTAAGAATGTTCCGTAATGCACGAGCTTGGTTAAAATAAACCATTTCCGCATCACATTGGCTGCTGTTCTGGCAGCCAATGTTTTTCGAAAATCATTAATTTGGCGTCATTTATTATCCGAAAATGAGTGAAAATGCCAAAAATTGATAAAAAATCCGTTTTTTTTCATCAGGTTGTTGTTAAATTACATGTCGTTGTATATTATTTGCACTCGAATAGTTGTATTTGCTGGAACCCTTGTAGTGTAAGGCTTATACAGTGGGTATTCGCTGATAATTAAAATAATAAAAAAACTGAGAATTTTATGAATCGTTCTTCTAGAGGTTTCGGGTTAATCGGTGTCTTTTTGGCAGTGGTTGTTTTGATTGTCTCTGCCGTGATGAGCACGAAAGTGTCATCCGATGAAGCGGCTACAGAAGTGAGTCAAACTGAATAGCATTCGCTGTTAAACATCGAAAAAAGTTAAGTATTGAAAAGGATTTTCTCTCCCTTCCCATCATTGGTCATTTCCTTTGACCTATTTTCTGTTTTTCTAAAATCGACCTGATACGCTGTTAGTGTTCTTATTAGACTCAGTGCCATAACGATTGGCTAAGCTTGTCTTGAACGGTGCTTTTCACGGTTATCTAATTTCAATTGTTCATTCTTTTTCAGCAGAACATACACAGCTCCATAGCCGCCGTGTTGTTTTATTGCAGTGTGAAACGCTAACACTTCGGGCAATGTGCGCAGCCAAGCGTTGATATAGCTTTTGTAAAATCCGGGGTGGGGCTTGCTATGAACGCCCATGCCATGCTTGATAAGTAATGCTCGATTGCCATGTTTGTAGTTATCAACAATGAAATGAAATACCTTTTCGTGTACTTCTTTGAATTTCATGCCCTGTAAGCTCAGAGTTCTGTTGATTTCATATTTACCTAATCGCAGGTTCTTAAAAACGCCTTCTTGCACGCCATCTTTTTTAAAGGCAATAACGTCATCTGGATCTATGGGTTGAACAGGTTCGGTCGTGAGTGAATTTTGATAACTGCCCAGCGCTTTTTCAATTGCTTGTCGTTTGAGCTTTTTCGCGAGTAAATCAGATTCCGAGCTGCCGTGAAATACAGTATCCGATTGTTTTAAAGGTTTGACGCCATCAAGTTGAAACATTTCTTCTTGAAAGTCGAATTGGTCATCTGTGTTATTTGTACTCATTTTTATCACCTCTAACCATAGGAGAAATCGCATTATATACGCAGAGTAAACATATTTGGATGCTGTTCTTATGTTGATTGCAGCAATGTCTCGTTTTCAGCGTTACCTGAAGAGCCTTTGATACACTTTACTTATTTTAGTAACCCGTTAATTCGGCATACCCTTTCCCTTGTATGTATTTGGTATTCGTTTTACCGGGTTGAGTTTTGCTTTTGAAGGTGACACGGCCTTCCCAATAAGGAAAAGTCAGCTTATTGCGACTATCTTTGTTGACCGCTTCAATAATGAAACTCTCGTCACCTAAGCTTAGTGACCATTTTATTGGATAAGCGCGGTTATCTAACTGGTGTGATTGAAGCACGGTGAGCGCAATGTCGTGATGAGGAATAACATGGGAATTGCCGTTTTTTTCCATGTAAGTCGCATCGCAATATTGATAAGTGTGTTGTGGTCCTCGTAGGCAAAACGCCATGATTGCAGATTGTTCATCGCCACTTTGCAAACTAAACCAATCCCAGCCTGTGTATTCTTTTCCCATTAAACCACCTGACCACTCTCGGTCTAGCCATGCCTTGCCCGTGACTTGAAATGTTTCGCCTGCATAAGTCAGTATTCCGTTGGCATTTAAAAAGGGCAGGCTGTAATAATAAGAGGCGCTGCCTTGTGGTGTTTTTTGGCTATACCCGGCTTCGCCGTGCGTGATTATTGGGCTGTCAGTTAAGGTGATATTGATACCGAAATCGCCTTCGTTGTTCTCTGTATGAGCAGTCAGTTTTAAAGGTAAAAATGAAGTGGTTTCAAGATAGTTTAGGTTAGGCTTGGCAGCACCAGCACCAGCACCAGCACCAGCACCAGCACCAGCACCAGCACCAGCACCAGCACCAGCAATATTCGCGGCGAGAGGCACACTGGCAAGAGACCAGTCATCGATACGCGCTAAAAAAGGAATAGCCTGGATATCGACTTGTTGAGTTCGACCAAAACGCTCAAATGCATGATGTGACGTATTAGATTGCAGCGCAAAATGGGCAAAGTAAAACTGATCTTGCCACCATGGATTCTTAAGTGAGCTATCGTTATCTGAGGTTGATGCACTTGTTTCGCTGCTTGTGTTTGGCAGCTTAGCGCGAAATAGTGTCCATTGAACACCAAAGGTTTTTCCTGATTCAGAGGTTAAGTTCGCGGTTAAGTACCACCATTCAATGCCTTGTTTGGGGTGGGCGCCGTGGTCGTCTGGAAAGCGAAGGGGAGTGCCTTTTTCCACGGGGACTCCGCCTTGGTATTGAGTGAAAGTGGGGCTTGATGCGTGTTGGGCGTTAGATTTATTGAGTTTGTCGCAAGCGGTTAGGCTAAAAAGTATCACGACAGCGATTAACGCTGTAGAAAGTAAATAGGATAAGCGGCGCTTTTTAATCCTCAAATTATCAATCTTCACAGCTTTTCCTTCACTAAATCGGCAATAGGGTGTTTTTGTAGTTTCCAAATACTGAATGCGGAAACGATAAACGCGATAGCCAAAACGGTAGCGCAAAGTTTCGCAATATTAGGCCAATCTATGATCATAGGCATGCTCCAGCCAAAGCTAATGGGCATGACGAATTTGAGTAAAACGTGCCCTAAACCTATGCCAAGAGGTATGGCGAGCAGCAGCGTAAGCAAGAGCAAAAGGCTTGTAACAATAAGTTGCCCTAAGAACAGTTGTGTGGGGGTAATTCCCATCGCCTGCACAATTCCAAATTGGTTTTTCTGCTGCTGATTCATACTCATAAAGCTCACCCAAATCGCGATTAATGCGATGGTGACGATCAACGTATTAAGCACATCAGTGACAGCGAAAGTACGACTAAATAAAGATTTCGCAATGCGTTTGTAGGTCGCATTTTGTATGATGCTTTCTTCGGTGTAATCAAAGTCCTTCATTAACAACGGGATGAGTATGTCGCTAGATACGCCTTTATTGAGTGTGATCCCATAACCCACAAAGTGTGTTTGGAACTGCGCAGCATCAAGTGCGTTTTGGCTGACAATGACATTCATTCTTTGCGTGCCATAGTCATAATAAAAACCCGAAATTTGGCATTGCCAGCGTTTTGTACCTTGGTTAATAACAAGCGTGTCACCTATTTTTTTGCCGTAACGAAGTTGAGAAGGCTCATTGGCTAAGCAGCGACCATCGTGAATATCCGTTTGACTCACAGGGTGGTCATCGGTGCGATTTATGTGTTGAAAGTGCTTGGCGTGATTGCCATAACTGATCACTTGAAGAGAACTCGCTTGCGCTTCACCTACCGTTGTTTCTGCCGTTATCATGCCGCTTACCAGTTTTGTTTCAGGCAACTGTTGAAGCTTGGCAGCATGTTTAGCGTTGAAATATTGGCTTGATGCTGGTGGCCTTAAATAGAGATCCGCTTGCAGGCGTTGTTGCAAGTACGCATCTAGAGTGAGAGCAAAACTACGCACCATAACTTGCGTACCAATAGCTGCACCAAGTGCGATTAAAAAAGCGAGAATAGCAAGATTAATATCGCGCAAATGCATACTGGTATTGGCTTTGAGCCATTGGGCTAATGGGTAAGAGGAGAATGAAGATAGCGGAAAAGTAAAATGCTGAGCCGATGCCTTTTGCTTAATGCTGAGATGAGCAGATAGTTTGAAGTTGCTGATGAACCTAAGTAATGGAAGCGAGATAAAAGAAAATACAACAATGAGCCAAGCGCATAATAACAATGCCTCTACTTTTGTGCTTGCACTGAAGTATATGCCGACACCAACGGCTAACAGTAAAAAGAATAATAAGTACTGCTTTGTTTTTATTTCATTTCGCTGAGTAGGGTTTTCTTTATCGTTGTTTAAAGATGTGTGGGTTTGCTCCCATTGCAAGCTAACCAATAATGCCGCTAAAGCGAGTATATTCATGGCAAAACCAATCGCAAAACTCTCCCATTGCCAATGCACCTCAAGTGCTCTGTCGAGCTGGTATAGGCTAACTAAGGTGGTCGTCACATCAAAAATTAATGATTGAGCAATCCAAAAACCTAAGCTATTTCCCACAGCAGCGCAGCCTGCGCAAACGACCAACAACTCAATGCTAAGCGCTTGCATCAGTCGTTGCGGTAAACACCCTAACGTTGCCAGTTGTGTTTGCATTTGGTTGCGTGCCGACAGCATCAGCTTTAGCGCATTCAAACTTAAGAATAGTCCTACGGCATAACCGAGTAGCGCCAGTGCGGTTAAGTTAAAGAAAAAAGATTCAGATAGGGCATCAAAATGTTGCTGAGAAACATCACTTAATGTTGCTGTATCTCCAATCAGATCAGAAACCTGTTGATACTGTTTTTGAGTGAGCTGGCCTAGTTCAATCAAGCTTACATAAGGTTGGTTGCTAGGTAGCACACCTTGTTGATGCAAAATACGGTGAGCCACGCTGATATCTGTGATTAACCAAGGCCCGATGTCATCTTTCGTTATGTAGTCATAACTTTGATTTACCGCTTTGAATTGAATGCTTTGATTTGAAGCGCTGCTAAGTGAGAGATGTTCACCTGAATGACTATTGTCAGACGTTTCTGTTGTTGAAGTCGATTTCTTTGAAGCAACTCCCTTTGAAGTGATGGCCTTTGCAATGATGGCGTTTGATGAGGGAGCTAGCCGAGATGCCAATTCTGTCGCAATAACGAATTGTGCGGTATTTGAAAAGAGTGGAAAGCTCGAGGAATATGTTGAGGAAGAAGGAGAGGAGGACGCCAGCGCTGTATTTTGTGTTAATAAGGCAAGCGTATTCACGCCGCGAATAAGCACAGAGCGGCCGTCTTCTAGCAAAACACGGCCCGTTAGCACAGGTTGGGAGGCGTGAATGCCCCGCTTTCTTAACTCAAACCACAATGAGCCTGGTAAGTAAGTTTGTCCTGCGATTGGTTTTATTAAGTAATGCACAGGAGAAACCGTTTGATCACTGGCAGTTTGATAGCGTTGGTCGGCTTCTGTATTGAGGTGTGTGATGGCACTGATTAAGGCTGTGCCAAGTGTTAACCCGAGTAGGAAAAGGGTGCTAATCAGTGGGTGACGACGATAAAATTGGAGCTGTGTGCGCAGAATGAGAACTAGTTCAGACATTGCAGTTGGCCGTCTTTCATTTGTTTGATTGACGAGAAGCGCTGAGCCAGCTGGTGGCTGTGCGTTACCATGACTAAATTAATCTCATGTTTTTTGCACAGGTTTGTGAGTAACTCAACCACCTCAATGCTGCGCTGCTGGTCTAAATTACCAGTAGGCTCATCAGCAAAAACGACTTTGGGAGCATGTATTAACGCTCTGGCAATAGCAACGCGTTGTTGTTCTCCACCCGATAATTGATGTGGGTAAGAGCGCAGCTTGTGTTCAATGCCTAATGTGCCAGCCAAAGAAAGAAGCTGTTCTTGCATGTGGGATGGGGATACATCTGGCGCTTGCAGTCGCCACTGAAATAGAATGTTATCGCCAACATTAAGTGCTTCAAGTAATTGATAGTGTTGAAAAATAAGGCCAATTGTTCTTCGATACAGCGCTAACTCTGCTTTGGTGCAGTGATGTAAGGCTATGTTGTTGATTTGAACACGGCCTTTTGAGGCCGATAACATGCCTGCCATGATGTGAAGCAACGTTGTTTTTCCCGCGCCAGAGTCGCCAAGCAAAGCAAGCTGATCTCCCTTGTTGAGCGATAAGTTAAGCGCTTGTATCACGTTGCGGCTTTGTTGCCCTTCTTGCCTATGAAAATATAAATCCTGTATTTCAATCATGAAAAGCCCGCTTTGTTTTCAAGTGATATGGGAGGAGGTTGCAGTCAGATGATAACAGGTATCTGTTTGATTATTAATGGCGTCCCCACCGCGACTCGAACGCAGATCTAAAGCTTAGGAGGCTCTTGTTTTATCCAGTTAAACTATAGGGACGCAAAGTGATGGCT
>CAXRCC010000105.1:0-7412 GCA_964228975.1 Paraneptunicella sp. | reverse complement strand
AACCCTGAACAAAGGCTTAATCGGTTAATATACTATCCGATATGACTTTTAGCCCTATTTCCCCGCGCACCTTTTCCTCAATAAAATCGACAAACCGTGCCACTTTGCTTGAAGAAGCAAGGGGTTTTGGGTACACCGCGTGCACCGATTGATACTGCTGATGGGTTGACGATTTAAAAAGCGGTACAAGACGACCAGCCTGAATATCTTTTGCTGTCATAAAATCAGCCAAACAGGCAATGCCAACATGGTTTAGCACAAGGCTTCGAATCGCTTCCCCACTTTGTGCTCGAATAGTGACATCGGCTTCAAACAAGGCTTCTTGAGCTTTGTTTGTTGCTTCAGTGTTATTCGGCACAGTCAATGGCCACCGATTCAGATGTTTAGGCTGAGTAAAGCCGATGAGAGTATGCTCTGAAAGCGAATTCACTGTAAGGGGTTCACCGTATTTTTTAAGGTATTGAGGGCTCGCTAAAATCTGAAGTTGAGTTTGCCCTAACGTGCGGTAATACAATGACGAATCTTTTAATTCTCCTATTCTGAACGCCACGTCAATTTGATGTTCGAGCAAGTCGACAACACGATTAAAACTGCAAAGCACAATGTGCAAATTCGGGTGTAGCTGCGCAAACTCAGCAAGATGAGGAGTGATAACATGCTGAATAAAGGGCTCTGCGGCATCGATTGTAAGCTGTCCCGTTAACTGCGTTTCCCCCGATAGCTCGCCTAGGCTTTCTATTTCTTCTGTGATGGCAAAAAGGCGCGTAGCTTTCTCTAATACCAGTTTTCCCTCTGCGGTAATGTGTAATTGTCGTGTAGTGCGATGAAACAAGCTGACTTGTAAATCCAACTCTAGCGCGGCGATTTTCCGACTGATGTGCGAAGGTGTTTGCCCTAAAAGGTCAGCCGCTTTGGTAAAACTTCCTGCGTGGCATACGGTAACAAATGTTTTGAGGTGCGCGAGGGACAGCATCTATTTATTCCTTTTGTACACAAGAATTATTCAATTACGTGCATTTTTAGCACAAGTCTTAATCTTTATCGTAGCCCTTTTTACGTTATAGGAATCACGACTGTGCATTTAAATCTCGAAAACAAGCGCGTATTGGTAACAGCGTCGTCTAACGGTATTGGCTTGGCCATTGCCACTTCTCTGGCGAAAGAAGGCGCAGAAGTCATTATTAATGGCCGCTCCACAAACAGCGTAGAGCAAGCAATAACACGTATTCGCGCTGAATACGCCGATGCCAAACTGCTCCCTTTAGTGGCCGATAACGCTGTCGCTTCAGGTGTTGAAAAAACGATTGCAACTTACCCGGAAGTTGACGTTTTAATTAATAATCTGGGGATTTATGAAGCCGTGGAGTTTACGCAAAGTACTGATGAGCAGTGGCATACCCTTCTTGAAACCAACATCATGAGTGGCGTGCGACTCAGCCGACACTACCTAAAACACATGCTAGCTGAGGCCGACGTACTGAATACGCAAACTCAACACTCACTTTCTTCAGGCGAGGCTTCATCTCAACACGCATCTAACCATAAAAAAGATAAGCGTGAACAAACGGCATTTGGCAGAATCATTTTTATCTCGAGCGAGTCGGCAATTAACCCTGCACCAGAAATGGCGCATTATAGCGCGACGAAAACCATGCAACTTTCCATCGCAAGAAGCCTGGCTGAACTCACAAAGGGCACAGCTATCACCGTTAATTCAATTTTACCGGGTTCAACTCGCACAGATAGCGTCGATACTTTTGTGCAAGATCTTTTTCCTGAGTTAACCCCACAAGAAGCTGAGCGAAAATTTATGTTGGAAAACCGTTCAACATCGCTTATTCAGCGATTAATCGATCCTAAAGAAGTGGCCGATGCTACCACCTTTATTGCCAGCCCGCTTGCGTCTGCAATTAACGGCGCTGCCATTCGTGTCGATGGCGGTATCGTCCGCTCGGTGTTTTAGGCTTTCCCGAATATTTTGGTTAAGTTAAAAACGTTTTTGAGAACTCGTTCACAATTTTGTCGATGTATCGCGTTTGTATTGGCAATGTATATACATATGGTCTAAACCTAATGAAGTAGGCCTAATTTTAGCTCCGATTCAGAGGATAAACCGTTGGTGAACAAGCCGAAGAAAAAGGATAGCCAGCTGATTATTCGCATCAATGACATGGAGCGAAAGGAATTTGTAGAGTTATGTGAAGCGCTTGATACAAGCGCGGCTCGCGAAGTTCGCAGGTTTATTCGGCAGTTTGTGGCGGAACAAAAAGTGCAACGGCGCTAGTTCCTCTATCAATCAATACACCCAATAGGAGCGCTCATGGCGAAAGTAAAGTCCATCAAAAAAAGTATTAAAGCAGCGAAAAACAAAATTGCGAAACACGAGAAAAAGTTGAAGAAACTTAAGAAGGCTTTGAAAAAAGCAAAGTGATGCAATTGGTCAGGAGCCATTACTAAACTCCCGCTCATCTCAATCAATAAAAACGTTATTAACACAAAAGCCAGAGGAAAGTGACTTCATCTGGCTTTTTTATGCGTGTAGATACGGCTTAACGAAACGAACACCACTCAATATTGCGCGTTTGCAACCTAGGACTGCGGAGGTTGCCCGTAAAGCTTTTCAGCAGGATTAAATAGCACCCACGACGTTAAAATGTATTTGTCGCCACTGGTCGGAATGTTCCCTCGGTGCGTGTGCGTGAAATACGCTGGCGCAATGACCATAGTGCCCTGCTTCGGCTTAACTTTCATTTTTTGATAGTAGAATTCCGTTTCACCGCCCTCTTCAACATCATTTAAATAGAACATAAACAACAGCATTCGGTGTAATGCATCGTTATGATGTAACTGCGGATAGGTTTCCGAATGCCAGTATGGGTAGCCTCCGCGCCCTTGTTTATACATTTGCTGAGTGACATCGCCTAAGCGGAAAATGTTTTGCACTAGCATGGGCAATTGCGGCTCAGCAATTTTAGCAAAATTCTCTTGCGTCACCTTTTCTGGCTTGCCCGTTTCAGGGTGGGGCAACGTGAGCCCTAAAGGCCCAATTAATGCAAAATAATGCTCTCTGAAATATTCAACAATATGTTGCGTCGTTAGCTGTAAGACTTCTTGTGTTTCCGGTTGAAACTCTTGATTCGAAATAATCGACGCGTCGTTACTGATTTTCTTATCCGTATCCACGCCACCGCCTGTACGGCCTGGTTTTGTATTTTTGCTTTTATCAAATTTGCGCATCAGCTTTTTACAAAGCTCAGGTGACAAAACGTTGTCGATGATTTTGATAAACTCTGCCATAGTTACTCGCCTTCTACTTGAAGCGCCTCGAGCATTTCCCTCACACTGCCTGGAATGGGCTCGGACTTATTGTTTTTATAATTGAAGTGCACCATTGCCGTTTCACCTTTGGCGCAGCGTTGTCCATTTTGCCAGACTTCTTGAAACACGGTAAAAGAGCTATTTCCAATGCGTGATACGCCCGTTTTAATGGTGACATCACCAAGGAAAATCTGCGCCAATAGGTCGACTTTGTAACTCGCAACAATCAACGGCCAGTTTTCCAAGTCCAACTCTGGCGTAAAATAACGGAAAATTGGATCTCGAGCGCCTTCAAACCAGCGCACAATAGCTGTGTTACTTACATGTTTTAGTGCGTCAGTATCATAAAAATTGACGCGAATAGTTTCCTCTAACATCGTTGTCCGCTCTCGAGTATTGGTTTAAGGAAGCGGGCTGTATGCGACTCGGTACTTTCGCTCAATGCCTCTGGCGTGCCTTGAGCGATGATTTGACCACCACCTGAACCACCTTCTGGGCCAAGATCCACAATCCAGTCCGCTGTTTTGATCACGTCTAGGTTATGCTCAATAACCACAACGGTGTTCCCGTGATCTCTTAGGCGATGTAACACCGCAAGCAGCTGTTTTATATCATGGAAATGCAAACCAGTTGTAGGTTCATCCAGAATATAGAGTGTTTTTCCTGTATCCCTTTTGGACAGTTCTTTTGCCAGTTTTACGCGTTGAGCCTCACCACCAGACAAGGTTGTTGCCGCCTGACCCAAACGAATATAAGACAACCCAACGTCCATGAGCGTTTGTAAACGTCGGTGAATAGCAGGAATTGCACTGAAAAAGTCACGGGCATCCTCCACTGTCATATCCAGTACTTGGTGGATATTCTGGCCCTTATATTTTATTTCTAGCGTTTCACGGTTATAGCGCTTGCCCTTACAAATATCGCAAGGCACGTAAACGTCCGGCAAAAAGTGCATTTCGACTTTAATCACGCCATCACCTTGGCACGCTTCGCAGCGTCCGCCTTTCACGTTGAAACTAAAGCGACCTGGTTTATATCCACGAGAGCGCGACTCTTGCGTGCCTGCAAACAATTCGCGAATGGCCGTAAAAATACCAGTGTAAGTGGCGGGGTTAGAACGAGGTGTACGCCCAATCGGGCTTTGGTCGATATCAACAACCTTATCCAAATGTTCAAAACCCGTGACTTTTGTATATGGTGCGGGTTCATCACTCGTGGCGCCGTTTAACTCACGGTGCGCAATTTTGTAGAAGGTGTCATTGATTAGTGTCGATTTGCCGGATCCAGAAACACCCGTTACACAGGTCATTAAGCCAATGGGGACTTCTAAAGTCACGTCTTTTAGATTGTTCCCTGATGCGCCTTCTAACTTCACCCATAAATCGTTTTCATTTGGCGTTCTTTCTTGAGGAATGCCAATGAATTCTCGGCCTGACAAATACTTTCCGGTAAGTGAAGACTCACTAGTTAAGATGTCGTCTAAACTACCCTGTGCGACTATATTACCGCCGTGAACACCCGCTCCCGGGCCAATATCCAAAATATGATCGGCCATGCGAACCGCATCTTCATCGTGCTCTACAACAATAACGGTGTTGCCTAAATCTCGAAGGTGCGTGAGTGTATTCAACAAACGCTCATTGTCCCTTTGATGCAAGCCAATGCTAGGCTCATCCAGTACATACATTACCCCAACTAAACCTGCACCAATTTGGCTCGCCAAGCGAATACGCTGCGCCTCACCACCGGATAATGTGTCTGCACTTCGAGACAATGTTAGGTAGTTCAATCCCACATTAACGAGGAATTTTAATCGGTCGTTGATTTCTTTGAGAATTTTCTCGGCAATTTGAGCACGCTTGCCCACTAAAGCCAGAGTAGAGAAAAAGTTCAATGCCTCAGCAATGGAAAACTCAGATACGCTTGGCAATGCCGTATCAGCCACAAACACATTACGAGCTTCAAAACGCAAACGACTGCCGTTTCAGCTGGTACAAGGTTGATGATTCAAGTACTTGGTTAACTCCTCGCGCACTGAGTTAGACTCAGTTTCACGATAACGACGCTCCATGTTAGGAATGATGCCTTCAAACGGATGCTTGCGCTCCATCACATCACCGCGGTCGTTCTTATACTTGAACTTAATGGCTTGCCCTTTACTGCCGTACAACACCACATCTCGATGTTTTTTATCCAGCTCATTAAATGGCGTGTTCAAATCGAAGCCGTAGTGTTCTGCCACTGAAAGCAACATTTGATAATAGAAGAAGCTGCGTTTGTCCCACCCTTTGATGACACCGCCTGATAAGCTCAACTCATCGTTGGTGATAATGCGCACAGGATCAAAAAACTGCTTAATACCTAAGCCGTCACAGGTTTGACAAGCGCCGGCAGGGTTATTAAACGAGAAAAGTCGGGGCTCGAGTTCAGCAATGCTGTAACCGCAATGTGGGCAGGCGAAATTTGCCGAGAACACCATTTCATCGCCTTGCGCGTCAGCATCCATATAAGCCACTTTAGCAACACCGCCGGAGAGCTCCAGCGCAGTTTCAAACGACTCAGCTAATCGAAGCTGAATATCGTCACGGACTTTGAAACGATCAACCACGACTTCAATATCGTGTTTTTTGTGGAGATCAAGCGCTGGCGGATCAGATAAATCGCAAATATCCCCATCAATGCGAGCACGAATAAAGCCCTGAGCAGCAAGGTTTTCAAGCGTTTTAATGTGCTCACCTTTGCGCCCTTGAACAACAGGCGCAAGAAGCATCAGCTTTGTGTTTTCCGGCAGTGCTAACACGTTATCAACCATTTGGCTGACCGTTTGCGCTTCCAACGGCGCATCGTGATCCGGACACCTTGGCTCACCCACTCGTGCGTACAAAAGGCGTAAGTAATCGTAAATTTCGGTGATTGTTCCCACCGTTGAACGCGGATTGTGCGACGTTGATTTTTGCTCAATGGAAATAGCAGGAGAAAGGCCTTCAATGTGATCGACATCTGGCTTTTCCATCATTGACAGGAATTGCCTTGCATAAGCCGATAAAGATTCAACATATCGCCTCTGCCCTTCGGCGTATAAAGTATCAAAAGCGAGAGAAGATTTACCGGAACCGGACAAGCCAGTGATAACAATCAGCTTGTCTCGTGGGAGTTCAAGATTGATGTTCTTCAGGTTGTGGGTTCTGGCCCCACGTATTTCGATTTTGTCCATTGAGTGACTACTGATTCGCCTAAAATAAAACCGCCATTATATGCATAAATATACAGTATTCGCTAGACACAAAATCATCACTTTTTTAATGAGCCTATAACCGCTCAAATGGGTTTGGTTTTTATACCTTCTGGGACCAAAACCACTCTTTCACACGCTAACTTATCCAAAGGCTGTGCGCTGGCAACCGTTAGGTGTTCATGTTTATCGATTAAATGGAAGTAAAAGTGACTGTTTCCTCCATCAACATATTCCGCATCGAGGGGGATATCAAAGCCTTTTGCAAAAGTACGACGCTCAATCGCCACCTTGCTCCCCATCATTTTCACTAACGATTCCATGCCCGTCCAATGTCGGTAGAAGAAATCGCGGTGCAAATATTCGGGATGCGCCTTCATGCGCGCATCTAATTCAGGATAAAAAAAGCGACCTAGCTGCTCCCAGGGTTCGCCTTTGCGTTTATTGTTTTCAACATCTACGCCCACGGGCACATCGCTTACCACCACTGCCACCGAGGTAGGACAATGTGCAATGCTAAAATGCACAGGCTGTTGTAAATCGACAAAAGGCTTGCCGCTTTCTTGATAAGAGAAATGATGAGACTGCGCAGGCATCCCTGTCATTCGGCTCAACCCATGCTTCACAATCCAGCGTGATAGCACAAATTGCTGCTGCACATTTTTGCTTTTCGTATCATGAAAACGCGCTAATTCTCGCTCGTCTAACACACCGATAAGATCCGTCTCTTGAAAGCCTTCAGGCAGGTCAGATAAAGGAAAGTAATAAAGATGGGCTGTAGTCACGTTGGGCTCTTGAGGTTAGAGGAGTTATTATGAGTGCAGCATGTGTCTGATTAAAGATTGAATCGCTTCGTTATTAC
>CAXRCC010000104.1:0-4251 GCA_964228975.1 Paraneptunicella sp. | reverse complement strand
TCTGCGGGCCTAAATTGGGAGTATACACCCGGCTATTCATTAGCGGTATCTGTTGCTCGCTCTGAACGTGCGCCAAGCCATCAAGAGCTATTCTCTGCTGGTAACCACATTTCTACACAAACTTATGATCTTGGTTTGCTTTATACCTTAGATGATGAGCATGTTGAATTATCAGGTAAAAGTGTTGAAGAAGAAGTAAGCACTAACATCGATGTGACATGGCGTAAGTTTACTGGTGATTGGAGCTTCACAGCATCTGTGTTCTATAACCAAGTTGATGACTACATTTTCCAAGCAAATACTGGCCTTTTGACAGTGGCTGAAGAACACGGCCACGGCGAGGAAGAAGAGGAGCTTGAAGAAGAACATGGTCACGAGGAAGAAGAGTTGGAAGCGGGCTTCCCGGTATTCCGTTTCTTCCAAGAAGATGCTGATATTTACGGATTTGAATTCGAAACCAACTACAAATTTAATGATATTTGGCAAGTTAGCTTGTTCGGTGACTACATTAAAGCGGAAGTGGATTCAGATGATTTACCACGTATTCCACCGCTTCGTTTAGGAACTGAATTTAGCTTTGAAGCTGACAATTGGTACGGTGATTTAGAGATCGTTTGGTACGACGAGCAAGATGATATTAGCGAGTTCGAAACGATCACTGATAGCTACACAATGGTTAACTTGAGCCTTAATTATCAACACCAAACTGACAGCCTAGATTGGACGTTCTTTACCCGTTTAACCAACCTAACGGATGAAGAAGGTCGAGTGCACAGTTCCTTCCTGAAAGATCGCGCGCCACTACCTGGTAGAGGGTTAACCATGGGGGTTCGCGCGACGTTTTAAGTCTAAAGTTGCGAGAATTGGACAACACAAGGACGTGTCATTTTTTTAAGGTCTAACATTGGATACTTAAGACAAAATGGAAGAACGGTTTAACACTTGCAACACAGGTAGGACTTGCCCAATATAAACGAGCCAAAAACATCACAGGAACGTGGTCAAAAGCAAAGGAGATGCTATGTCGCTCGCTGTCGTTCACACTCGTGCCCTCGTTGGCATAGAGGCACCGCTTATTACAGTAGAAGTCCATCTTGCCAATGGACTTCCTGCTTTCAACATTGTTGGCTTACCAGAAGCTTCTGTACGAGAAGCCCGCGATCGCGTTAGAAGTGCATTGCTCAACGCAGGCTTCGAATTTCCAGCCAAAAAAATCACAGTTAATTTAGCACCCGCAGATTTACCCAAAGAGGGTGGCCGTTTTGATTTGGCTATCGCGATTGGCATCATCAGTGCCGCAGGTCAAATTCCCACCAATACGTTAAAACATTATGAGTTTATTGGTGAGCTGGCACTATCTGGAGAAGTCCGCGCCGTGCCGGGCATGCTGCCGTTTGTATTAGCTGCTAAACGCGCAAACAAGCAGGTTATTTTACCTAAAGATAATGCCCCTGAAGCAAGTCTTATCGCGGATGTTACTTTGTATCCTACTCACCATCTCGTATCCGTGTATCAACATCTTATCAATCAAGAGCCTTTATCCGTGGCTAATACCGTCACTTTACAGCAGCAATTACAGGAAGAAATGAGTGCAGAGCAAGCACTGGATATGAGTGATATTATCGGTCAAGGTGCAGCAAAGCGAGCTTTGGAAATTGCAGCAGCAGGAGAGCACCACATTCTGTTTACTGGTCCACCGGGAACAGGAAAAACCATGTTAGCGAATCGGTTATCAGGCATCCTGCCTGAGATGACAGAACAAGAAGCGCTAGAAACCGCTGCGGTAACGTCGGTTTCTCATAAAGCGGCGATTACGCAAAACTGGAAGCAGCGTCCTTTTCGCTCGCCTCATCATACTTGCACAGCCGCAGCGCTAATTGGTGGAGGTAGTCAACCTAGGCCGGGAGAAGTGTCGCTGGCCAATCATGGTGTGTTGTTTCTTGATGAATTAACCGAGTTTAACCGTCATGTGTTAGACGTAATGCGTGAACCCTTAGAGTCGGGTAATGTCACTATTTCTAGAGCTGCCCGACAGGCGACATTTCCCGCTAAATTTCAGTTGGTGGCGGCAATGAACCCCAGCCCATCCGGTGATGTGGATGATGGGCGAACCAGTTCTGATGTGATTTTACGTTACCTTAACCGTATTTCAGGCCCATTTTTAGAGCGTATTGATTTACAAGTAGAGGTAACGCGTTTACCTCGTGATGAGTTTGAACAAGAAATTCAGGCTAAAAGCGAAGGCTCAGGGGCAATAAGAGAGCGGGTATTGCTCGCACGAGAGATTCAACTTAGCAGAGTAGGGCGAAGTAACGGGCAAATGTCTGGCGTTGAAATACGCGAAACCTGCGAACTGACGCCTGAAGATCAATCATTTCTAAACGCTGCGGTATTGAAGCTTGGCCTTTCAATACGCAGTTATCATCGAATATTGCGCGTCGCCAGAACCATTGCCGACCTTGAACAAGCTTCTCACATTCAGCGCCATCATTTAGCCGAGGCGATGAGTTATCGCGCGTTAGAAAGGTTAATTCGTCGATTGAGGCAGAATTAGTGCAAAGGGGTTTACTCTCTATGCATAAAAGCATGAATCGCCGCCTCATCTTGTCGTTTCTTTAAGCAGGCTAAGCCTAAGCGATAAGGTTCGATATTGGGAATTTCTAGCACCTTAATTTTATTATTGACCACGGAAAATTCGACAACAACACTTGGCACTATGCCAAAGCCACAACCAAGGGCGACCATGCTCACAATGGCTTCGTTGCCCGCCACGTTGGCGTAAACATTAGGCTTAATTTTTTGAGAGCTGAACCAATCATGCGCAATACGCTTTGAAGGACCGGATTCAGGGAGCACAACCGGGGCTTGGCTCCAGTCAATTTGTTCCCATCGCGTTTCCGGTGCATTGATTGGGGTAATCAGTACTAACGGAATTTCATCGATTTCCATAAACGCGAGTTCATTGGGATAGTCGGGTCGATGTATTGCAATGGCAATGTCCGCTTGTTGCGCAAGGACTCGTTGCTCTGCTTCGGCAGGGTCGCCAGTAAATAATTTAATATCAACCTGCGGATATTGCGTGGTAAAGCTATCGAGCAATCCGGGCATGTGGCTAAAACTTGCGGTAACCGAACAAAATAGGCTTAACTCTCCATGCAGGGCAGTGTTTTGTTCGTTGATATTTTGCTGAAGCCTACGCCATTCATCTAAGAATTGGTCGCAAAACAGCAAGACTTGCTTACCGATTGCCGTGAGCTTAACAGAGCGGTTATCCCGAATAAAAAGTGTTGCACCGCATTCCTCTTCAAGCCTTTGAATAGTGCGGCTTAAAGTCGAAGGACTTACGTACATTGCCTCGGCGGTTCGAGTAAAGTGCAGAGAGTAGGCAAGGTGTTGAAAAAGGCTGAGTGTACGAATATCCATAGGTTAAAAAATCTATGTTGCAGAATATGCAATAAAGTATTGCATATATATCATTTTAAACAATATCGAATTGGGCGTAAGGTGAACGCCTATTTGATCGCTGGAACACAATCCAATACAGGTTATAAACATGGCAAATTACTTCAATACACTGTCGCTTCGCGAACAACTTAAACAACTTGGTCATTGCCGCTTTATGCAGCGTGAAGAGTTTTCTAATGGATGTGAATTTTTAAAAGGGAAGAAGATCGTCATTGTAGGCTGTGGTGCGCAGGGCTTGAATCAGGGCCTTAACATGCGTGACTCCGGGCTAGATGTGTCTTATGCGCTGCGCCAAGCTGCTATTGATGAAAAGCGCGACTCATTTAAGCGTGCCAGCGAAAACGGTTTTGAAGTCGGTAACTACGAAACACTGATTCCTCAAGCAGACTTAGTTTATAACCTCACTCCCGATAAACAGCACTCAAGCGTAGTTGACGCGGTTATGCCGCTGATGAAAGAAAATGCCACACTCAGTTATTCTCACGGTTTTAATATCGTTGAAGAGGGCAAAGCCATTCGTTCAGATATTACGGTTGTGATGTGTGCGCCTAAGTGCCCTGGTACAGAAGTGCGTGAAGAATATAAGCGTGGGTTTGGTGTTCCCACCTTGATTGCCGTTCACCCGGAAAATGACCCTCAAGGTAAAGGTTTTGATATCGCGAAAGCGCTAGCCTCGGCAACAGGCGGCGACAGAGCTGGCGTACTTGAGTCTTCATTTGTTGCAGAAGTGAAATCTGACCTAATGGGTGAGCAAACTATTTTATGTGGCATGCAACAAACAGCAGC
>CAXRCC010000103.1:0-5093 GCA_964228975.1 Paraneptunicella sp. | reverse complement strand
ATCCGCGCAGCAATGTGTACTGTAATGGAAGATATGGGCCTAAAAATTGAAGCTCACCACCATGAAGTTGCAACAGCGGGTCAAAACGAAATTGCATGTGAATTCAACACCCTAGTAACTAAAGCTGACGAAATTCAGGTTTACAAGTATGTTGTTCATAACGTGGCTGATGCTTATGGCAAAACAGCAACCTTCATGCCTAAGCCTGTTGTAGGTGATAATGGTTCTGGTATGCACTGCCACCAGTCTATTAGCAAAGATGGCGTGAACATCTTCTCTGGTGATAAGTACGCTGGTCTTTCTGAAGAAGCACTTTATTACATTGGCGGTATTATTAAGCACGCTCGTGCTATCAACGCTTTTGCTAATGCTTCGACTAACTCTTATAAGCGTTTGGTTCCTGGCTTTGAAGCACCTGTAATGCTTGCTTACTCTGCACGTAACCGTTCAGCTTCAATCCGTATTCCTTACGTGACTAGCCCTAAAGCTGCGCGTATCGAAGTGCGTTTCCCTGACCCAACGGGTAACCCATACCTCGCGTTCACTGCAATGTTGATGGCGGGTATTGACGGTATCAAGAATAAGATTCACCCTGGTGACTCAATGGATAAAGACCTTTATGATCTTCCTCCAGAAGAGGCTGCGGAAATCCCAACGGTTGCCAGCTCTCTAGAAGGCGCACTTGACGCACTAGATGCGGACCGTGAATTCTTAACAGCGGGTGGCGTAATGGACGATGACATGATTGACGCATACATCGACCTTAAGCGCTCTGAAGTAGAGTTGCTTAACCAAACCACTCACCCTGTTGAGTTTGATATGTACTACAGCATCTAATTTGTGTTTACGCATCTGCGTTAACGTTGATTAATACTTATGAAGCCCGCTACGTTGCGGGCTTTTTTATACCTTTTTCTTTTTTACTTCATCACAAATTCCAGCTAGTCTTCCTTTTATGCGGTATTTGCTCTTACTTTTCATCACCCTGCCTATGATATGCCATGCGACGGTATACAAGCGTGTATTACCTAATGGTCAGGTTGTTTATACCGACAAACCGGGGCCGCAGAGTACAGAAGTTAAGTTAAAGCCCCTTTCTGCCACAATGAGTTCACCTCAGCCACCCTTAACGACCCAAATTGGTGCAAGTGGTCGCAATCAAACACCACCGCCGCCACCTAAGGTCTACCAGCTTACGCTTCTTTCCCCTACAAACGATGTCACAATAAGAAACAACGAAGGGTTGCTTAAAGTCAGTGGACGCTTACAACCCGCGTCTCCTGGTGTATTTGAGCTGCTTTTAAACGGGGCTGTGGTTGATACCCAAAATCAACCTCACTTCACGCTAACTGATACGCCTCGTGGTAGCCATCGATTACAAATTCAATTTAAAGACAAGTCAGGCAAGCTAATTGCATCTAGCCCTATAACGACAGTTCACATGCACAGAGCTTCGGTTTTAAACCGCTGAAACTACGTGTTTTCAAAGGCTTTTTCATTAAAGCATAAGTGTAACGACTAACAGGGCAAATGCGCAGTGCACTTTTTTGGTGCAGCGCGCTACAATTGTATCATTATGACAAATACCTATATCTCAAACGGTACATTGCTGGACTCTATGGCAACTTCGGTGCTTGTTGTCGATCGTGCATTAGTGATTCGTTACGTCAATAATGCCGCTGAAGCACTGTTCGAACTTAGCCGAAACCAACTGGTTGGGCATACTCTTAAACATTTCATCGCGAATAACTCTCTCAATGCTGAAAGAATGCAAAGCGCATTAACGCACAGGGAAAGTTACACAGAAGGTGAAGTGACGCTTTCTTTTACCTATGGAAAGCACTGTTTAGTGGATGCGATGGTGAGTGTGTTCGATGATGGTAATGAGAGCCTGTTGCTTTTAGAAGTGATCCTTATCGATCAGCAAAGAAAGCTCTCCCAGGACAACCAGCACTTTGCTCATCAACAAGCCGCCAAAGAGCTCATTCGAGGATTAGCGCACGAGATTAAAAATCCGCTTGGTGGTATCCGGGGTGCGGCGCAATTACTAGAAAGGGAATTGGGTAGCGATGAACAGCGGGAGTTTACTTCGCTCATTATGGAGCAGTCCGACCGGCTAAGAAACATGGTCGATAAACTATTAGGGCCAAATACCGTTCCGAGTTTTAAGCTACAAAACGTTCACCGCTCAATCGAACAAATACGCTCTTTAATCAGTTTTGAAGCTGATCCTAGCCTTCACATAGAACGAGACTACGATCCGAGTATCCCCGAAATTTATATCGATAGCGATATGATTCAACAAGCCATTTTAAATATTGCTAGAAATGCGCTTCAAGCCGTTTCCGATCACGGAAAAATCACTTTCGTAACACGTGTGCAACGGCAACAAATGATCCAAGGTGTCCGCTATCCGCTTTGTGTCGAAATCAAAGTTATCGACGATGGTCCGGGCATACCGACAGAAATCAAAGATACGCTTTTCTACCCTATGGTAACCAGTAAATCAGATGGCACTGGTTTAGGTTTATCCATCGCACAATCTCTCATTGAGCATCATAAAGGAAAGATTGAAGTAGAAAGCTGGCCTGGTCACACCGAGTTTTGCATTTTACTTCCTATCAATAATCAGGAGCTTACAAAATGAATGCCGCACCTATTTGGGTAGTAGACGACGACAGCTCAATTCGATGGGTTCTTCAAAAGGCGCTTAAATCGGCATCTTTAGAGTGTTTTAGTTTTGAGAGCCCGGAAGATGTTTTGCGTCAACTTGATGCAGGGGAATTCCCCGAAGTTATTATTTCCGATGTTCGTATGAAGCATATGGATGGCATTCAGCTTATTAAGGAAGTGCATGCTATCCAGCCGGACATCCCTGTTATTATCATGACTGCACATTCTGATCTTGATAGCACAGTTAACGCCTATCAAAGCGGCGCATTCGAATATTTGCCTAAACCATTTGATATGGATGAAGCCGTATCATTGGTACAAAAAGCACTGACTCATGCTCGCAGCCAACGAAATCAAAATGCGCATTCTGAAGAAACGATTAAAACGGAAATAGTTGGTGAAGCACCTGCAATGCAAGAGGTGTTTAAAGCCATTGGGCGGTTGTCTTCGTCCAGTATCAGTGTGTTAATTAATGGGGAATCTGGTACAGGTAAAGAACTCGTTGCCCAGGCATTACATAAACATAGCCCTCGCTCCAGCAATGCCTTTATTCCTTTAAACATGGCAGCTATTCCAGCTGAGCTCATTGAATCGGAGTTATTCGGCCACGAAAAGGGAGCCTTTACTGGTGCGCAAGGCGTAAGAAAGGGGCGTTTTGAACAGGCTAATGGCGGTACACTATTTTTAGATGAAATCGGTGATATGCCACTGAATGTTCAAACAAGGCTATTGCGAGTACTCGCTGATGGTCAGTTCTATCGTGTCGGCGGCCACGACTTAATCTCTGTTGATGTTCGTATTATTGCTGCCACGCACCAAAATCTGGAAAAGCTCGTTGCCGATGGGGAATTTAGGGAAGATCTCTTTCATCGCCTTAATGTCATCCGCATTCACCTTCCATCGCTTAATGAGCGCAGGGAAGATATTGTAGCGCTGTCTAATCACTTCTTAAAAGCTGCAGCAGAAGAGTTAAAAATTGAATGTAAGACGCTCTCAAAAGCCACCGAAAAAATGATGAGCCAGTTATCGTGGCCAGGCAACGTTAGACAGCTACAAAATGTATGTCGTTGGTTGACGGTGATGGCGAGCGGAAAAGAGATATTGCCTGAAGATCTCCCACCTGAGATCCAAAATCAGCCTCAGTCATTAAAGCACGAACAACAAGGAGCAACTTGGCAAGAAGGGTTAACACAGTGGGTAAAAGCGCAATTAGGAACAGGAAAGCACAACATATTGCATGAAGCACAAATGGAGTTTGAGAAAATCATGCTTGAGCAAGCTTTAGAGCATACGCATGGGCACAAGCAGGACGCTGCCAAAAGACTAGGCTGGGGCCGAAACACCATTACACGTAAACTCAAAGAATTGGGCATGAGTTAACTGCATTAACCTAGTTTAAATTGAAACCACCTCGTATTAACTACCAGTGAAGCACTTGTGCTAGCTGTACTTTTTCAGTATCACAATTAGAAAACGCCTATCAGTGAGCTATTTACTAATAGGCGTCTTTACAGATTAGGATTTTTGGCTGACTTTTCGTGCCTAGCGACGACAAGCTTTGAGAAGAGCATGCATCTTTTCTGCTCCCATTTCTCGCGTTAATTCTATATTCCTATAGGGTATCGACTCTGCGTTTGGAAACTTGTTTAACGTTGCTTCAAGAGAATCTTCTCTAATTAAATGCAACATTGGATAAGGCGAGCGATTAGTGTAGTTAGATGCGTCATCCTTCGGCTCCCCTTCAAAGCAGTACTCCGGGTGGAATGTAGCGATTTGATAAATCCCTTCATACCCTTGGGCTAAGAGTAACTCATTTGCTAAGTCGGCAAAATCAAGGTAAGTATCAAATGAAGAAAATTGCTCGCCATAAATGATGAGCGTGGTTTCAATTTCCGGCTTGGAGTCCAACATTCTGCATTCATCGATGACAGACGAAAGCATTTCTTTTTTATCTTTCTTCACTTCAACTTGATAACGGACTGCACCTCTATCAACTTCATATTTGGCGAAAGGACAAAGGTTCAATTCAATAACGACATCATTTAGCCAATTTTTTGTGTACGAGATCTGTTCATTAGGAGTTTCCATATTACTTTTCCTAAACAGTAGAATTCTTGCAAAGGATGATACATGGCTTTTTGTAGGAAGTATTGAAGAGAAGTAAATTGAGAATAAGGTAATTGATACAATCATCAACTCCCTTTACTGCTAAATCCCTAACGCTTAAATAATATTAACTTCCGAATAGCAAAAAGCCCTTCACATTAGTGAAGGGCTTTTCTAAATAGGAGCCTGACAGTGTGCTACTCTCACATGGGGAATCCCCACACTACCATCGCCGCTAATACGTTTCACTTCTGAGTTCGAGAAGGGATCAGGTGGGTCCGTATCGCTATCGCCGTCAGGCATAAACTGTTATG
>CAXRCC010000102.1:0-54270 GCA_964228975.1 Paraneptunicella sp. | reverse complement strand
CATGTGCGTTGTAATAAAGCCCCCAAGCCTGGCAATAAATTGATTCTTGAAGGTGCTGTTCACGCTGAAATGGAGTCCAGACAAGACAGTTTGTTTGTGCTTCGCTTCTTACATGAAGAGTCTGTCTTTACTTTGCTAGAGGCGCACGGGCACATGCTGTTGCCCCCTTATATTGAACGAGAAGATGAATTAAGCGACAAAGAGCGATATCAAACGGTATATGCTGAAAAAGCCGGGGCCGTTGCCGCGCCAACAGCGGGTTTGCATTTTGATGAGGCTTTATTGGAACGCTTAAAGGCAAAAGGCGTTAAGGTGGCGTTTGTGACGTTGCATGTGGGGGCTGGAACATTCCAACCTGTTCGCGTTGAAAATATCAAAGAACACACAATGCATTCTGAATATGCAGAAGTGCCTCAAGACGTGGTTGAGGCGATTGTAGACACCAAAGCCAATGGCGGCAAAGTGGTAGCGGTAGGAACAACATCAGTGCGCTCTTTGGAGTCTGCAGCTCAACACGCTATCAGCCAAGGTAAAACGTTAGAGGCTTTTGCCAGTGATACCAGCATTTTCATTTATCCGGGATATGAGTTTCAGGTTGTGGATGCCATGGTGACTAATTTCCATCTACCAGAGTCCACGCTGATCATGCTTATTAGTGCGTTCGCAGGGAAAGAAAATGTGATGAAAGCTTATGAGGTGGCGGTAGAAAATAAATATCGCTTTTTCAGCTATGGCGACGCCATGTTTATTACAAAGAAAACGCTTTAATAAAAAAAGCCTCTACATAAAGTAGAGGCAAACTTGGAGGTTTTTGGTAAAACGTTGGTAAACAGGTAGAGCCGTGATTGCTTATGCTGCAATCGGGCGTGTAAGCGGTGCTTTTCTATCTGGGTTATTGGTGCCCGCTACGATAGGCTTCTTAGGTTCTTTAAATCTGTGCGGAGCAAGCTTCGCGTCAATACAGGCACGAATATCTTGTGGTTTGTAGCCACTTTTCACTTTAATGCGTAGATGAGGAATACGCGCAGCATCGAGTGCCCCTGCCACAAACCAATCGCGCTGAGTTTTGTAGCCGTCCCCTTTATTGTGAACTAAGTCGATGCCAACGATTGGCGTCATATCGGATTTAGAACACAATACAAAGTCTAAGCTTCTCCCACTGGCACGTTGAAGTGCGGTACGAATAGTGCGTTTTGCGGTGTTTTTTCTTACGTCGATGATGTCGGTCAGTCTTACACGACAAATAATGCGGTATTGATGACCAACGGACGTTTCTAGCAGTTCAAGGAACTGTCTTTCTACTGGTGTGAACAATGTGGTGCGTTTTCTGAATGGGAATGCTAAGCCACCATCATTAAGTTTGATTGCTACGACAGTAACTGCAATCAATAAAATGAGAAGTACAATGACAAGTTCCATATTCACTCCGTTCGTTATCTGAAAATAAGGTTTTGGTGATAGAGATTAACCCTTTTCCAGAACTAAGCACGGAGTGTGCCAACTCGTTTACTTCATGACTAACAAATCCACTTGTGCGCCGTTTCCATCCTTTGATATGACAATGCGATATTGATCGTCTTCCCCTTTAATGACGTAGCGTCCAAGGTGTTTTTGGCTGCTTTGAAATACCAAGTTAGTGCCTTGATAAAATTGTTTTACTTCTTCCATAGAGTGCTTGCTATGAAAACTTAAACTCGCAGGTAACGTGTCATTAAATTGATGGCATGTACTGGCTTTTTCAGGCAAGGGCAATGAATAAAAGGTTTCAGGGCAGGGCGCTGCGACAATACTTTGACTAAATACAGAAAAAGGGATGAATAGCGTCGATTTAATGGCGCGTGAGAAAAAGGGAGTTGAACGCATGATAATGACTCGGGTTCATAGCTGACTTGCTTAACTATATGTCGATATTGCTTATGCCTCCAGCGGCTTAGGGTATGGTAATCGCTATTGGAGTATAGAGTGCAAACCTCTGAAAAAGAAAAAAGCCAGTCAGCTTAACTGACTGGCATTAGGCGCTTGCCTCCTTTTCATCTAGCTGACGCTTGCAGTTAAGCTGCTTGCTGAGCCTTATTGTGCGTCTGCCACTTCTGGTAAAACCGTGCCTGTGGCTTTATCAGGGAAACCGACTCGCATCACAGAGGAAAGCGTAACCGCAATATCCTCTGGTGATGTTAAGCGCGTAATACGCTGAGGCTTCAACTTCCAGCCTGCAAAGTACATGGGAACGTGTGTGTCGTATTTGTACGGAGAGCCATGAGTGGCGGCTGAATAGCTTTTCATAATGGCTGAAGGCGACTGAACCACGATGATGTCGCCTGAGCGGGAGTCAACGAAGTTATTGAAAACACGTTGGCTGATGACGTCACGATTTCCGGGAGTTTTTAGTAGCGCCTGTGTGAAGACTTTGTCGATGGCTTCATCTTTGATGACAAGCGCTGCAAACTCTTCAGCTAAGTCGTCGGCGTCTACATCTGCAGCAGCCAGCGCATCGTGGTCGAAGTACACATTCGGTAGTGCAATGGCTTTAACAAAAGATTGCGACGATTCATGCTTCGCCATAAGGGACTTGTTCGCTTCATCAACCGCGCTTTCTACATCGCCTCTAAAGCCAGCAAAGCCCAATGCCTTTTTATATTCGGGAATGGAATCAACACCGTGGTCTGCAGAAATAACGAGTAACACGTCATCTAAACCGATTTTTTTATCAAGGTAATAGAAGAACTCAGCCAGCATGCTGTCGAGTTTAATTAAGCCATCTTCTGCTTCTAAGCTGTTTGGCCCGTAGGTATGACCAATATAGTCATTCACAGAAAAGCTAATTGATAAATAGTCCGTGATCTCATCTGCACCAAGCTGCTCGTTATCAATAATGCTTTTAGCAAAATTGATGGTCATTTCATCACCGTAAGGAGTGTTTGAAATCATACGATAGTAAAGCTTATCGGTTAACTTAGGCATTTGGTGTGGAAAGCCTTTGTTAAAGCCTTTAGGCGGAATTTGATAAACACGGTTTTGTACGTCGTTATGGTATTCCTCTTCAGGCTTGGATAATTTCCACTCTTTGCCTAGGAAGCTATTTTTAAGCCCTGATTGGTTAAATGCTTCAGCCCATTCTGGCAATTGGTCGTAGTAGTAGCTACTTGTAACGAAGTTACCTGTCGATTTGTTATACCAAAAGGCTTTACCGAAATGGCCACCTGTTAGCACCGCGCCTCTGTCTTTGATGGAAACCGCATACACTTTGGCTTTGCCGTTTGTGCCCATTCGCAGCTCGTCAGAGAAGGTCGACGACATTAGGTTTGCAGGCGAGGCCGCTTTTCCTTCATCTCCAACCAATTTGGCTTTTTTATCCGCCACACAATACATGTCGCTGGCCGTTGAAGGATCATACCAATTATTCGCGATGATGCCGTGGTGGGTTGGCAGCGCGCCTGTGGCTAAGGTTGCATGACCGACCGCGGTTAACGTGGCGGCATGGCGATAGTGCGTGTTGTCGTAGGTTACGCCTTGTTCTAAAAAGCGGTTAAACCCTTTTCGATTCCGTTGATTAACGAAATGGTGCTTGTATCTGTGTAGAAGATCGCCGCGTAATTGGTCAACGGTAAGTTGAACAATTAATTTGGGTTGCTCTGCAATAGCAACGCTAGAGAGCATGCATAAAGAAAGTGCTGCTAAAGTTTTTTTCATTGTTAGATAGTAATTACTTTTTGCGAGGGCGTTAGGGTAGCCCAAAGGGGAGTATGGAGTCACGTTTAAATGACACTTTTTAGACATAAAAAAGGACCCTATCGGGCCCTTCTTTTGTAAAGCGACAAGTGCTTTATCAGCTTACAGTACGCCTAATTCTTTCAAACGCTCTTTGAGGTAGCTATCCGCTGTGTAACGCTCTGATAGTTTGACTTCTGGCTTCGGATGCAAGAAAAGCGGTAATGAAATACGCGACTTTGTTTGATCTTGTCCTTCAGGATTAATCACTTGGTGCGTTGTGGATGGGAAGTAATGACCTGATGCTTCTTGAAGCATGTCACCAATGTTAACGATCAAGTTACCAAAATCGCAAGGTACGTCTAACCAATTTCCGTCTTTGCCTTTTACTTGAAGGCCGGGCTCATTTGCTGCTGGTAAAATAGTTAGCAGGTTAATGTCTTCATGCGCTGCGGCACGAATTGCATCTGGCTCTTCATCACCTTGTAAAGGTGGGTAGTGCAGTACGCGTAATAAGGTTAAGTCACTGCCATCAATCATGCTTGAAAGCGGCTGGCTGAAATTGTTAGACGTGGCTTCAGGGCTGTAATTTTCAACCCAGCCTAATAACTCAGCAGCCAGTGACATGGCTTCGCTGTAGTAGGTTGAAATTTCTTCTTTTAACTCTGCAGGGCAACGACCCCAAGGGTAATAGTGGAAGTATTCTTTGATATCTTTTGTTTTAAAGCCTTTTGCGACTTCTGAGATGTCTGGTGGGAAATAGCCATCTTGCTTTTCTTTGTCGAACATGAAGTCATGCTTGGCTTCTGAATCAAAGAACTTTTGCCAATTTGAATAGATATTAGAAACAAGCTCTTGCTTGATTGGGTGGTTTTTAAGCACGCCAAAACCAGTTTCTTTTAAAGACTCAACAAACAGCTGAGCAGCGTTTTCCGCTTGATAATCTACGGCAACAAGTTTCATGATTTACCTCTGATAAAGTAACAGTGCGACGATGTTAACAGGCGTTAGCACCGTCGAATTGATCTCAATCATAAATCACTCGAATAGCGAGTGATTTATGAGTTTATCCCTTATAGGCTTAAGAAAAAGCCTGCCATAGCTGCACTCATCAGATTAGCAAAACTTGCAGTAATCACTGCCCGTAAACCCAATTTCGCGATATCGCTACGACGACTTGGAGCCATTGCTCCGATACCACCCATGAGGATGGCGATTGAGGAAAAGTTAGCAAAACCACACAACGCAAAGGTAATGACGGCTTGGCTAATGTCGCTTAGCTGTTCCTTGTGACTGACGAAGTCAAGATAAGCAACGAATTCATTTACTACGAGTTTTTGACCAATAAAGCTACCAGCCAAATTCGCTTCATTCCAAGGTACGCCCAAAAGCCAAGCTAGCGGCTGGAAGATAAACCCAAGAATGACTTGGAATGTTAAATCCGGTTGACCAAATAGTCCACCTACATAACCAATTAAGCCGTTAAGCATTGCAATCAGTGCGATGAAAGCCATTAGCATGGCACCGACATTGGCGGCAATTTTCAAACCACCTGCTGCGCCTTCTGCTGCTGCTTCAAATACGTTTGCGCTGGCTTCAACTTCTTGTTCAAGCTCATCAACATCGTTTTTGGCTTTTTCGGTTTCAGGCATGACAATTTTAGCCATTAACAAGCCACCGGGAGCTGCCATAAAAGAAGCGGCAACAAGGTATTTGATGTCTACGCCGAGGCCTGCGTAACCCGCCATAACAGAACCCGCAATAGAGGCCATACCGCCGACCATAAGCGCAAATAGCTCTGAACGGGTCATTGTATTAATAAAAGGTTTTACCACGAGTGGGGCTTCTGTTTGTCCAACAAAGATATTGGCAGCGGCATTCATGGATTCTGGGC
This sequence comes from Paraneptunicella sp., assembly GCA_964228975.1. GTDB lineage: Bacteria > Pseudomonadota > Gammaproteobacteria > Enterobacterales > Alteromonadaceae > Paraneptunicella. Next base: position 48,668 of record CAXRCC010000102.1, on the reverse strand, counting down.
GGCTCGTTTGCAAAATACGCTGTAGGAAGCCACCGATACCACGGATCACCCATGACATGATGCCGATGTGGTAAAGCACGCTGATGAGCGCAGAGAAGAAAATAATGACGGGAAGCACTTTAAACGCGAAGATAAAGCCTAAGGAATCGCCGCCGAGTTTGCCAAACATGAAGTCGATACCTGTTTGGCTATAATCGATAACACTGCGTACGCCGCCAGCAACCAGTAAAAGGAATTGTTTTCCAGGCGGAAAATACAATACTAACAAACCAACTGCGGCTTGGATTGCAAACGCTCCAATTACCGTTCTCCAATTTATTGCTTTTCGGTTGTAAGACAACGCATAAGCAATAGCCAGCAAAGCCACGATTCCCAGCAAGCTAATCATACTGAATCCTATTTTTTATTTTAATATCTGTTTGATATGGGATTTGATTACGTCCAAGGCGATGCGGTTTTTACCTCCTTGGGTGACCACAACATCCGCAATGAAGCGGCTTGGCTCGATGAATTTATGATACATAGGCTTGACGGTTTCTTGATACTGCATAATGACGGAGTCCAAATCACGGTTACGCTCTTGGATATCTCTTTTTATGCGGCGTAGCAAGCACACATCTAACGGTGTATCAATAAAGACCTTCACATCAAACAACGGCAATAGTTCAGGTTCTGCTAGCAGTAATATTCCTTCAACAATGATTACTGGCGCGGGTGGTACTAGTAATTTCTCTTCTAAACGGGTGTGTTGTTCATGCGAATAAAGCGGGCATTCAATAGATTCGCCAGCCTTTAGTTTCTTTAAATGATCGACTAATAATGAATGCTCAAACGCTTGAGGGTGATCATAATTCGTTTTGACGCGCTCTTCCATGGAAAGGTGTGACTGATCACGATAATAGTGATCCTCGCAAAGTACGATAATATCTGCCCCGGATTGTGCAATTTCGTCTTTAATGGTTTTGGTAAATAAGGACTTGCCTGACCCAGAGCCACCTGCGATGGCGATAATACGCGTTTCAATCATTAGTAAAAACTAGCCAATTTTCAAATGCGACAAGACTACCAGCGAATTTAAAAAATGCTAGCGGCACATGGCATAGATCGCAATAAAATGTCATTTTTATTACAAGACGCCGGGTTTTATTATTTACCGATTAATTCGAAGTCGTCACAAGAAAGACCCGAGAGGGCAAAATTATTAAGCTTGGACCGAGACCCTTCACCCTGTGCCTTTTTCGGATAGAACTTATGCTTAGCTTCTGATTCTGTTTGAAAAATCTCATCTAATGCATTTCTAATTTCACTCAACATTTTGTCGATATTGGCATTAAAATCAGGGCGTTTTCGCTTGGTGTGCCCTAAATCCATTAATCGGGTGAAATATTTACTGGTTAATGCGAGAAATTCTTCCGGTAATGATTTGTTGTGGTAAAGCGCGGCTTCTTTTTCATCTGCGCAAAAATCTAACATGGCAACGTAAAAACAAAACGGTTTATTGGCAAGCGGTACAGAAAGTTCGGTTTGCTTATTTAAATATAGCGTTCTTGTTGTTAAATCGACGACTAATCGGCAGGGCTCATCTTCCTGTTCAGCGATAATATCAACGGTTTCAGTGGGTTTACTCACTAAAAATGGCACTGCCAAGTAGGTTAATATTATCGATAGTATCAAAGGCAAGGTATATAAATGATAGTTTTGCTCCATAGGTAAAATGGCAAAACGAATAGAAATAGTTTGCCTAGGGAAAAGTAAATTTTTGGTAATTTGACTTTTGGCAATATCGTTAGCTTTAACGTGAGTGTCTTGAATGGCAATAACGCGAATAGGGTGGCTATTTCTTGCTAAATAATCATTCAATTGGTCGATATAACGCGCCACTTTGCTGGTGTTTACGGCTTGGTTAAAACGCTGATCGGCTAATTTTAATTCCGGGATATCCAGTGCGATTCGATTGAGCGTCGCGTCGGTGAGTCGGCTGCTTGCGTAATCTTGAAAAGTTAAGGTTGTGTTGTAGTGCAAGAGCGTAAGCAAAGATAGCAACACAAAAAAAGCCGCGCTAATACGTCCCCAATATTGTTTAAATACATTTGTGTTCACGTTATTTACTCTCACACGGGCTGATAATTTTTATATTTTTATAATACTGAGAATAATCTTCTGAATAGGACTGCTGCTCGAGAATTCGCTGCACTTCACATTTTAAATTGGTATTGCGCTCTAACATTTTTAAATACCATTTACTGCCGCTAATTTCGCTATCTAACGGGGTAATGTAATTGCGTGAGAAATGTTTTTCATCTTCTTCCTTCCAATAAGAAGAGATCAAATCGACATTGCCTGCCTTTAATAATTCTCGTAATTCTTTATGGGATTTTGCGTAGACTAATTCGACCTGTTGAACCGATAAATCAAGCTCTTTGAGTAATCTTACAGGGGCAATATAACCGGAACGGCTGGTAGGATAATCCAAAATTCCTATGCGTTTTCCTAAAATATATTCTTTACTAAGTATGGGCTTTTCTCGTGATGACATGAGATAGGCTTGGTAATCGGCATAAGAAGCGATCATTTCATAGCCATAAGTTGTGTCGGATCCAAAGGCGTTAATAAAGTTTTCTTTTATCAGAATAAGGTCAACCACACCTTTGCCAATTAATTGTAAAACATCACGCTCTTCGGTCTGCCAGTAAGCGATAACTTTCCCGAATTGTTTACTGACTATAGAACTATCACACAATTGCTGTAAAATTCGTTTCGCCATATATGAATTTGGGGCGAGTAAAACTAAAGAATGTGGATTAGAGTGGTTTTCTGTTTGACACACGTCTTCGAACTCGAGAATTCGAGGTAGCGGTTTTTCGACTACACTAATTTGGTTTTTAGCTGTATACCAAATTAGGAATACAGACAGTAAAAAACAGAGGTACCAGTATGCCTTTGACATTCTATTTGTTAACACGTTAATTGTTGGAGTTCGTTCCCAATTTGTATAATTTCACCAATTAACCTTACTTATTGCAATAAGTAAAATTACTGGAAAAAGGTAAGTTGTTGAAATTAAACATATATTGATAAAATATTATGAATATTAATAAGTGCTAGCAATTTTTTTTCTATCGACGAGAATGCGCACATTAAATTGGCTAATTGGCTGATTTGTAACCAGGGGAAGAATTGGTATTTAAACGTGTAATTAGATTACCGTCAATGCTTCCTTATTTGGTGAAAAGAATTTCATCTTTAGTGAAAATAATTCTAATGAAAATTAGCAGAATCCTTGAAAACTAATAAGCTCCAAAATAGAGAGCATTAATTAATAGGAATGCAATATTCTGTTTTTAAAATCACTGAAGAATAAACAGGAAAATTCGTTTTACACTCAATAACACTTAGGAAAACACAATGAAACACTCCAATCTCAACCGCATCGCTCTAGCAGTTGCGTTGTCTGTTGGCATGGGTTCTACTGCGATTGCGCAAGAAACTGCGTCTAGCATTCGTGGTACGGTAATGACCGAAAATGGTCAATTGGTATCTGGTGCTACTGTTACCATTACTGATAACCGTACAGGTGCTGTTAAAGTCGTTGAATCTAACCAAACGGGTTCATACTCAGTTCGTGGTATGCGTGTTGGTGGTCCATACACTGTTGAAGTGACTGACTCAGCTGGCACGAAGAAAATTGAAAACGTCTATTTGAACTTGGGTGAAACCAAAAGTGTAAACTTGGGCTTGGAACAAGAGCAAGTAGAAAGCATCGTGGTAACAGGTTCTGTTGTTAACTCGACTTTCGGCGCTTCTGGTCCTGTTGCTAACTTCGGTTTAGAAGATTTGGAAAACGCACCGGCGATTAACCGTGACATTAAAGACTTGGTTAAAATCGACCCGCGTATTTATGTTGACGAAGCATTCGGTGATTCTATCCAGTGTGCGGGTGCAAACTCTCGTTTCAACAGCTTAACTGTTGACGGTATCCGTACTAACGATAACTTCGGTCTAGGTAGCAGTGGTTACCCAACTATCCGTATTCCTTTCTCATATGATTCAATCGATCAGGTTGCTGTTGAATTAGCACCTTTCGATGTTCAATACGGTGGTTTCACAGCGTGTAACATCAACGCTGTAACTAAGTCTGGTGGTAATGAACTACACGGCGGACTTTTCTTCGATTACACAAATGATGACTTCCGTGGCGACAAGCTTGAAGGCGAAGACATCGCAACAGGCGCATTCAACGAAAGACGTTTCGGCTTCAACGTTGGTGGCGCACTAATCGAAGACAAATTATTCTTCTTCACCTCTTACGAGAAGCTAGAAGGTGCAACGTTGTTTGACCGTGGCGCAGGCGACTCTAACGCAGCGGTTAAAGTACAAGGTGTATCTCAAGAACAGCTAGATCGTATCGAGCAAATCGCTCGTGACCTATACGGCTATGAGCCAGGTGATTTCGTTACTTCTCTTCCTGTAGAAGACGAAAAAATCATGGCGAAGTTGGATTGGCAGATCAACGATGCACACCGTGCTTCTTTGGTTTACAACTACAACGACGGTGACATCATCCGTGAATCTGATGGTGACTCTAACGAATATGAATTCTCTAACCACTACTACACACAACGTGGTGAGTTCGAGTCTTATGTGGTTTCTTTGTACTCTGACTGGACGGACAATTTCTCAACTGAAATTCGTTTAGGTACGTCAGACTTCGAACAGTTCGTTACACCACTTGGTGGCACTGATTTCGGTGAAGTACAAATCACAACTAACTTTGACCACGATGGCGACGGTGAAAACTCTCGTGCAACGGTTTACTTAGGCGCGGATGACTCTCGTCACGCTAACAAACTTAAGTACTCAAACGACACGATCAAAATCGCGGGTACTTACATCTACAATGACCACATCATCACAGGTGGTTATGAGTATGAAAAGCTAGACGTATTTAACCTATTCGTTCAAGAAGCGGAAGGTGAGTACCGTTTCAGCTCAATCGAAGACTTCGAAGCGGGTCGTCCTAACCGTATCACTTATGAAAGTGCTGCGGGTTCAAACAACCCTGCTGATGCGGCTGCTGAATTCGAATACGAAATTCACACGGCATATATCCAAGACGAATACTTCTGGATTGACCAAGACATGACGATCACTTTCGGTCTTCGTTATGACTGGTACACAAGTGATGACGTTCCACCAGAAAACCCACAGGTTCAAGACCTATACGGTTTCTCTAACCAACAAAACCTTGACGGTATCGACTTACTACAGCCTCGCTTAGGTGTTAACTGGGTAATTAACGATAACCTAGAAGTACGTGGTGGTGTTGGCTTGTACTCTGGTGGTAATCCGAACGTTTGGATTTCTAACAACTACTCAAACAACGGTGTTATTCAGGTTGAAAATCAAGATCGTACGTTGGACGATGATGGCGTAACAGACACGTTGTTCACACTTCCTCATAACGGTAGTGGTCGCCCAATTTACGATATCCCTCAGCACTTGTTTGATGCGGTTGCAGATGGTCAAGGTCGTAATGGTGGTATCAACTTACAAGACCCTGATTTCGATATTCCTTCAGAGTGGAAATACGCAATCGGTGCAACGTACACGTTCGATAACGAATACGTACTAATGGCTGACTTGTTGTACAGCGACAAGCAAGATGCTGCGATTATCCGTGATATCTCTCGCGTACAAGTAGGTACAGCGCCTGACGGTCGTCCTATCTACGGTAGCTCAAATGGTCGTCGTCAAGACTTCCTATTGACTAACGTTCAAGGTGATTCTGGTGATAGCTTGAGTGCATCACTTGCATTAACTAAGTCTCACGACTTTGGTCTTGATTGGTCAATCGCTTATGCTTACACAAAAGCAGACGACGTGAGCCCAATGACAAGCTCAGTAGCGTTCTCTAACTACATCAGCCCAGCAGTATCTGATCCAGAGAACCCAGGTACAGCGACTTCTAACTACGAAATCCCTCACCGCTTCACGCTTCGTTTAAGCTACAAGCACGAGTTCTTCGACGGTTACGAAACTAAGTTCTCTATCTTCGGTACTATCAACGAAGGTCGTCCATACAGTTATGTATTCGACGGTGACTTAAACGGTGGTTTAGGTAGTTCTGTAGGCTTCATCGACCACAACTTGTTGTACATTCCTGAAGTGAATGACGCAAACGTTGTATACGGTGATGACTTCAACATTGATGCATTCAATGCCTTCATCGAAGCGGAAGGTTTGACTCGTGGTCAAATCATGGAACGTAACAGCATTAACAGCTCTTGGTTCCACAAGTTCGACGTGAAAATCGAGCAAGAATTCCCAGGCTTCTACGAAGGTCATAAAGGTAGTGCGTTCCTTGTTATCGAAAACTTCGGTAACCTATTGAACGACGATTGGGGTGTACTATACGAAGCAAGCTTCCCGCGTGCGCAGGAAGTGGTTTCTGGTAGCATCAACGATCAAAACCAATACGTATACGAAGAGTTCATCCAGCCAGCTGGCCAAACTCGCGTATCAGACGCTTCATTGTGGGAAATCCGCATGGGTGTTAAATACAATTTCTAATGGTTAGAATCTGTTGAATGAAAAAGCCGACCTTAGGGTCGGCTTTTTTGTGTCTGTGGTATAGTCGGCGTCGAATGATTCGCTAAAGTATGAAATGAGTAGTATGGCTAAACATCTGTTAATTCTAATAATGCTTCTAGGAGCAAGTATGCATGCAAATGCACAAACCCTTCGCGTAGCCACGTTTAATGCAAGTATGGACGGGAGTAACTATGTTGAACAGGGCAAAACGCCAAAGGGAAATGAGCTGAAACAGCGCTTAGCGCATGGCAATGAACAACAAATTAAAAATGTCGCTGAGATTATTCAACGGGTGCGTCCGGATATTTTGTTGATCAATGAGTTTGATTACATCTCGAACGAAAAAGAGGGCGTGAAAAAGTTTATTGAACATTATTTAAAGCAATCGCAGTCAGGTCAATCGCCCATCAACTACCCATATTATTATGTTGCTCCGGTGAATACTGGGGTGCCAGCAGGAATAGATCTAAACGGTGATGGCAAAACGGGCGGCCTTTCGGACAAGTTCGGCTTTGGACATTACCCAGGGCAATACGGCATGTTGGTGCTGAGCCGCTTTCCCATTATGGACGACGAAATTAGAACGTTTCAGGGCTTTTTGTGGAAAGATATGCCGAATAACTTACTGAGTAAGATCACAAAGCTAGATGGAACGCCGTGGTATTCACCACAAGCACAAGCTATTCTGCGCTTATCTTCAAAGTCTCATTGGGATTTACCCGTGAATATTGATGGTCGTACAGTTCATGTTTTGGCGAGCCATCCTACCCCTCCCGTTTTTGATGGACCAGAAGATAGAAACGGCAAACGTAATCACGACGAAGTACAATTTTGGGTTGATTACTTAAACGGTGAAGGCTACTTTTATGATGACCAAGGCAGAAAGTCAGCCTTTCAGGGTGAGCAATTTGTGGTATTGGGGGATTTGAATGCATCTTACCTTGAAGGAGACTCATTCGGTAACGCAATCAAAAACTTAGCGAAGCACGATAAAATAAATTCGAGCTTTACTCCGTCGAGCGAAGGGGCTAAAGCTGCCAAGCCTAATAATGTTAATGCCCCATTTCACACGGCTTACTGGGGAATGAGAGCCGACTATGTGCTGCCCTCTAAAGCGGGATTTGACATCAAAGACGGTGCTGTTTTCTGGCCAACAAAAGATGAAGAGACCTATCGTTTAATCAGTGATCGTAAGGCTTCTTCTGATCATCGTCTCGTGTGGTTAGATTTGATACTTAAATAATATCGATAAGGAGATTGCCTGCTTGCTGGGGAATAACAAAACAAAAGGGCTATTTGTTGTTTTTGTTGTCGCAATTACCTTACTTATCACACAGTTTTCTGAACGTTTATTTCCACCTACGCCCGATGCCGTTTCTCATTCTGGAAATGGTGTCGAGCAAAAGGCGTTTCAGCTTGCCTATTTTCCAAAACCTGCGGATAAAAAAACGGTTGCCATTCACAAGCAAAGCGAGAATGAAGAAGCGTTGTCGAATCAATGCGATCGTTTTATTGCACACCATAAGTTAACCGAAGATTGGGCTAAGCGTCAGCGTTATCAATTACAAAAGCTGGTGCAAAGCGAGCCTGTTGAAAACGCAGCTTATGATTACGCTTTTAATCAAATGGGCTTTACAGCAAGTAAAGCGCGAGCACTAAAAACGGATTTTCGAAAAATTAAGCGTAAGCCTAAATATCACGATGAAGTGCTTGATGAAGTCAGTGTAGAGCAACAACGCTTAGTGCGTAATTTCATCCGCTATGGTGAAGTGGCCCCTATCGAAAAGGCTGTGGATGCGGGCACCTTTCGTTTCGATGTGGTTTTTCACAATAGCCGAGGCGCGGCTTCGCTACTTGAACATATTATTGTAAAGGCCGACGAGCCTGAGACGTTGATCAAGCATATGATTGAACTCGGTGCGAGGCCCACTTACACCGATTTAGCGGCGGCTACTGTGTTCGGTGTATCGGCATTAACGGTTTCAGACATGTATTACGCTAGTGGCTTAAATGCCAATAAAGTACTTAAGTCTCATGGTCGTTATCACTCTTTGCTGACTCATGCTGTGAACGCGCAATCGCCGCAACTTATAGAATTGTGGTTAGAGCAGGGGAGCCCAATTAGCCCTGATCCCTATTCTCCCAATGCTTTGGATTTACTTAAACGCAGCGAAGATGTGTTATCACCTGCACAACTCAATGCGCTCAGTGTGGCGATGTTGTCGTGGGGCGGCAAACCTAATACGGAATTGGGTAAGTCATGGGTTCGTGAGCAACTTAATGCCGAGCAAGTTGTGATGTACCAAGAACAATTGTCGGCTGGCAATGAATTGCATGTCACATCAGAGCAACGGTTAAGCGCAGCGTTGTTGATGCAAAAGGTCAGAGCGCTGTTATTACACGATGTCGTTGAGTTTGATGTGAATGCGGAGATTGAACACAGTTGTTTGAGTGAAGCCACACGATTCATTGCTAAACATATTGAAAATACCGCATTGAAGCGTTCGGGTTCTAATGCAATCCAAGAAAAGAAAGCACGAAAGGTATTGTTAGCTCGTATCGCAGAGGCAGAAGGGCTATACACACAACGGTCAGATATTGAAGCGCATTTAGGCGAGGGCGATAGCATTGAAAGCAAAGAGATCATTGAAGCGTATCGCCGAGAATTGGTTAAACGAAGCAATAAGGAAAGGCGGCAGCGCATTAGTCAAGCCAACAGTGACTATGACGAAATAGAAGACGAAACCAAAAGCATATACGAAACCGTGTTGGATTTGGTTAAAGAAAAGCGTTGGGATGAATCCGTTCACTATTTAACGTCTACGGGTAATGAGCACATGATGCCGTTTCTGGTGAACTTGTTTATTCTTTACAATGCGCCCAATGAGCATGTTTTTGCGTTGCTGGATTCTGGTGTTGCACTTGCATCAACGATTATTTATCAGCTGCTTAGAAAAGACGATGTAGCGCTGGCAAAAGCCTTATTGCCTTATGGTTTGGATTTGAACTTTACTAATCAACTCGGTGAAAGTGCCTTAAAGCTCAGTGTCAGCTACCGTGCAGAACGAATGTTTGCGTTTATGTTATCTCAAGGAGTGGATATCAGTACGGATAGTCGGACTTTTGATGCCTTGGACATAGCGCTTCAGCAAATTGATATCAAGTACAGTAAAGATGTATTTGTAAAAGGATTAATTCAAGCGGGCGCTGTTATTCACTTAAGTCATAAGCAATGGGTCACGCGAAAAGCAGTGAGTGACAAAGCCACTTACGATTACTTGATTAGTCAGTATCCACAGCTGCAATAGGCATTAAGTCAAGCGTGAGCTATTTTCGGTTCAGCTGTAATAGGCTTTAAATTAGGTGTGATCTTATTTTAGGTTCAGAGGCACTAGGTAAGGTGATGTTGGATAGGGCGATGCTGAATAGAGAGATGCTGGATAGGGAAATGTTAGGTAAGGCGATGTTAGGTAGGGTTATATACGGCGATGTTATTGATCAAGTCTGAGCTAGTACATCTGAGTTAATACAAATTAAGGGAGTACAACCAAGCCAAGACGGCTTCAGCTCGTTTAGGTTAGCTGTACTCATTTGAATCTGATTTTGAAACGTTGCAGCAACGGGTTAAACCGTTTCGAACATTCTTTCGACTTGTTGGCGGATTTGTTCGATTTCATTAACGTCCGCAGGTGCGATGAAGATAGTGTCGTCTCCTGCGATGGTTCCCAATACACCTTCTGAACGGCCTAAAGAATCCAGTAATCGCGCAATGAGCTGAGCGGCGCCCGGTGTAGTGCGGATAACAATCATGACGTTATTGTGCATCACATCCAGAACTAATTGTTTTAGTGAGCTTTTTGCCGTTGGCATGCCCAGCTCAGGGGGTAGACAATAAACCATGTCGCCCTTTGCGTTTCTGGCTCTTACCGCACCAAATTTGCTAAGCATACGAGACACTTTAGATTGGCTAATATGAGCAAAGCCCATTTCTTTTAAGGCTTCAACAATTTCTCCTTGTGAGCCATAACTTTCATTTTTAAGAATTTCTCGAAAGGCTTTGATTTCGTCTTCTTGCTTTGATGCCACTTTGTGTCCCCTTTACATTACGCTTTGATATTTTCCATATCACTATTAAAAATGCAATCTAATCTCTCTAGGGGGCTTCAACACTTGTATGAATAGCTAAAGAGAAGTATCTTTACGCCCTCATATTATTACGCTTGCGTAAAAGCACTCATAGGAGAATGAAATGAAAGTAGCAGTCTTAGGCGCTGCCGGTGGTATTGGTCAGGCTTTATCTTTATTGTTAAAAACTAACTTGCCAGCGGGTTCTGAGTTGTCCTTATATGATGTTGCTCCAGTAGTACCTGGTGTAGCTGTAGATTTGAGCCACATCCCAACTGATGTGAAAGTAAAAGGTTTCGGAAAAGACGATTTAGCGCAAGCACTTGAAGGTTGTGACATCGTACTTATTCCAGCAGGTGTACCTCGTAAGCCTGGTATGGACCGTTCTGACTTGTTCAACATCAATGCTGGTATCGTTAAAACATTGGTTGAAGGTATCGCAGACAACTGCCCTAATGCTTGTACTTGTATTATCACAAACCCTGTAAATACAACAGTTGCTATCGCTGCTGAAACGTTAAAAGCAAAAGGCGTTTACGATAAGAATAAATTGTTCGGTGTTACAACGCTTGACGTTATCCGTGCAGAAACCTTCGTTGCTGAGTTGAAAGGCCAAGATGTTGCAAACATCCACGTTCCGGTAATCGGTGGTCACTCTGGCACCACTATTTTGCCATTGCTTTCTCAAGTCAAAGGTGTTGAGTTCTCTGATGAAGAGGTTTCTAGCCTAACTCACCGCATTCAAAACGCGGGTACTGAAGTGGTTGAAGCAAAAGCGGGCGGCGGTTCTGCAACGCTTTCAATGGGCCAAGCAGCTGCACGTTTCTGCTTGTCTTTAGCTAAAGCAATGCAAGGTGAAGACGTTGTTGAGTACACATACGTACAAACAGATGACAGCGACGATGCTGCGTTCTTCTCTCACCCTGTTCGTTTAGGTAAGAATGGTGTTGAAGAAATTCTGCCTTACGGCGAACTGAGTGCATTTGAGCAAAAAGCAAAAGACGACATGCTTGAAGGCCTTCGTGGTGACATCAAACTGGGTGTAGATTTCGTTAACGGTTAATATCCGTTATTGATGCTACTCAAAAGGCCGACATGATTGTCGGCTTTTTTCTTTCTACTCGTTTATTTTAATGGTGACTTTGCCAGAGCTTTTGTTAATGAGCGATTGTTGAAACGGCGCGGTTGATCGGGCATCTAACGTCACCAATAATGTTAAGTTCTCACTGTAATCCCGCTGCAAAATCTCGGCAGCAAACTCACTGCATACATGTTCCACTAAGCTAACTTGTTCGTAGGTGCAGTGTAAGGTCATTTCCGTTTGTGGCACTTTTTCGACAGTCGTTAGACCTTCAAGCGCTTGTTTAACCCCTCCGCCATAGGCTTTCACTAGGCCACCTGTTCCAAGTTTAATGCCGCCAGAGTAGCGTGTTGTTACTGCTGTGATTTCACCAATTCCACTGCCTGAAAGTTGCGCTAGCATTGGCCTACCAGCTGTGCCAGAAGGTTCTCCGTCATCACTGCAGCCCCATTGCGTGGAATCTTCAGGGCGAGAGGATACAAACGCCCAACAATTGTGACGCGCGTCTCTGTGCTTTTCTTTTATGCTATCTACAAAGGCTTTTGCTGCTGCCATGTTCGGGGTGTGAGCAAGGTAGGTGATAAACCGGCTCTTCTTAATTTCTTCTTCAAACTGATGAGGATTAGCAGGGATAGGATAGGGCGCGTTAGACATAAGAAAACAGGGGTACCTTGAGCGTTAACCTTACGAAGCGCGCGCAAGGCAGTGTAAATAACTGAAATAACAGTGCGGTGCCGCATTTTTTAAAACAATGCGAACACGCTTCGCGTTACAATAGGTGGGTTAATAAAAAAGTTCAAAGAAAAAGTGCTCTTGGACGATATAAACCTGAGTAATATTGAATTTTAGCAACATCAACGTTGCTTTAATTTTTCTAGCGGTACGCATTTCAAGCAGAAATATCATGACAACACAAAAACAAGCAAAAGAAGAACAATACAGCGGTAATTTTGACTTTGATAAGACAGAACTTGGCTGGATGACCAATCAGGTTTGGCACGAAGATCCTAAACGTGTTGTGTTTGTCTTGTCCCGTTATAAGTTCGTTGCCAAGATGTTGGCGGGCAAAGCACGGGTCGCCGAGATTGGATGCGGTGATGCATTCGGTTCACGGGTTGTTGCCAGTGAAGTCGGCAGTTTAACCGTTACCGATTTTGACCCCTTGTTTGTTGAGTCAATTGCCGCATCACCGAATAAACAGTGGCACGATAATGCGCTGGTCCACGATATTACTGCCGGTCCCCTTGTACCGAATAATCAACCTTTTGACGCCGTATATTGTTTGGATGTCTTCGAACACATTGAAGCTGAAAAAGAGCATCAAATTGTTGAGAACCTTAAACACTCAACCCATGATGACGGTGTTGTCATTATTGGTATTCCTTCCTTAGAAAGTCAGCAGTACGCCTCGCCTCAAAGTAAAATTGGCCATGTTAATTGCAAATCAGGCAACGATTTCAAAGCGTTATTGGAAACCCATTTTCGCCATGTGTTTTTATTCTCAATGAATGATGAAGTGGTTCATACTGGCTTTTACCCCATGGCGCATTACTTGTTTGCTGTGTGTGCTAAGTAAACGCCATATGAAAGTTGTTACGGTATTAGAGGAAGGGCGAAAATGGGAAGTATAAAGCAAGATGCTTTGGTGTTTGGCGCAGGTGTGGTTTTCGAAAAGTTTATTCAATCTGGTGATGCTAAACCCTTCGAGTTAGTGGCGTTATTAGACAACAACAAAACGGGCGACTTTTTGGGTTTTGATGTTGAAAAGCCAACGCAAGCATTGATTCAAAATGGGCACTATGACGTTATCATTCTGACTTTGTGGGATAAGCCAGAAGTGATTGAAGCCGTGTCTTCTCAGCTTATTGCAATGGGAGCATCGCCTGAGAAAATTAAGGTGTATAGCTACGACAGACATATCTTTTGCGATTTATCTGAGCATAAAAAAATGCTGGAAGAAGTGGATGATAGCCGTATTTTGTATGCGTACTATGACTTAAACAGAAGCTCAGAAACTTACGATGTAACGTCTTTTCTGGCGACTGCCGATTGTTATCGTGAGCAGCAAGGCTTACAGCACTTGCACATGGTGATTGTTGCGCGCGATACGCAATGGGAAGCGCAAGCGTATTGTTTAGAAGAACATGAAAGGTTGTGGCGAGCAGAGAATATCGTAAAGCAAGCCTGTGCGCTGATTCCAGCTTGTAAGGGCATGACTTATTGCACTTCTCGTTCGCAAGCACAAATGTATTTAGACAATCAGTCCCATCGATTCCCATTGGATTACCGACTCGATAACCCTCCCCCCATTACGGTTCATAAAGATTTTTACTATTGGTTAGACCAAGGTGTCGATCCTCGTCGATTCCATTCAACGCCTAAAGCGTCTCATTACGTACAGCAATGGGTTGAGCATCAGTTACCCGAAAACAAGCAGGCTTTCATTACTGTAACGCTGCGTGAAAGTACGTTACAGCCTAAACGCAATAGCGATATTGCGCAGTGGGACGAATTCTTCAAATGGCTCTTGGATACGCATCCTTCGTTGTCGGTGGTGGTGATTCGCGACACGGAGTGCGTGTTTGAAGAGGCTCCTTTTAGTGCGAGCAATGTGTACTATTTTCCTGTGGCGTCTTTTCACATGGATTTACGCATGGCGCTGTATGAAGGCGCTTATGTAAATATGGGGTGCTCAAACGGTCCTAAGCAGCTGTGCCATTTAAGTAAAACCGCCTCTTACATCACTACGAAAATGATAGTGGATGATTATCAAGGGTCGAGCCGTGAGCGTTTTATTGATAGAAAAATCGAGATAGACAAAGACTTCCGCTTTGCCGATGAAAATCAGTTGATTGACTGGAACCCGGATACGCGGGAGTGCTTGATTCAGTCCTTTATTAGATTTGAATCAATCCGGCCCGTAAAGTAAGCCTTTAGAGTACACAGGACGTTAACTTTTTACGTGCATTCAGTGCATTAAAGCAAAAGTGAGAGGACAGTAAAATGCAAGTACATACGCTTGAAGATCTCAATCAAGAGTCACTTCTTAGTGAAGTTAATGCGGGCCCGGGCTTTTACCTTGCCAACATGACCGACTCAGATTTACATCAGTTAAGGCAGTGGGTAACCGAGCAATATTTGCATACGATTCAATGTGTGTCTCCGGAGTTTGTCTCTTTATATCGCGAAGCGGGACTGGCTAACTATCACAGAGTTTATCAGCCAGAGCATTTCGAACATGGCAGTGTGTGGCGTAAGTCGTCTCGTGTGTTAGGACCAATGGCGGTGGAAAGTGTTTACCAATTGGCTTTTTTCCAAACGTTAAAGCAAAGCCTTGGTGACTTCCTTGTGTCGGATGAAGAAGGGTTTGGTTGGCCGGGGATTTATTGGCGCTTAGTGAGGCCAGGTGGCGCTGATATTGGCCCGGTACACGCGGATAAATGGTTTTGGGATCTCGGTCATGGCGACATGCCCGGTGCGCCCGGTGAATATTACCGTTTAAAGATTTGGATGAGCCTACATTCTCAGCCTGGAAAAAGCGGATTACGCGTGGTGCCAGAGTCGCAAAAAAGCGATGCTTGGCGTTTTCATGGTGAGGAGCGAGGCGGCATGATGAAGCCGGTACTCGATGAAAAAGAAGAAGATTTAAACCTAGTCGGGTTGCCTTTAGGGCCCGGTGGTTTTGTGGTTTTCCACGATAAATTATTGCATGGCGGAATGCCGAACTTAGGTGATGATAGTCGCGTAAGCCTTGAGTTTACTCTGCTGGTTAAAGCGTAAAGACTTTTTTGCCGCTGGCTTAGTTAACTGTTTGCTTGCCAGCGTAAGGCAACAAATGAGCCGCTGTCTTTTACCTAAAAGCATCCGTTAAATACAACTACTCGAAAATGGCGTAAGCATGAGTTCTGAAGTAAATAATACAATCGCTAAAATACGACATCAGCTTGTTGAGGTGTCTAACAAAAATAAAGTGCCTCACTTGGCGTGTTCACTTTCAAGCGTGGAGATTTTGTACACCTTGTATTTTAAGGTAATGAACATACGCCCTGATTCGCCACAATGGGCTGAACGAGATCGTTTTTTACTGGGTAAAGGCCACGCAGCAGCCGTGCTGTATAGCGTGCTTGGGCAACGAGGATATTATGCCCCCGAAGAGGTCATGACTTTGGGGCAAAACGGCAGCCCGTTTGAAGAGCATCCTGGTAAGAACCCTCCGCCAGGTGTTGAAAATATTTCAGGTTCCTTGGGGCATGCTCTTGGGCTTGCCACTGGCATGGCAAAGGCAGCAAAAATCTCTGGGTTGCCTTCTCATTTTTATGCGTTAGTGGGGGACGGTGAGTTGAATGAAGGAACAAACTGGGAAGCCGCCATGTTTGCCCCTGCACATCAATTGGATAATCTCACTGTGATCGTGGATTTCAACAAACTTCAAGGCACTGGGCGCAGCTGCGACATCATGCAGTTGGAAGATATGGAAGCGAAATGGAAAGCGTTTGGATGGCATACGTCACGCGTTAATGGTCACGATGTTGACGCCCTTTATGAGGTGATGAAGTCAGAACGCATTCAAGCAGGCAAGCCTCGCGCTATTATTGCCGATACGATAAAAGGTGGCGGCGTTTCTTTTATGGAAGATGACAACAATTGGCACTATCGCATTCCTACCGAAGAAGAGGTGGAAAACGTGGCTAATGAGCTTGGTTTATCACAATAATCGGTAGGAAAGAGAAGTAAAATGAGAAATAAATTTGCACAATCCTTAACGCAAATGGCTGCCGAAAACGACAAGGTTTGTTTGCTGTACGCCGATATCGGTAATCGTCTTTTTGATAAGTTAAAAGCCGTTGCACCTGAGCGGGCAATCAATGCCGGTATTGCCGAAGCGAATATGGCTACAATGGCTTCTGGCATGGCAAACCTAGGTATGCGTCCTTTCATTTACACCATTACCCCATTTACCACGGCAAGAAACTTCGAACAAATTAAAGTGGACTTGGCTTATGCTAACGAGCCGGTTGTCATCGTGGGGACAGGCTCTGGGCTATCTTACGCTAACCTTGGCCCGACTCATCACAGCTTTGAAGATATTGCGATTATGCGGGTATTGCCCAACATGCAAGTGGTGTGTCCGGCAGATTCATTGGAACTTGAAGCCTTGATGCCACAAATGCTTGAGGTAGAGCAGCCCACTTATCTGCGAATCGGCAAGAAAAATGAGCCGTTAAACTACGATGACGTGCCGGATATTACGCTCGGAAAAGCGCATGTGTTGCAACCCGGCAGTAAAGTACTTTTATTATGCACAGGCACTGCATTGCAAATTGGTGGAAAGTTGCATGATGCGTTAACAGAAAAAAGCATTTCAACAGAACTTACTAGCATGCACACGGTAAAGCCTTTAGACGAAGACTACTTGCAAAAGCTAGGCGAGTTTGACTTAGTGGTGACACTAGAAGAGCACAGTTTGATTGGCGGGTTTGGCTCTGCTATTGGTGAGTGGGTTATCGATCATTACACGAAACCCGTTAACTTGCTGCGCTGCGGTATTCCTGATGTGTTTATCGACCAAGTCCATGATCCTGAGTCTGCCCGAGAAAAAATCGGCCTGACAGCTGAAGATATTTTGCCTAAAATTCTGAATAAACTGGAAGGGTTGTAGGTCTTTATGCTGCGTGTAGGAATCGATTTTGATAATACGATAGTGAATTATGAAGGGGTTTTTCATAAAGCTGGTGTGGATGCGGGGTGGCTGCCTGAGTCGGTAGAAAAATCCAAACAAGCGGTAAAAAGTTACTTCATTGAACGTAACGAAGAGCCGAAATGGACTGAACTACAAGGCTTGGTTTATGGCAAAGCTATCAGAGATGCCAAGCCTTATGAAGGGTTGGCACAGGCGTTGTCTCAAATGAAAACAAACAACATGCTCTTGTTTGTGGTCAGTCATAAAACTCAATATCCCATTATCGGTGACAAGCTTGATTTTCATGCCGCAGCGCGATTATGGCTGGCGTCAAATGGGCTAGAACGCTGTTTTGATCAAGTGTATTTCTGCCCTGAAAAAAGCGAAAAAGTGCAGCAAATCGCCGATCTTCATCTAGATTGGTTTATTGACGATTTGCCATCTATTCTTGAGCACCCTCTGTTTCCTATGCATACCCGTGGCGTGTTATTCGATCCGGATCATCACCACGAAGGCACCTCCCATACTACCCTTCATCATTGGTCCGATATTCCGCACTTAATTAGAGGGCAATAATGCTGTCAGGTGCGCATCACATTCTTGATGAAGACCTGTTGCGGTGGCTGCAAAGTGTCGTCGCGTTGCCCGTCACGAACATTGAGGTGGTCACTGGCGGTAAAAATAACAGAGGCCTTAAAATCCGCACTGCCGAGCAGGCGTATTTTTTAAAGCAGTATTTTTACGATGACTGCCGCCGTTTTCAGCGAGAAACGGATTTTATGGAGGTTTTACAGGCTCAAAACGTGCCGTGCATTGCCGCGTTGTTAGGAAAGTTTAACGACACTGACCAAAAAGGCGGGATACAAGAAGCGGCGCTGTTTAGTGCGCTGGAAGGGGCCTTGCCATCCAAGGCTAACGTTGTTGAGCACGAAGCTGCTTACACTTCGCAAGTTGCTCAATTTATTTTTAATATTAACCGAAAAGCGATTAGGCAACAGGCAGCACATATTCTTCCTGCTCGTGGTGGATTAGGCTTAGCGTCGGAGTTTTGTCGTGAAATTGAACGCAGGCTGGATACGTTTAACGGGCTTGAAAACATCGATTTGCCGGAATCTCTGCAACCCCTTTACGATGCTTTGATATTGTGGATGCAAGAGTCCTTTTTACCTGCGTTTAAGCGCGTTGAAAAAAGCGTGTTATCGCACTTTTCTCAATCTTTACATACCCCATTTCAGCGAGTGTTATCGCCTTCTGACATCGGTTTTCATAACACATTGCAACACCCAAAAAGTCAGCAGCTTTCGTTCTTTGATTTTGAATATGCAGGGTGGGATAGCGCTGAGAAGCTGGTGACTGACTTTTTTGCGCAGCCTCGTTACCCGCTCGATGAAAAAAACATGGAGACGTTTGTAAAAGAGGCGTTTCCTGAAAACCTTGCTCTACTGGAAAACGCACGGGCTTTGTTACCCTTAGCGCATTTAAAGTGGGCGTTGATTTACCTTAACGAGTTTAAAACGTTGGATAACGAGCGCAGACGCTTTGCAACAGAATATCAACAAGATGACATCTTGGCAGAACAAAATAGAAAGCAACAACAATTCGATAAAGCGCAGCAACGCGTGCAGCGTGTTTCTCAATGGTTGTGATCGTCAAAATTAATATAGGAAGTAATCATGCCTCAGCAAATGAAAGCCGCCGTGCTATTTGAAACAGGTCAACCTTTGCAAGTGGTGGAAGGTGTTGAAATTCCACAGCCACAAACCGGGCAGGTACAAGTTAAAATCCACTATTCTGGATTGTGCCATTCTCAGTTAGCTGAAGTGCGAGGTCATAGAGGCGAGGACAAATGGCTGCCTCACTTATTAGGGCACGAAGCGGTGGGCACCGTGATGTCGATTGGCGACGGTGTAACGAAAGTGCAAGAAGGTGACAAAGTGGTACTCGGTTGGATCAAGGGGCTGGGTCAAGATGCCGCTGGCGCACGCTATCCGTTGACGTTAAACGGTGAAGAGTATCTATTGAACTCTGGTGGTGTAACCACGTTTAGTGAACAGACGATTGTGGCTGAAAATCGTTTGGTTAAATTGCCAGAGGGCATGCCAGATAAATTAGCCGTGCTACTGGGCTGTGCTTTGCCTACAGGGATGGGACTGGTATTTAATGAAGCTAAATTACTGCCCGATGATCCTGCATCAACAGGAAAGAAAATTGCTGTGTTTGGGTTAGGCGGCGTGGGCTTAAGTGCGCTCATCGCGGCTTATGCTACTCAGCCTGAAATGTTAATTGCGGTAGATATTGAAGCGCACAAATTAGACTTGGCCAGGCAGCTTGGCGCAACGCACTGTATTAACCTTTCAACGCAAGACCTTGAGTCTGAGCTTGACGCGATTTGCCCAGGTGGAGTGGATTACAGCTTTGAAGCTGGTGGCAGAGCGAAAACGATTGAAATGGCATTTTCAGCAGTTAGGGAAGGAGGCGGTCAGTGTATTTTTGCCTCGCACCCGCCTGAAGGGGAGTTAATGCAGCTTGAACCACACGCATTTCATCGTGGCAAGCACATTCGCGGCAGCTGGGGCGGTGGTAGCCAACCAGACAAAGATATTCCGCTATTTGTGTCTTTGTATCGAGAAGGCAAGTTACCTAATCTTGCACTTTTACTCAGTCACGAATACACATTGGATAACATTAACCAAGCACTCGATGACTTAGAGGCGCGTAAAATTACTCGCGCTTTAATCAACATTCCTGCCTAACCCATTCATCTTATTTTGGTTAAACCCCGCGCTGGTGGGGTTTTTAACCATATCAGTATCGAAAAGTGTGCATCTTGTTTTCTAGTCTAGGACTGATGTCTCATCGCCAAAAGAAAATAAAGCTGGTAAAAACGGTTCTACATCTTTTTCGTTAATACCTAATTGGTTGAAACCTGATGAGTAGCAAAGGTTTCCATATAACCCGCCACAACGCTGGTATTAGGTAAACTCATTAAAGGCAACATAATGACAACCGAGAATATTTACGATACGGGTTTAGACAAAAATGAAGCTAACTTTGTCGCCCTCTCTCCTATTTCCTTTCTTCGCCGAACCGCTGCTGTTTATCCCAATCGACCTGCTGTGATCCACGGACACATTCGTCGCAACTGGGCAGAAACCTATACACGCTGTCGACAACTGGCGTCAGCGTTGGAAAAAGTGGGCATTGGAAAAGGCGATACCGTATCGATTATGGCGCCGAATATTCCCGAGTTTGTTGAAGCGTCTTTTGGTGTTCCCATGTGTGGAGCTGTTTTGAATTCGTTGAATATCCGTCTTGATGCAGAAGCGTTGGCGTTTATTTTGAATCACAGTGAAGCCAAAGTGTTATTAACGGATAGGCAGTTTGAACCTGTGATTCGAGAAGCCCTTTCGCAGGTTAAAGCCGATATTCTTGTGATTGATATTGATGATCCTATTTACGATGGAGAAGGCGCGCTGTTAGGTGAGCAGGATTATGAAGCCTTTATTGCAACAGGTGATAAAGCGCACCCTTGCCGTTTACCTGATGATGAGTGGGATGCTATCGCACTGAATTACACCTCCGGTACAACAGGCGATCCTAAAGGGGTGGTTTGTCATCACAGGGGCGCTTACTTAAATGCTGTAGGTAATGCTTTTACGTGGGGCATGACGCATTTCCCAGTCTACCTTTGGACGTTGCCCATGTTCCACTGTAATGGCTGGTGTTTTCCTTGGGCCGTGACCTCTTTGGGCGGTACGCATGTGTGCTTGAGACGAACAGAAGGACACGCCATTTTAGAAGCAATTAAAGAGCATGGCGTAACGCACTTATGTGGCGCTCCGATAGTAATGAGCATGATGATTCAAGCCTACGAGGAAAAAGATTATCAACTAGAAAACGCCATCGCTATGATGACAGCAGGCGCGGCGCCACCTTCAGCAGTGATTGGCAAGCTTGAGTCAATGGGCTTTGATGTGACGCATGTTTATGGGTTAACGGAAATTTATGGTCCTTCTATTGTTTGTGCTTGGAATCCTGACTGGGATGAGTTGCCAGCTGACGAACGGGCGGTGTTAAAAGCGCGTCAAGGTGTGCCTTACGAGCTTCAAGAAGATCTCATGGTGGCAAACCCTGAAACCATGGAGCCCGTTCCAAGCGATGGCGAAACCATTGGCGAAGTGTTTACGCGTGGAAACATCACCATGAAGGGCTACTTGAAAAACCCTAAATCCACTGAGGAGTCGTTTGCTGGTGGGTGGTTCCACACCGGGGATTTAGCGGTTATGCATGAGAATGGCTATATCGAGATTAAAGATCGCTCTAAAGATATTATTATTTCGGGTGGTGAAAACATCTCATCAATTGAATTAGAAGATGTGCTTTATCGACACCCGGCTGTGGCTGCAGCGGCCGTCGTGGCCAAACCTGATGATAAGTGGGGCGAGGTGCCTTGCGCCTTTATTGAATTAAAGGAAGGGGAATCGGCAACGAGTGAAGAAATTATTGGATTCTGCCAAGAAAATATTGCCCGATTTAAGTGTCCTAAGTTTGTGGTTTTTGGGGAACTTGCAAAAACAGCAACAGGGAAAATTCAAAAGTTTTTATTACGAGAGCAAGCGAAAAACGTTTAGTTTTCATCAATAAGTAATAAGCCCCTTGGGCAGAGAAATAAAGGGCGCGGTTGGGTTCTTCAATCGTGCCAAATTCCTTCAGTCGTAGTCGTAAAATTATTTACCGAAAGTGGTTGTGTCCTGTTCAAAAATTATTAAGAATGGATTTCGGAAGGGCTAATAAATTTGGCGCACGCTGAATGCCTTTCTAAACCAACTTAATACTCACACAAAACCAATTTTTGGCTAAATAAAGACGTTTTTCCCGATGACGGAGCTGTAGTCGGTGCGTTTGTTGCGCACGAATGGGGTATCTCTAGTGACTTAGAGGAGCACGATCCAAAGGCGGGATAAAAGCTTTGTGCGGTTAAAAACAATGAAGGATTGACAACCGTGATTGCATTAACGAAAACTGAGACAGAGTTTGAATTGTCTCCAACACTTGCAGTAAATGAGCTCGTCGTTAAAAAACGTGCTGCAGGTGAAGAAATACTGCATATGGGGTTTGGCGAATCGCCATTTCCTGTTCCGCCTAGGCTTGCTGAAGCATTAAAAAACAACACCCAACATAAACAATATTTACCAACCGCGGGATTACCCGAATTGCGTCAAGCCGTCGCCGGTTACTATGCTGAAAAAGTTGGAGTGGATACTTCCAAATACGATGTGCTGATTGCGCCGGGAAGCAAGCTAATTATTTACAGCTTACAAATGGCTGTTGAAGGCGACTTGATAATGCCAGTACCGAGTTGGGTAAGTTACGCCCCTCAGGCTTATATGTTAGGACGTAGCGTTATTAAATTGCCTACAACTCAAGATGAGCAGGGGATGCATATCGATCCTGCTGGGTTACGCACACTGATTCATGATGCGAGAAAAGCCGGATTAAATCCGTCTAAGATTTTATTGAATTATCCTTCAAACCCGACAGGATTATCGATTCCCGAAGAAGAATTGAAGGCGATCGCGAAGGTGTGTGTAGAAGAGGATGTGTTAATTATTTCCGATGAAATCTACGGCTTTGTTAATAGCGGTAGAGAATATCAAACTATCTCAAAATATGCGCCGGACCACACCGCAATTTCTTCGGGGCTATCTAAGCACTTATCGCTGGGTGGATGGCGAATTGGAATTTGTTTTATTCCTAAAGCGATTCCTGGCATGTTTGCTAGAATGACCAATATTGCCAGTGAGTTGTGGTCTTGTGTTCCTGCACCAATACAAGTAGCTGCAATTGAAGCTTATAAAGCCTACGATGATATTGAAAGCCATATTGATGCATGCAGTGAGTTGCACCGTCATATGAATCGTTTTTTGAGTGCTAAGCTGCAAGAAGTGGGAGTAAAAGCCCCGACACCGCAAGGAGCATTTTATAATTACCCTAACTTTGGTGCCTTCCGCGATGCATTGAAAAACGTTGGCATCGAGACATCAAAAGATTTAGCCAATGTTTTGCTGGAAAAGTATAACCTTTCAAGCTTACCGGGTGTTGCGTTTGGTGCCGAGCCAGAGGAGTTAACCTTACGTTTATCTGGGTGCGATTACGATGGCGAGGCTGTGCTAAATCAGTTTTTAGCATTACGAGCTGAAAATCCGAATTATGTGTTAGATGAAGCCTTCATCAAAACACATGCTCCACGCGTGTTTAAAGCGGCATTGGTTTTCAAACAATTTATCAATGATGTCACAGGCAGTTTTGATTAAATTGGCGCATTTAGGCATATAAATTTATAAGCTGTAACAAATGCGTAAAACTGTCGCTGAATAAAATCCAGTAAAATGGATATAACAATAGGTGTCTTTTAATTGAAGAGGTCATTTTTTAATTCATGAAATTTTACTCAACAGCAAAAAACTATGTACAAACGCGTGGACAGACCGTTAAGCAAAAAGCATCGGTTTCTATGCGTCGTAACTTGCTGGTGATTAAACGTGGACTAGAAATTGAAACACAAGAAACCAAAGTGATGCTGAATATCTATCATCAGTACACTCAAGGAAAGGCATCTAAAGATGAAATGCGTCAGGCAAATAAGCAATTTGTCAATTTGATAAGAGGCTTAGGGCTTGGCGTATTAACCATTCTTCCTTTTTCACCGATTACCATTCCTGCCATTGTTAAATTGGGCGACCGTTTTGGAATTAACGTGCTGCCAGCCTCGTTCGATTTTTCTCGATCTGATGAAGGAAATGGTGAAGGAAGTCGAGAGGGTGCCTCGGAAAGCGAAATTGAAGGTGAAATTGATAGTGAAATTAAAAGTACGACTCGAACGAATCACGGGAATGACGCTAACACGATTGAGGTCGCACCCATAGAAGAAGCAGATAAGCGTATTAATACTCCGCCCAAATCTCCTGAGTAAGTGCTCTCTCAATCAGCGCAAACTTTAGTAAACACGCTCAATAACCTGCGTTCAATCATTTCAGCGTGGATGCTAAAAGGCTATGTGCAGTTAAGCAACACGTTCTACAGCGGCTTCAACCAACCCTGCTAACGCATCTTTGTATTCAGATTCCGGAATTGCAGAAAGGGCACTCAATGCTTGCTCTTTCGCTTTGAGCGCTTGCGCTTTCGCATATTCAAGCGCGCGCGTCTCTTCCATTGCCTTTAGTATCGCATCGAGGTTGTTCATACCATTGCCTTTTTCAATGGCTTCTCGAATTAACAGGGATTGAGCTTCTGTGCCATTCCACATGGCGTAAAGTAATGGCAA
Organism: Paraneptunicella sp.; assembly: GCA_964228975.1. Lineage (GTDB taxonomy): Bacteria > Pseudomonadota > Gammaproteobacteria > Enterobacterales > Alteromonadaceae > Paraneptunicella. The sequence goes on along the minus strand of CAXRCC010000102.1, from coordinate 23,867 downwards.
TGTGGGCTTACCTTCAGCAAGATCGTCCCCAAGGTTTTTACCCATTTCTTCCGCATTAGAAGAGTAATCCATGATGTCATCAACTAACTGAAAAGCCGTGCCGAGGTATTTGCCGTAATCTTGCATAGCCGATTCAATTTCGGCAGGCTGATTCGTTAATACCGCCGCTAATTGCGTTGCCGCCTCAAATAAACGAGCGGTTTTACAATAAATCACCTGCATGTAACTTTCTTCAGTCGTGTCGGGATCATTGCAATTCATTAATTGAAGGACTTCTCCCTCTGCAATCACGTTTGTTGATGTCGACAGAATTTCCATCACCCTCATGTTCTTGAGGCTAACCATCATTTGAAAAGAACGGGTGTAAAGGAAATCTCCAACCAATACGCTTGCTTGGTTGCCGAATACTTCGTTAGCTGTTTTCTTGCCTCTGCGTAAACTCGATTCATCAACAACGTCATCGTGTAACAAGGTGGCTGTGTGAATGAATTCGATGATAGCGGCGAGTGTATGAAGGTCGTGATTCTTTGCGTTAAGTGCTCGACAGGCTAAAACGCAAAGGAGGGGACGCATGCGTTTACCACCACTGTTTATGATATAAAACCCAAGCTGATTAACCAAACTGACGTCAGATTTAACTTGCTCCTGAATCAGTTGGTTGACGGCGAGCATATCTTGCTCTGAAAGCTGTTGGATTGCGTTGATGTCCATTGGGATTTGAGCCAGTTAACTTTTACTAATATATTGAGTGCGGCAATTTTACAAAAATCTAGCCAAGTATCCAGTATTTGCTGAGCACTCTTAGGTATAACTGTTTATTTCTATGATTTTGTACAAATTAAATTCAAGATGGGGCTTGCGAGAATATCTCTCTTCACGTACAATTCGCGCCCTGTTTTAGAATCCTTATACGCTAGAAAAGCTAGCGTGAGAGCGGAGTAAGTTATGTACGCGGTTTTCCAAAGTGGTGGCAAACAACACCGTGTGGCTGAGGGCCAAACTGTTCGCCTAGAAAAAATCGAAGTTGCGCCGGGTGAAACTATTGAATTTGATAATGTTCTAATGGTTGGTGAAGGTGCAGACGTTAAGATAGGCGCCCCGTATGTTCAAGGCGGTAAAGTAACAGCAGAAGTTGTTACTCACGGTCGTGGCGATAAAGTTAAAATTGTAAAGTTCCGTCGTCGTAAGCATTCACGTTCACAGATGGGCCATCGTCAATGGTTCACTGAAGTGAAGATTACGGGCATCAGCGGATAAGAGGAGCGAGAACTCATGGCACATAAAAAGGCTGGTGGTAGTACCAAAAACGGACGCGACTCTGAAAGTAAGCGTCTTGGTGTTAAGCGTTTCGGTGGTGAATCTGTTCTAGCAGGTAGCATTATCGTTCGTCAACGCGGCACTAAATTCCACGCTGGTGATAATGTTGGTTGTGGTCGTGACCACACTCTATTTGCGTTATCCGACGGTAAAGTACAGTTCGAAATGAAAGGTAAGCACAACCGCAAATATGTGAGCATTGTTGCTGAGTAATTCATTTTTCGAATGAATATTTTGAAACCCCGCTTTTGCGGGGTTTTTTATTTTGGTAGAAGCAAAAGATACAGGCTAAAATTCCCTTGCTGTGCGTTTGTGTTAACGCATTGGAATTGAAAGTATGAAATAGGTATTTACGATGAAATTTGTCGATGAAGTCGAAGTTCGGGTCGAAGCCGGAGATGGTGGAAATGGAATTGTCAGTTTCCGACGTGAAAAGTACGTCGCAAAAGGTGGCCCGGATGGTGGTGATGGTGGTGACGGTGGTGATGTTTATCTTGAAGCCGACGAAAACCTCAACACATTAATAGACTATCGATTTGAGCGTTTCCACCGTGCAGAGCGAGGCCAAAATGGCCAACGTACAAACTGTACGGGAAGAAGAGGCGAAGACTTAGTATTAAAAGTGCCTGTTGGCACAAGAGCCACTGATGCTGATACGTTGGAAGTATTAGGTGAAACCATGAAGCACGGACAGCGCTTAATGGTTGCCAAAGGTGGTTTCCACGGGTTAGGTAACGCGCGCTTTAAAAGCAGCGTTAACCGCGCACCTCGCCAAAAATCAAACGGTACTCCCGGCGACATCAGAAACTTAAAGTTAGAGTTATTACTGCTTGCTGATGTTGGTTTGTTGGGATTACCCAATGCGGGCAAATCAACCTTTATTCGCAGTGTTTCAGCTGCAAAACCAAAAGTTGCGGATTACCCATTTACGACGTTAGTGCCCAACCTTGGTGTTGTTCGCACTGATGCAGCAAAGAGCTTTGTCATTGCTGATATTCCAGGGTTGATTGAGGGCGCGGCAGAAGGTGCAGGTTTAGGTATTCGCTTCTTGAAGCACTTAGAACGTTGTCGCGTTTTACTGCACATGATCGATTTGATGCCTGCCGATCAATCAGATCCGGTTGATAATGCAAAAACGATTATTGCCGAACTGGAGAAATACAGCCCTGAGCTTGCCAATAAGCCTCGTTGGCTAGTGTTCAATAAAGTGGACTTGTTACTTCCTGAAGAAGCCGAGGAAGTGTGTGAGCGTATTCGCAAAGAGCTTGATTGGGATGCGCCGTATTTCCAGATCTCTGCGTTCCAGAAGCAAGGTACTGAGCAATTATGCTTTGAAGTCAGTGAATTGCTCGCTTCTTTACCTGTTGAAGAAGTTAACGTGGATGACGAGAAACCTGTTGAGTTTATGTGGGACAACTACCACAGAGAAGTACTGGAAGAAGACGAAGATGATTTTGATGATGACGACGATGATGATTATGATGTCGAAGTCATTTATGAGCGTTAATGAAACGCTAAGTGCTTGCGCTTAAATGCGGTATGCATTGTTAAGCGCAAGATTGATGTATTTTATTTGATGCCGAAGTTGGATAACGGAAACGTAGTATGCATAAGCCTGTTATTTCGATGATTGCTGCCATGGCTGAAGGACGCGTTATCGGCGCGGATAACGACATGCCCTGGCATTTGCCCGCAGACCTGAAACACTTCAAAGCCGTTACTATGGGTAAACCCGTTGTCATGGGAAGGCGAACCTATGAGTCAATTGGAAGGGCGCTTCCCGGGAGAAGAAATATTGTTATAAGCCGCTCTGGATTTGTGGCGAGCGATGTTGAAGTGGTTTCTTCTATTGAGAGTGCTAAGGCAATGTTGGCGAATGAAGCAGAGATCATGGTTATCGGTGGTGGTAATGTCTATGCTCAGTTTTTACCAGAGGCACAACGGTTATACCTAACGCATATCGATTTATCTGTGAGTGGTGATACATGCTTCCCAGACTATGAGGCAGTTGCCAATTGGAAGGTGCATTCTTCTGAAAAACATATGCCAGATGAAACCAACCCTTATGCTTATGAGTTTGTTGCCTTAGAACGCCTTTGAGGCGTTACAGAGCAGAATTCATAACTGTATTGATGATTGGGTTTTAATTTAAGAACGACTAAAAAATTCAAATTTCAGTGCTTCAATGGCAGGGTAAATACTGCAAGTGCTGAAGCGAAAACAAAAAACGGTGCATTTGCACCGTTTTTTATGTCTATTAGTTACTCGCCTCGAACGATAATAGCTTCTTCCGCTAAACGTTAAACTTCCTAACAGAGTTTTGTAAGTCTTCTGATAGGTTAGCCACTTCTTGGCTTGCTCTTGATGTATGTTGCGCACCAGAGGCTGTTTCCTCAGCAATCGCAACAATGTTTTCTAGCTTTTCGCTAATGTCTCTTGATACGGTGTGCTGCTCTTTTGCTGCTTGTTCGATTTGGGTACTCACGTTATGGGCTTCGTGCACCGCCGCAGTAATTGAGTTAAGCGCCTCGGCTGCTTTTTCGGCCTGAGTAACGCAAAGAGAGGTTTGCTCTTTACCTTTTTGCATCACTGATACGGCTTGCTCTGCGCCACTTTGTAGTATCTCAATCATGGATTGAATTTCTTGCGTCGACTCTTGCGTTCGGCTTGCTAGGGTTCTTACCTCGTCTGCTACTACAGCAAAGCCTCTGCCTTGTTCTCCTGCACGCGCAGCTTCAATCGCGGCATTTAGGGCAAGCAGGTTAGTTTGATCGGCAATCCCGCGGATAACATCTAAAATACTGCCGATGCTGGCGCTATCTTGGTGAACCTTATTGATAACATCTGCTGCGGAGTCTACGTCGTTAGACAGCACAAGAATGGTTTTCTTGTTGTCTTCAGAAATACTACGAACCGTATCAGCTTCGCGATTGGCTTGGCTAATTTGCGCAAGCGTATCTTCTGCGCTTTTCGCTACCATTTGCGCCGTACTATTCAATTCAGTTGTTGCTGTTGCCACTTGGCTAACCTGAGACTTTTGCTCTTGGATTGAACGTGTGGTTTGTGTTGTTACGCTTGAGGTTTGCTCAGATGCGGCGGCTAATTGCGCAGAGCCTGTGCTGATACCTGAAATAAGCGTTTTTAAGCTATTGATAAGCGCGTTACAGTTTTTGGCAAGCTCACCAAACTCGTCTTTAGAGCTATCGTCTAACTGTCTTGTTAAGTCACCCGTGGCTACCACATTTAACAAGGTGTTGACTTCTTGAAGTGGTCTGGTGATTGCTCTTACTGTGAAAAAGCCTATAGCGAGTGCAGCAAGAATAGAAAAGAGGGTAATAATGATGGTGCTAACACGGCTACTTGAAACGCTCTCACCCACTTCTGCTTTAATGCTATCGGTTTTTTGATCGCCAAGTAATGCTACTTGGTCTAGCTGTGCTGAAGCGGCATCCATTTGTTCAATAGCTGTCTGCAGTGTTGCCATTGTTTCGTTTTGAAGCCTTAAGCGCTGATTATGCAGGGCGACGATACCTGAACTTCCTAACACGACACTGGAAAGGTTTTCGATATTTTCAGAGGCTTCTTCTAACGCGCCTGAATCATCTTTGCCGTCAGCCGTTTCAAGCATACTGCTATTTTCGCTTTGAATTCTTTCAAGCAGCAATTTGACCTCGCTGCCAATGGTTTCAGAGCGGGCTAATGTTTGGGTTTTTAAGAAAGAGTCGCTGACACTCACTACTGACATTAAATTCGTATCGAGTGATTCACCAATTTTCGCAGCGGCGGCAAGCGCCTTTACTTGACTGGCTTCATCGCTGTCGTTGAAATCCAAAATGAGTGTAGACGTATCGTCAACGGCGTCTTCTACTTCAACGAGCTTTTCTTCTAATGTGGCGTTAATCTCTAAAATGCGTTTTTTGTTTGCAATAATAGATTCAACCGAGGAGAAATAGGATTGGTATAGTGGATCTAATGCTTGGGTTGCTTTGCGAATATCCGCTTCGTTGGTCACGACTTGTTGCAGCTCTTTCAGGTCTTTCTGAAAGTCTAATTCCAACTGGTTAAATCGTTGCTCCTCACCGGTTAATCTCGCGCTGTCTACTTCGTTGTAACTTTTGTACGTTGACGTGTTAACTTGGGCTAGGAGAATTTTTAACTGATCACTTTTTACAAGCGTTGGGATAGCCAAATCGATAACTTCGTCGGAAGCGTCATTAATGTTACTGAGATTAATCAGAGAGGTGATACTGATCACGAATAATAAAACACTGATGGTTGTAAAGCCGCCAATTATTCGCAGAGCAACTGTAATATTCATTACTTCTCCCAATGCTTTTGAAACTTTCCGCTTCTTAATTTCGAACGACAAGAAATGGATAACATCTATTCTAGTCGGTCATTGTGATTAAATCTTAAATTTAGTTGCTTATTGAATTGATTTTCATCGTATTCAAGCAGATTGCGGATAACTTTCCTCCCCATATATAGCCTGTGTCTAACGCTATACAATGCGGGTATGGAGTACATCCTTCTAAAGACGCCCAATGTCCAAAAATTAGATTAATTCCGTTTATTGATTTTATTTGGGAATGCTCGAACCATGGCATCAGGTGTTGAGGAGCATCTTTCGTCGGAGTTTTACAACTATAATCGAAGCTACAATCTTCACATAGATAGCGCATGCGTGTAAAGGCATCAATTATGAACCTTAAACGGTCCTTGCTCGGTATTGAGGTAGAGAAGTTTACCGATTCTTTGTGGTACATGTATTTCAGCACATCTACGTAAGTCTTGCTTTGTAAAGCTTTTTCAACCTCAAGGGAATATTTTAAGGCTTCATCGACAGACCATTTTGGATACAGTCCAGCATGACTCAAAAATGTTCTGTTATTGATCTTTAAAGCGAGAGGTTTGTGCCTTAACCAGTCGATATAGTGCTCAATTCGTGGGGATTTAAGTAGCGCATCGAAGCCATCTTTGGGATTATTTTTCTTAATACCATTGTAGACTCCAAGGAAATGCAGGTCATGATTCCCAAGTACGGTTTCGAAGCTTTCTCCAAGTTGATACAGGTATTCAATGGTTTCTAGCGCTTCTGGGCCTCTGCCGATTAAATCACCAACGGCGTAGAGTTTGTCTTGCTGAGGGTTAAACTGAATTTTTTCGAGTAGTGCCTGTAAACCAGAAAAACAGCCTTGTATATCACCCACTACATAAGTTGACATTTCGATGCCCTCAGCAAAGTTGGAATACGCAGTTAAATCAATTGATGGAGTAGGGCAGCGCTAGGCCAAAAGGCGCAATAGGTACGCGTATTAATTCACCATTATCGAGCTGAAATTCATAATGGCCTTCCATTGCTCCTACGGGCGTATCGAGAATGGCACCGCTAACGTATTGGTAAGATTCACCGGGTTTTATCAGTGGTTGCTCACCAACGACGCCAGCGCCTTGTACTTCTGTTTTCTTGCTGTCAGCGTCAGTAATAAGCCAATATCGATTTAATAGCTGAACATTCTCGTCGCTATTGTTAGTAATGGTAATTTCATAGCTAAAAGCAAACTGATTGGCATCCGTGGCGGGGTGATCAGGTAAAAAAGCCGTTTTAGCACCAATAGTAATTTGCGCTAGGGTCGGAGCAGACATAATTAATTACTCTTGGGTTCTGATTGGGCTACTGCATTGGCAAGTAGCGCATATTCTTGAAGAGACAATGTTTCGGCGCGAGCGGCGGGGTTAATGCCCAAGCTTTCAATGGCTTCGGCATCGAGTAGCTCTTTCAGACTGTTTCTTAGCGTTTTACGTCTTTGTCCGAATGCAGCAGAGCAAACCTTTTCCAGCAACTTAACGTCTTTTACGTCTACCGTTTTTGTTTTATGAGGTGCTAAACGTACAACCGCAGAGTCGACTTTGGGCGCTGGTTTAAATGCGTGGGGCGGCACTAATAAAACGGGCAGAACTTGGCAATAGTACTGAGTCATAACCGAAAGCTTGCCGTAATCTTTGCTTCCAGGGGCCGCTGCCATTCGATTGACCACTTCTTTTTGCAACATAAAATGCATGTCTTGAATTTGTTCAACAAATTCAAAGAGGTGGAACATTAAAGGGGTGGAAATATTGTAAGGCAGATTACCAAAAATACGCAGGGGCTTGCCGTCTTCGTATAAGTTTGAAAAATCCATTTTCATGGCGTCGGACTCAACCACGTTGAGCTTATCTTGCATGAATGGGTGGCTGCGCAATCGCTTGGCTAAGTCTCTGTCCAACTCTACGACCGTGAGCTTAGCGATGTGTTCGCACACAGGCTCTGTTAATGCACCTAAGCCGGGGCCGATTTCGACGAGGTTTTCACCTTCTTGAGGGTTAATTGCAGATACGATGTCGTCAATAACGCCGGCATCATTTAAAAAGTTTTGGCCAAAGCGCTTTCGTGCGGTATGGCCTAAATGTGTTTTACTGTTCACTACTTTGTTGTCCGAGTAGAGGCAAGCTTAATAGCCTCTTCAATGGCGATTTTGAAGCTACCTTTATCGATATCACCTGTGCCAGCAAGATCAAGTGCTGTTCCGTGATCGACAGAGGTTCGAATGAAAGGAAGACCTAGGGTGATGTTAACTGATGCACCAAACCCTTTGTATTTTAATACAGGTAGGCCTTGATCGTGATACATCGAGAGCACTGCATCAGCATCGTCTAAGTATTTTTTCTGGAAAATAGTATCGGCAGGTAGGGGGCCAACAAGGTCAATCCCCTGACTTCTAAGCACATCAAGTGTTGGTGTAATGACCTCGATTTCTTCTTTTCCGAGATGACCATTTTCGCCTGCGTGAGGATTAAGGCCACAAACGTAAATACGGGGCTTTTCGATACCAAACTTTGTTTTTAAGTCGTGGTGCAAAATACCGATGACGTTGTCTAAGCGTTCAGGCGTAATTGCTTTGTTTACATAAGCAAGCGGAATATGTGTTGTGACTAACGCGACACGCAACCCTTCGGTTGCTAGCATCATCACGACGTCTGAGCAGTTTGCTTGTTGAGCGAAGTATTCAGTGTGCCCACTGAACGACACACCTGCTTGGTTGATGATGCCTTTATGGACAGGGCCTGTTACAACGGCATCAAATTCACCACTGATGTTAGCTTCACTGGCTTGGCGTAATGTTTCAACCACGTAGTGACCATTTTCCGCATTCAGTTCACCCGGAACCGTATCCGCGTCAGCAGGAATATGGGAAATATACAGTTGGCCGGGTTGCTGGATTTGTTTGTTATCCGGTGAGTAGTCGATGAGCGTCAGCGGTAAACCGAGTGTTTCCGCACGCTTTAAAAGCATAGCCCTGTCAGCAAATACCACTAGCTGAGCATTCCAGTTTTCTTGGGCTAATTGAATCGTTAAATCCGGGCCGATACCTGCAGGTTCGCCCGGCGTAATTGCTAGTTTAATTGGCATTGTTTAGTCCGCTAGAACTTCTACATAAGCATTGTCACGCATCTCTTTTAGCCATGAGTCGCGCTCTTCTGCGTACTTACGTTTGTATAGAAGTTGATAAGCTCTTTCTTCTTTACGTTTTTCGGTGACATCATCAACGCGGCTGTCGATGAGTTGTACTAAGTGCCAGCCGTGAACAGAGCGAAATGGTTGAGATAGTTCGTCTTTTTCTAAGCTTTCAACAACATCTTTAAAGGTCGGCACATACATGCTCGGATCTGCCCAACCTAGTTCTCCACCTTTAAGTGCAGAGCCGGGGTCAACAGAGTGTTCTTTTGCGAGTTCACCGAAGTCAGAATCGCCGTCGATGACCTGTTGACGGAACTCTTTAAGCATTTGTTCGGCGCGTTCTTCACTTAAAATAATGGTTGGTTTAATCAGAATGTGTCGAGCGTTAACTTCTTTTACTTCCGCAATTTCAAGACCTCGAATGTCTTTGATTTTGAGAATGTGGAAACCCGCGCCGCTTCGAATGGGGCCAATAAGGTCGCTTTTACGGCTTCCTTGAACGGCTTCAGCAAAAAGCGTTGGCATTGAGTTAATGTTCATCCAACCTAAATCCCCCCCTTCTAGCGCTTTTGCGCCTGATGAGGCTGTTGCTGCGATTTTCGCAAAGTCGGAGTCTTCTTCTTGCAATAACGCAAGGACTTTTCCTGCTCTGTCTTTGGCTGCATCAATATCGTCTTGAGTGGGCTGTGACGGGAAACCAACAAGAATATGACCAAGCTGATATTCAACTTGCTCAGCACCTTGTTCATCGATAAGTTTCAATAAGCTAGACACTTCCTGAGGAGTAATGTAAACGCGGCGTCTAACGTTGGCGCGAGTCACTTCTCCAGTAATCAGTTCTGTGCGTAAGTGGTGGCGATAACTGTCGTAGGTCATGCCATCGGCGATAACGCCTTGTCTTAAACCTTCAATACTCATGCCTTGGTCACGAGCAATGTTTGAAATAGTTTGTTCTAACTGGGGGTCGCTGATTTGGATACCCATTCTTTCTGCCATTTGCATTTGAAGGTTTTGTGTAATCAAACGCTCAATAGCTTGGGTACGCAGGATGTTGTCTGATGGCAACTGCTGATTGTTTCGAATTGCATTACTTTTTACGGTTGCTATCAAAGTGTTGATTTCACTTTCTAAGATAACGCCTTGGTCTACAATAACGGCAACTTTGTCGAGTGTTTGCTGTTGTGCTGAAACACTAATAGAAAGAAATAAACCGAAAAATACTGATAAAACTCTTGTGTAATTCATGTAATTTGTTGCTTTGTTAATTACTCAAAAAATAAGGGCGACGGTAGCCATATAGTCCTTCATCCAGCAAGGCGCGACTACGTTTACCACTTCCCATTCCTTTAAACACGAACTTAAAGTTGATACCGGAATCATACTCGTTGATGTTCTGGTTACCAAGCCCATCGAATCGATTGCTAAGATGGCGCTGCCATACAAGTTGCATACCCCAGCAGCAAGATTCGTATTGTATACCAATAAAGCTTTCGGTTGAGCGATTTAAGTCCATATCTCGATAATAACGTCCAACCCATTGCCAGTTATGCGAAATTGGCCAAGAGGCGGTGACACCAAGTTGATCAATTTCATCCCCTGAGATATCGCGGATATAACGGTGGTTGAGTTGCAGTAATTTGTTATCGCCTAAGCGATATTCTAATGCGAGATTACTGCGCTCAATTTTTTCACTCTGGCTAGAAACTTGGATTTCAGAAGCGACGGTCCATCTACTATTAATATTCCAATCAAGCTCTGCAGCAATCGAAGAGCGGTTGCTTTCTTTTGACGCTTCTAAAACTTGGTTATCATCAAAGTAGAATATCTGACCTATGCCTAGGCGGAATTGTTCCCGATTGTTTTCATCTAAAATTCGAGACGTTACGCCCAGAGCGATTTGATTGGTGTCGCTAATTCTATCAATGCCCGTAAATTCCTGACCACGAAAGATACCAACAACATCATTTAACAGGCGAGTTGTATCGTATAGGCCGATATCATCTTGATTTTCGTAGCTTGTGAAGTGGTATTGGAATTTCGGCTCTAACGTTTGTGTTGCGTCATCACCGAACCATTTAATCGACCTTTCCATTGACATTGAGCCGTAAAGCCTAACTTGTGCAAGTGTACGACTAACGTGGCTATCAAGATTACCTGTGGTGTTATCTTGGAAGTATTCCGTATGTAATAAGCTGGTTTCCGCTAAAAATTCAGCCCAACTTGTTCGGTAAGGTAGGCTTAATGTAGGCGCAATGTGCACGCGTGTTGCTTTTGGCACGCTTTGCTCTGCATTATCGAAATAGCTTACTTCCGAATTGATTTGCAACGAATTTAAGCCCGATTCCCAAGCGTTATAAGACAGTTTTAATTCGGGGAGGGCGCGATAGCTATCAGGGTGATCACCGATTGTTTCGAAGTCTCTGAATTTAGCCGTAAAATCGAGCTTTTCGCTGTGATAACTCAACCCGACCGTTTTAAATAAGTGTGTATCAGCTCGATTGTAGAAGTCTGAGCCTAAATCTGTGATGTAGTTGTCATCACTGAGGTCGTTCCACTCGGCGCTGATTGACCAATTCTCATCAAGGTAACCTTTGTGAGAGAAGCGATAAAAATAACGTTCGTCGATGTTTTCTTCGTCTTGGTCGTTGTTTAAGTATTCTAAGTGAATCTCACCGCCATGCATTTCGGTAAGATAACGCAATTCTGTTTTAAGTTGCAGGCCACGCTGTGTCATGTAGCGGGGCGAGAACGTCATGTCCAAATTGGGCAAGATATTCCAGTAAATAGGCTGTTCGTAGGTAAGGCCAGTGCTGTTATTGCTGGAAATTTGCGGGAATAATAAGCCCGATTGCCTTTGCTCGGTGACTGGAAAAGCAAAGTAAGGAAGATAGAAAACCGCGATATCTTGAATATAAAAACGAGTGTGTTTTGCGGTTCCCCATAGGCTGCCAGGTTTTAGCTCGATTTCGCTGGCTTGGATGTGCCAGTCTTGTGCGCCTACCGGACAGCTGCTAAAGCTTACATCTTCAAGCTGAACGCCTTGTTCTTCACTTAATACAATGCGTTCAGCGTTACCTCTACCGGGAAACTCTCTTAGTTGGTAAAGGGTCTTATCTAACTGTAACTTGTTGCCGTTGATATCGAGTTGAATTTGTTCGCTGTCGACTTGGATGGCTGGATCCGTATATTGGATATTTCCTTCCGCAGTAAGCTCTTGGTTGTCTTTATCAATTAAAGCGCGTTCGGCATTGATTAGCGCACTACGATTCGATATCGCAACTTTTCCGTTGAATTCTGCGACAGTGTCCTGCTTTATTTCAACTTTGTCGGCCTGTACAACAATTTCTTCACCACTTGCTAATCCATTGTTTTCAAATGGCTTTAAAGGGGTGAGGCATTGTTCTTGTGCTGCTGCGGGAAGCACGATTCCGAAGAACAAAGGGATTCTAATTAAATGGTTACAATACATACAATGTTGAAAAATGACAGCCTTAAAAGTGCCGCTTATTGATAAATTAGAGGGCGATTTTATCGCTTTCATGAGTATTTACCAGCACAGAACGAAAAAAAGCCACATTTACCTCAATTTAAGGATGGAAAAAGTTTACAAAATAACGCTGATAGAAGTATAGAGAGTCACCAGCAGAGTCGCTAATGCTATGCTTCATTTTCTTATCCATCTTGGTAGATGACGCGATTCCGCCCTTGGTTCTTGGCTTGATATAGGTACTCGTCTGCAACTTTTAGGGCACCGTCCATCGTTTTATCTGGCGCTCCGTTACAACCGATGCTGACTGTAACAGAGAGTGTTTGCCCATCAAATTCATAGGATTGCGATGCAAGATCTTCTCTAAATGCATCCAGCATGGGAATCACATCTTCAATAGGTTGCGTGAAAGCGACGATAAATTCTTCACCCCCAATTCTTGCACTGAGCGCTTCTGAGAAATGTTTTGTTATTAATGATGAAAACTCAATAAGCACTTTGTCACCGATATCGTGACCGTAGGTGTCATTGATTTGTTTGAAATGATCAATATCTAATAAGGCAAGTACAAAAGGTGTTTTGGTTCTTAGGGCGTTTTTCCGAATTTGCTCACCTTCATAGTAGAAGAAGCGACGATTATTCAGTTTTGTGAGGTAATCTCGGTTGGCGGTGTTTTCAATAACCTCAATGTATTTCATTGTGTCGAGGTTTTGGTTTATTCGAAGAATAAGCTCTTCTGCGATAAAAGGTTTGGTTAAAAAGTCGTTTGCGCCATTTCGAATAAATTCTAAACCTAAGCGAGGTTCGTTGTCGGAAGATAACCCGATGATTGCCAGTTTTGACTTATCTAGACTTTTTCGAAGCTCAGTAGTGAGTTGGACGCCGTTCATTTTGGGCATGATGTAATCAGACACCACAAGCTTCACTTCAGGATTTTGTTCTAAAACCACTAATGCATCTTCGGCGCTATTGGCACCAAGAACTCGGAAATTTTGATTGGTTAATACCTGCGCGACCATTTCTCGGGACAGTTTAGAGTCATCTACAATCATTAGCGTAGTAAATTTGTTGTAATAAAAACGCCCAACTTGTTCCACTAAGTATTGAATCGAATTGGTTTGGCTTTTAAGTATGAAATCGACAACGTTTGCGTAGCTGTTTTTGTGCGCTTCGCCTTTTTCAGCAGACCCGGTAATAATAATGGTGGGCAGTCCAGTACGCTTAATGAGCCCCATAATTTCCCCGTTTGGTGCATCGGGTAAATTGAGGTCGCAGATGGCGAGAAAGTACTCTTTGCGGTGACTTTTCAATAAAACAATCGCTTCTTCAAAGCTGGCGGCAACATGCACGTCACAATGCCACCGATCTTCGATTTGAGTTTTGATGATATTTGAAACACTGCGACTGTCTTCAACCAACAACAAAGGTTTGGGTATCATTTCTTTTGAAATGGAAGAGGCACTTCGTTCACCGCTTCGGAAATTCATTCAGCTTGTTACTCCATTCTTTGCTGGAAAAGTTAGCACTTTTAATTATAGGTTTAAGAATAGAAGTATCTTTAAAGATTTCAAAAACTACGCACAGAACCAAGGAAAGATACTACGGATAATTTTATTTCCTGATAATAGCTTGAATATGGCTTTTTGGGTAGCGTTTCAAGTCGCTAATACTTAACTATAGTTTGGTATTATCAGCGATAACCAATGGTGGTTACTATTTGTACATGCCTTTGCTATACTCCAAAGTGAGGTATAAGAGGGGGTATAAGATGATAAATCTAGATACGAAAAATAATTCGTCCATTTTGCAGCAAGTGCAAAACAAGCAAGACACGCTGTTTGAGCGCCTTGCATCGGGAAAAAGAATTAACAGTGCGGCTGATGGTGCAGCGGCACAACAAATTATTGATCGACTAACAGCGCAAGAAAACGGCCTTGGTCAGGCAGTAAGAAATTCATTTGATGGCGCTTCTTTAGCTCAGGTAGCAGAGGGTGGCCTTTCTGGGATTAATAATGATGTTAGCCGTATTCGAGAGTTGTCGATTCAAGCGGGTAACGGTATCTTAAACCAGTCAGATCGCGATGCGATTCAATCTGAAATTTCTCAGTTACAAAGTAATATTCAACAAACTATCGAGCAAACAGAGTTTGGTGGTAAGCCGCTACTTCAAAGCGAAGGCACGCTGAATTTCCAAGTGGGCGCTAATGCGGGGCAGAATATCGGTGTTAATACCCAAGACTTTGCATCGAGTTTAGATGGTATTTTGAATGTCAATGTGTCAACGGCTCAGGGGGCACAAGATGCAATCTCTGTTGCCGATGGCGCGCTTGAAACGGTTGGCGGCGCGAGAGCCGAGCTTGGCGCCGTGCAAAACCAATTTGAAAGTGCCGCGAGAAATTTAGCGCAGACACAGGAAAATGTTGCTGCAGCAAATAGCCGAATTGGTGATACTGATTTTGCTCAAGCAACAGCTGAGCAAGCGGCAAATAATATTTTAAGCCAGTCTTCAATTGCGGTTCAAGCGCAGGCTAATCAACGTCAAGGGCAGGTACTTAGCCTACTTGGCTAGCGTAAACTTCCCCAAGCGTTTTTCCTCTTTACTCGATACGTCACACTAATTTTGAATTGGTGTGACGTTTTCTATTTCTATCCTTTGAATAATCTATCCTAGGTAAAAACTATCGGCTTTTAGTGCGTTGTCAAATTAATGACGTTTTATCGCAATTCTTCCTTGCAAACCTGTCAAAATCCCAGCAAACTATCGATAAACGCACGAAACATAACCTTTTTTTGTAATGAGCCACATTTTAATTATTAGTTCGCAAGAACCGCGCTACCAAAACTTAGAAATCGTTTGTTCGTTTATTGGTGAAGAATGCAGTGTGGTTTCACCTGAAAAGGCAATCTCTTTTCTTTCATCCACTCCCGGTATTCAAGCGGTCATCATCGATGGCGACAATAACGCTTCTGCGGATATTATAAAATCCACGCCAAGTTTACCTTTCATTGCTGTTAATGATGAAGTGAAGCTGGAAAGCAAACTAGCCAACGTGGTCGGGGAGTTACATGAACCAGTCAAGTATCCTGAATTAGCAAGGTTAATACATCGTTGCCAAGAATACGTGCGCCTGAAACCGGGTAACGATAAAAACCAGCCTAAAGCTTCGTTCCAAAACCTTGTGGGTAAAAGCTCAGAGATCCAACAAATTCGATTGATGATTCAGCAAGTAGCTCCTACGGATGCTAACGTGTTAGTGCTGGGGGAGTCAGGAACAGGTAAAGAAGTGATTGCGAGCAATATTCATTATCTTTCTAATCGCCAGTCTGGTCCATTTATTCCGGTAAACTGTGGTGCTATTCCTGGCGAGTTGCTTGAAAGTGAACTTTTTGGTCATGAGAAAGGGGCGTTCACAGGTGCGGTTTCCGCCCGCAAAGGTCGATTTGAATTAGCACAAAGTGGAACGCTATTTCTTGATGAAATAGGTGATATGCCGCTTCAAATGCAAGTTAAGCTTTTGCGAGTTCTGCAGGAAAGAACCTTTGAAAGAGTCGGCGGTACTAAGCCGATTGATTGTAATGTGCGTATTATTGCAGCCACTCACCGCAATTTAGAAACCATGATTGATAAAGGTGATTTTCGTGAAGACCTTTATTACCGATTGAATGTATTCCCGATTGATAATCCTGCTCTTCGTGAACGTAAAGAGGATATTCCTCTCTTGCTACAAGAGATTGTAGCGCGATTCGAGAGCAAAGAAGGCAAAGGGGTACGCTTTACTGAAGAGTCTATTGCTTCTTTGATGGAGCACCGTTGGTCGGGCAATGTCAGGGAGCTGGCTAATTTAGTAGAAAGGCTTGTGATTCTTTACCCAAATCAAATTGTCGATGTTAAGGATCTTCCCCCTAAGTACCAGCATGTTGAGGTGAGTCACTTCGAGCCAGAGTATCCTGACGAATTAGAAGAACGAGATGCCATTAATGCATTATTTAGTGGTGAGGACTTTAGTTTCGATGAACCCGATGAAATCATCGCTGAACCGGCAGCCGAACCGAGTGTTGGTGTCTTACCAAGCGATGGTTTAAATCTTAAAGAGTATTTGTCTTCACTTGAAGTGGACATGATCAAACAAGCGCTTGAGCAACACGAGTGGGTTGTTGCTCGTACAGCGGAGTTTTTGAATATGCGTAGAACCACTTTAGTCGAGAAAATGCGTAAGTACGACATTAGTCGTTAAGCGCAAAAATATTGTATGGTGTCATTTTCATGGCACCTTCTAAACTCCTTCCACTTTTTCAAATTACTCTTCAATTATTTGAAATTTATAGAAAAAATATTTGGCACACTTGATGCATTAGTCTTAGCGTGATTATTTTGACGCGAGGTGACTATGCAGTATTCAGGTCTGCAAACATCAGCAGTAAAGTACCATTCAGATGCAACGCAAGTTGCAATGGCTTGTGCAGCAGCAGAATCAATGCCTGCCGATGTTTTACAAAAAGAAACAGATAATGAAGAAGTGCTAACTTCATCTAAAAGTATGAGTCATATTTTGGATGTTATGCCAGCAGGTGTTGTCATCATTGATGCCGAAGGGTATGTGCGTCAAGCGAATGCAGTGGCGAAAGACATGCTTGGAGAGCCACTCGAAGGGCAACTGTGGAGAACTATCATTGCGCGCTCGTTTAGGCCAAGACAAGATGATGGTCATGAGATTTCATTGAGTGACGGTCGTCGTGTTAAGTTGTCGATTTCTCCGCTCTTGGAAGAACCGGGTCAACTAGTACTAATGACTGACCTAACCGAGACTCGTCTGCTTCAGCAGCGAGTGGGACATATGCAGCGTTTGTCTGCGTTAGGAAAAATGGTGGCTTCCCTTGCTCATCAATTGAGAACACCCCTTTCCGCCGCCACTCTTTATGCGGCAAATTTATTGAATCCTACTATTTCAGACGAATCAAGAGAGCAATTTTGTCATAAGTTGCAATCGCGTTTGAAAGACTTGGAAAGTCAGATTAACGATATGCTGATGTTTGCCAAAAGTGGCGAAGAGCAGGTGGTATCGGAACTTTCGTTACGTTCCTTAATGACCGAAATTCATGAAGGTGCGGAAGCGATGCTTATCGCCAAAGGGTGTAAGCTGACGATTAATGTACCAGAGCCTGATTTGATTATCTTAGGAAACAAAACGGCATTAGCCAGTGCGTTTCAGAATTTAATTCACAACAGTTTACAGTTTTCCCCAGCGGATAAGCCTGTATCGTTTCTTGCTAAACGTTGTGAAGAAAATGCCGACATGGTGGAAGTGATTATTTCTGATGGTGGCCCAGGTATTCCTAAGGAAATGATGGAACAAATATTTGAACCTTTTTTCACAACGCGATCTCAAGGAACGGGTTTAGGTTTGGCAGTAGTGAAGTCTGTTGCACAAGCACATAAGGGTGAAGTATTCGTGTCTAACTTACCAGAAGGTGGAGCGAGAATTGGAATGCGTTTACCGATTTGTCGAGTGTGTGAAGAGCACTTTAGCAAAAAGGCATCATTTGAACCTAGTGCTTTGGTTGCGGGGAAATAAGTCATGTTAAAAGCAAATGTCATGTTGGTTGAAGATGATCCCGGTTTAAGAGAAGCGTTAACCGATACACTTCTTTTAGGGGGATACCATGTTGTTGCTTGCGATAGCGCAGAATCAGCCTTAGCGCAGATTTCGCATCAAGCTGTGGATATTGTCATCAGTGATATTCAATTAGGTGGTCTTACTGGGCTTAACCTACTTCGCAGCATCAAAAGCAAGTTTCCCAACATGCCGATGTTGCTTATGACTGCTTACGCAACGATTGATGATGCAGTGCAAGCTATGCGAGATGGAGCAACAGATTATCTTGCGAAGCCGTTTTCACCGGATGCACTGCTGAATATTGTGGCAAAGTATGCGCCTTCTCAAAAAGTAGAAGCGAGAACACCTATTGTTGGTGATGCGAGCAGTAAACAGCTATTACAATTAGCACAAAAAGTCGCTAATACAGATGCAACAGTGATGGTTCTTGGACCAAGTGGTTCAGGTAAAGAGGTATTGGCGCGTTACATTCATGACCAGTCTCAAAGGCACGAGCATCCATTTGTCGCTATCAATTGTGCCGCGATTCCAGAAAATATGCTAGAAGCCACATTATTTGGCTATGAGAAAGGCGCTTTTACAGGCGCACTACAAGCTTGCCCAGGAAAGTTCGAGCAAGCACAGTGTGGCACAATATTGTTAGATGAAATCACTGAAATGGATTTAGCGTTACAGGCGAAGCTGTTACGCGTATTACAAGAAAGGGAAGTTGAACGCTTGGGTGGTCGCAAAACCATTAGTTTAGATGTTCGAGTGGTTGCAACGAGTAACCGAGATTTGCGCCAAGCAGTGCAAGAAGGTGTATTTAGAGAAGATCTTTATTATCGTTTGAATGTGTTCCCGCTTACTTGGTTGCCTTTGTGTCAAAGACCTGACGACATTGTGCCTTTGGCTGAGCACCTTTTAGAAAGGCATGCCCAGCAGCAAGGGTTGGCCATTCCTACGCTGTCAGCTTCTGCGAGAAATAAACTTTCACAACATTTGTGGCCTGGCAATGTAAGAGAGTTAGAAAACCTGATTCAAAGAGCCTTAATCCTTTGTAATGGCACACAAATCGAAGTATCAGATTTAATGCTTGATAATACGCCGCCTGAATCTATTCAAATTCCGGTTGAAAAGGTACCAGAAGCGCCTTCAGCGGGTGCATTGGGCAGTGAGTTAAGACAGCAAGAGCATCAAATTATTCTCGATACTTTGGTTTCTTGTAATGGCAGCCGTAAACAAGTAGCAGAAAAGCTGGGTATTAGCCCAAGAACACTGAGATATAAGCTTGCAAAAATGCGCGAAATGGGAATTGAGTTCCCGGCGTAATCATCCCATTCAAAACAGTGAAAAATTGAGTATGTCACAATGTGCAATAACTCAATTTTTTGCTGTCAAAATATCCCACGTCTAAAAATCTGACTTAACTCTATGATATTAAAGAGTTAAATTTTGGCATGTCACTTGCTTTATATTCATCAACAGTTAACTAATTGATCGTGTGTCAATTAAAAGTCACCCTGAGGAGGGGAGAACGATGGATATCAAAGCACAAGCTTTATTTAGTGAAATGCAATCAATGGCGACGCAAGCCAAGATTGGCATGCCTGAAATCCCATCTATTCAAACTAATCCTTCAAATTCAAAAGAAAACTTCGCTAATATGCTCAGTGACGCAATTAATGGTGTTAACAGCATGCAGCTTCATGCAAAATCACAAGTTAAAGCTTTTGAGATGGGTGATCCGAATTTGAGCCTTGCAGATGTAATGGTTGCAAAAGAGAAATCTGGTATTGCGTTCGAGGCGACAGTTCAAGTAAGAAACAAGGTCATGGAAGCCTACAAACAAATTATGAATATGTCGGTGTAAGGGGTGAGTCATGGCTGATGCAACAGGTACAGAGTTAGCACTAACAAACGGTAATGAAGCCGCTGATAGTGAGCTAAACACAGAACAAAAATCGGGTTTCATGGAAGCCTTAGGCAGCGTCGATATGATGCGCCAAATTGTACTGGTAATAGCCTTGGTTATCTGTGTTGCTATTGCCATATTCATCATTGTTTGGGCGCAAGAGCCCGATTTTCGCCCACTTGCGAAAATGCCAACAGAAGAGTTAATTGAAACACTCGATTATTTAGATCAAGCTCAAATCGAATATCGCCTTGAAGGCAACACGATATATGTAAACGAAGAACAATATCGTGATATCAAATTAGACTTAACCCGTTCAGGTATTAGCCAAGACCCAACAGCCGGTGAAGACATCATCCTTCAAGATATGGGCTTTGGGGTAAGTCAGCGCGTTGAAAAAGAAAGACTGAAGCACGCAAGAGAACAGCAAATCGCGCGCACAATTGAAGACATGTCTTCGGTTCAAAAAGCTAAAGTCTTGCTTGCTCTGCCTAAAGAAAACGTATTTGCGCGTCGCGAGAAAAAAGGCAGTGCAACCGTGGTTGTCACGATGAAACGTGGCTCAATGCTTTCAGGTGAAGAAGTGGACTCTGTCGTTGATATTGTTGCTTCTGCGGTACAAGGCTTAGAGCCTGACAGAGTGACAGTAACAGATAGCAACGGTCGTTTGCTTAACTCTGGTTCACAAGATTCATTATCTGCGCGTTCTCGTAAAGAATATGAGATTGAAAAACAGCGTGAACGTGAATATATGGAAAAGATTGACTCGATTCTGATTCCTGTTTTAGGCCTTGAAAATTATACGGCTCAGGTTGACGTGACAATGGACTTCACGTCGGTTGAGCAAACACAAAAACGCTACAACCCTGATTTACCTGCTGTTCGCAGTGAAATGACCATGGAAAATAACACCATTGGTAGTGTTGTTGCGGGAATTCCAGGTGCATTAACCAATCAGCCTCCTCTTGATGCAGAGATCCCCCAGCAAGCGACAGGTTCAAACCAAACACGCTCAACGCCAGGCTCATCTCGTAAAGAAGCAACGCGAAACTATGAACTTGATACGACTATCAGCCATACTAAACAACAAACGGGTGTGATTCGTCGCTTGAGCGTTTCTGTTGCCGTTGATTATTTACATTCTACCGATGCAGAGGGCAATAGAGTTAGCGACCCCCGTTCGCAGGAAGAGTTACTGAGTCTACGTCGTTTACTACAAGGCGGAATTGGCTTTGATGTTACGCGTGGCGATTCTCTTGAAGTCGTGAGTATTCCATTTAGCCGTGTTGATGATGGCGCAATGGAGAAGTTAGAAATTTGGGAACAGCCTTGGTTTATGAAGGCGCTTAAGCTGGTTGTTGGTGGTATGGTAATCATTGTATTGATGCTATTTATCGTACGACCTATGCTGAAACGCTTGATTTACCCTGAAGATACAACAGAAGCAGATGAGTATGGTGTTGATGAAGGCTTAGACTTGGGTGATGAGACAATCAGCATGCTTTCTCAAGAGTTTGATGAAGGGCAGGTAGGATTCTCTCCAGATGGTTCACTCATGCTACCTGATTTACATAAAGACGAAGACGTATTGAAAGTAGTTCGCGCACTGGTTGCAAACGAACCCGAGTTATCTGCTCAGGTTGTGCGTGGCTGGCTAATGATGGATGAATAACCATGGCAACTGAATTAGCAAATGTAGAACAAGAAGGCGGCGGTATTATGGATGCCGCACCAACTTACGATGTAGGTAAGTTGGAAGGTGTAGAAAAGGCAGCGATTCTTTTGCTGAGTTTATCGGAAGAAGATGCCGCACAGATTTTGAAACACCTTGAACCAAAGCAGGTTCAAAAACTGGGTCAAGCCATGGCGACCATGGATGAAATGACCCAGCCTAAAATTACAGCGGTGCATAAGCACTTCATTGAAGAAATTCAAAATTACAGCACCATTGGTTTCCATAGCCACGACTTTGTGAAAAAAGCCCTTACAGCGGCATTAGGTGAAGATAAGGCAGCAAACCTCATCGACCAAATTTTGGTTGGCGGTGGAGCAAAAGGTCTGGATTCATTGAAGTGGATGGATTCAAAGCAGGTTGCGGGTATTATCCGAAACGAACACCCTCAAATCCAAACTATTGTACTGGCTTACTTAGAAGCAGAACAATCTGCCGAGATTTTGGCGCAATTCCCGGAGAAAGTGCGTTTAGACCTAATGATGCGTATTGCGAACTTAGAAGAAGTTCAGCCAGCGGCACTGCAAGAATTGAACGAAATCATGGAGAAACAGTTCGCAGGTCAGGCGGGTACACAAGCGGCGAAGATGGGCGGCTTGAAGTCAGCAGCAGAAATCATGAACTATCTCGATACCAACATTGAAGGTCAGCTGATGGATGCTATCCGTGAGCAAGACGAAGAAATGAGTCAGCAAATTCAAGATCTTATGTTTGTCTTCGACAACTTGGTTGATGTGGATGACCGAGCCATGCAGGCTATTTTGCGCGAAGTTCAGCAAGATGTGTTGATTAAAGCTATTAAAGGCGCAGAAGACGAGCTTAAAGATAAAATTGCAGGAAATATGTCAAAACGTGCAGCAGAAATGCTGATGGACGATTTGGATGCGCTTGGCCCTGTGCGTGTGAGTGAAGTTGAAACTGCTCAAAAAGAAATCCTGTCTATTGCGCGTCGCTTGGCTGATGCCGGTGAGATTATGCTTGGCGGCGGTGGCGGCGAAGAATTCCTATAAGCATTCATTGAGACATGACGATGATTAATGACGAAACATTAACAGAAGTACTTGCAGAAGATGCCAAAGCGTGGGAATTACCGATTATTGATGACGCCAAAAAAGAAGAAGGCGTGACTAATGCATTTGGCAGAACCAGTGAATGGAAATACGAACCTCCTGAGGTAGAAGAAGAAATCCTTCCTCCTACGTTAGAAGAAATTGAAGCTATCAGACAAAACGCGTATGAAGAAGGTTTCGAACAAGGCAAGCAAGAAGGTACGCAATTAGGGCATCAAGAAGGCTTTGAAAAAGGGCAAGCAGAAGGCCACGAGCAAGGTGTGCAAGCCGGACACCAAGAAGGGTTGCAATCGGGAGAGGCCGTTATTCAAGAGCAAGCTGCCGTTTGGCAGCAGTTAATGCAGCAACTGCATACGCCTGTTGATGCTGTACAGCAAGTATTGCAAAAAGAACTGGTTGCGCTTTCTGTTGGCCTAGCCAGAGCGGTTATTAAGCAAGAAGTGTCAACAAACCCAGAAGTGATTTTTCAGGCCTTGGCAGAGGGTTTGAAAGTCCTGCCGATTGGGGAAAAGTCTTATCAAATTCGTATGAATCCCGATGATATTGCACTAATCAAAGCGCAATATTCACCGGAAGATCTTGAACGCCACAACTGGATTTTAATTGAAGCGCCTGAATTAACGCGCGGTGGTTGTGACATCTCAACTGAAAATAATGCTGTTGATTTAACTATTGAACGTCGTTGCCGTGACGTGTTGGACAAGTTCTTGCATGAGCAAGGATTATCGTCTGAAGTTGCGTCGGGTGATTAAACCATTTGTCATTGTTTTGACGCAATTTACTTACACATTGAATCGGTATGGATTTTTTAGAAAAAGTAAAAGCGCTCCAAACACAAATTCCACAAACAAGAGCCGTTGCCTCGGGAAAACTCGTCCGGGGTGTTGGTTTAACGCTTGAAGCGGTTGGGTGCCAACTTCCTGTTGGTAGTCAGTGCTTGGTACAAACTATTGACGGTGAAATTGAAGCTGAAGTGGTTGGCTTTGCAGATGCCGTTACTTACCTTATGCCTACTGAAGCGGTGAAGGGGATTGTTCCTGGTTCCCGTGTGATGCCGTTAAATAGAGAAAGTGGTATTCCTGTTGGTATGGAGCTGCTTGGGAGGGTGGTTGATGGAAATGGTCAACCGCTTGATGGACTTGGCGCTATCCATACCAATAAACGAATGCCGTTAACTCGTCCTCCGATGAACCCATTGATTCGAAAACCTATTGCGCAGCCGCTAGACGTTGGTGTCGATCGGACGAGCACACG
>CAXRCC010000101.1:0-5637 GCA_964228975.1 Paraneptunicella sp. | reverse complement strand
CTTTATTGATTTCTTTTTTATCGCCTTCTTTTTTACCGTTTTCCCCTTTATCGTTTTCTTCACCATTTGGGTTTGCAGCAAGCGTGTTAAGCTCGGTTTCAATGTGCGCTAAATCGCCTTTGATGGTGCGCATGTCTCGAAACAGCGGCACATCAATGGGAATCACAATGGGAAGTTTAGGTAAAGCCGAGGCTGTTGAAATATCCGAATCATTGCTGATGTCGAGCTCATCTTCGCTCTCACTTTGGGGCGTGTTTTTAGCAGAGGCATTAAGGCCTGTTTTAGCGTCAGGTTCAGGGTGAGACTCGTTTTGAGCAGCCCGATTAGACACCGTCGGAATACGCGTTTTAGCGGATTCTTTTTCAAAAATAAATTCTAATTGCGCGCCAAAACCAAGGGGCGTGGCTTGTGTCATGTCTTCAGCATAATTTAGCGAATAGGCTTGTGATTTAAGCGATTCTCGGCCTTTGCCTTTTTGAGCAAGGGCGCTGTTTACGCTTCGCGCTGCTCTATTGGGGGTAAACGGATGTTCGCCCCACGTTTTTGCTTCGAATTCCACAAGCAGAACTTGTTTTTGGGTTTTCACCTCATCAAAACTGAGTGGAATGGGCGAGCCGCAGTACCGAATAAAGTCGGATTTTGCCACTTTTTGCGGTTTATGTATGTGCCCTAATGCAATGTAATCGGCTGGCGGAAAGCCCTTGGCATCAAAGCCATCTAACGTGCCGATGTAAATATCGCGTACACTGTCGGATTGGCTCACGCCTAACGCGCTTAAGTGCCCGGTTGCGATAATGGGAATGTTATGATTTTCATTATTCGTAGCGCCTTCTAATAAGGCATCCCGCCGCTTCACTGCAAGGTCGTAAATGGCATGATAATGCGCGGTAATGGCATCGCCTAAAGCTTGACGTTTTTCTACACCGTCTTCCCCTGCTTGGCTTTGCACCACATCACGTGGGCGAATAAAGGGAATCGCACAAACAATCGCGCCTACGCCGCCTTTTTTGTTGGGAATATCGATAACTTGGGCATCTAAATCTGTTGCGGTATTCGCGATAACATGAGTGTTTAAGCAGGCGAGCAAGGCTTTGGATTCATTCAGTACCGACACCGAATCGTGATTACCACCGAGCACAACCAGTGTGCAATTCAAGGCATGCAGTTCAACCACAAACCGATTGTAAATTTCACGCGCGTAGCTTGGCGGCGTGCCCGTATCAAATACATCGCCAGCAATAATGATGGCATCGATATTTTCGGTTTGCACCAGCTCCAAAAGCCATTGAATAAAGGCTTCGTGTTCAGTTTTGCGGCTCTTGGTAAAAAAGTGCTGACCAAGGTGCCAATCGGAGGTGTGGAGGATTTTCAAGTGCGCGCGATCCTTAACAATCTTTTGTGGTTATTCTTGCGACAGTTTTCTCGATTTTTAGAAAACAGATGAGATAACAACCCGATAATACCGAATTTTTGAACAACATTAGACGGTATGGGGTATGTGCGAGCGAAGTGTATCTGTATAGCCAGATATTGCAAATGAGATTACGCGCAAGATGGCATTCCTTGCCCCGTTTTTCAATCCTTATATTGAATGCGGATGTGTGGTGTTAGCGCCCGAGATTGACAGGCTAATACCCAGCCTGTGTTCACCTCTTCTTGTTCCAAAGCAAGGTTATTGTGCATGCGCACTTCCCCACGATTTTTATGGCATTTACAGGCTCCGCATACGCCGCCTTCACAAGAAAATGGCGCAGCGACATTGTTTCGTTGCATCGCTGCAAGCAATGTTTCACCGGCTTGTACCTCAACTTGGTATTGCACACCGTATAAATCAACGTCCAATGTGGCTGCAACCTCTTGTCCGTTTTCATCGTGGTTCTTAAAAGCGTGTGTATTGTCAGGCGGTATGGCTTGTTCTGTATTTGAACGGCTTGGGCTTGACGCCGCACCAAAACGTTCCATCAGAATGCGATTGTTAGGCACATCGATATCGTTTAAGGCCGTTTTTACGTTGGGAATAAACTGTTCCGGCCCACAAATATAATAGTACGCATCGTGAGCGGAAGGTGGATGCGCCTGAATAAACTTGTGCACGACGTTGGCGTCGATTCTTCCGGTATGCCAGGGTGAGGAGGAGAACCAACCCGGCGACGTTAAGCTATGGCACACTACGAGTTTGTGAGGATACTTTTCTTGAAGCGCTCGTAGGCGATTGTTAAAAATAATACCGTCTGGATGCTTGTTACCGTACAACAAGTACACGTAACTGTAGGGCTCTTCAGCCAATACAGAAGCCAGCATACTAAAACACGGTGTGATACCGCTGCCTGCGGCAAAAAAGTAATGGGACCGACGCTTTTGTTTATCGGGAGTCAAAGTGAACGCACCAGCAGGTTCGCTCACTTCAATCGTGTCGCCAATGTCTAGGGTTTTGTTGATATATTCTGAAACCAACCCGCCTTTTTGCCGTTTAACGGTAATGCAAAACGGCGCACCTTTTGCCGATGAAATAGAATAGCTGCGCTGTACACGTTCGTTGTGAATATTCAATCGAACACGAACGTGTTGACCGGGCAGCCACTGCAATAATGAACTTTTCGATGGCTTTTCTTGTACGAGTTTAAGGCCAATGGTGACGGCTTCATCGGTTTCTTTTTGCTTACTAACAACTTGCATTAAATGAAACATGTCCTCTCCTTTAACCGCGTTTTAATAGATGTTGGCAATAAGGTTGAAGGTATGCCATCACCACGGCTTGGTGATCGCGCACGGGCGACTCACCGTGTTCGGCTGACGGGCCTAACTCAAAATACGGGCTGGAATAGGATTTTTGTTGCTGTTCACACACGTAAATGTCTTCTTGCATGAAGTTAGCCGATCCCAGTGGGTGGCTTTCATCTTCGGTGAGATATTTAGGACCAAGGCGTTTTTCCCAAAACTTGTTGGAACGCATACTGGTTTTCATAAATTGCCAATCAGACGCTGGCATGACTTTGCTGCGCACCACGACTTTGGTGCGATTCACGCTGAGCGGGATCACATGAAACACCGTCCATGCTGACTCGCCCTCACCTAATCCAATACCGGGAAAAAGCATGGGCACATACACCCCGACTTCACCTTCAGGAAAGTGATCGATAAGTGGCATATCGGCATGTTGTTCTAAGTTGGCGGCGTATTCTTCGTCTAAGGGTTCCCAAAAGGCAAAATGCGGCCCTACAAAGCCAAATTCTGCCTTGGCGTGGTCGTACATATTGAGCGTGCCAGAATGCAGATGAGACAAGTGATAATGATCGATGTAATTTTCGACCACAATTTTCCAATTAGCTTGGATCATTTCAATTTCAGGCTCTGAAGCTTCAATTAACTGTTCTGGCTGGTGCGGCCCCAAATGCGGCTCAACCTCACCAAACCACTGCGTGATGGCTGGCGCATTTTCATTGGGGTGAACCCAGATCATTCCGCGCCACACATCCACGCTGGCTTTTTTCAGCCCTAAGCACTGTTTATCGAGATTGGCAAACTCGGTAGCCATCTTAGGCACAGAGATTAACTCGCCTTCTAGGTTGTATGTCCAATCGTGATACGGGCAAGTAATGGCTTTTTTCACTTGCCCTTCTGCGCGTAAAAGTTGAGTGCCTTTGTGGCGGCACATGTTGTGAAACGCACGCAGCCGATGGTCTCGTCCCATCACCACAATGATATTGTTAAGCCCAGCCTGAACAGATTTAAACTGTCCAGGCGTTTTAATGTCTTCAATTAACCCGGCAAAGGCCCACGTTTTTGAAAAGATGTGTTCCATCTCAATATCAAACCATTCCTGATTTGTGTAGGCCTCTAAGGGGAGTATATCGTTCTTTTTCGCGGTCGTTACCTAGCTTTCATCGCCGTTGAGTATGCCGTCGAGGTTGGAGTCTAACGCCATTCTCCAGCCCTGCCCCGGTACGGCACAGGTAAAGGTTAAGCTGTTATTGTCCTGTTTCGCCAGCGTGGTTATGTCGCCAACACTTAAGCGAGATGCGCCGTTCACATCCGACTTAAATTGATTAAATTCAGGCAAATACAGGAATCCACGGTTGAATCCGTCAATGCGCCCAATTGCCACTAAGTCACATTCTGTCACCTCGCCTCCTAATATTTTAGAAGTAAATGGCGTAGATGCGCGCGCAATGAGTAAGTTTACGCGCGGGCTTGCATATGCATCGGTGGCACGGTTAAGTGTGATTTGCTGACCCACGATGGGGGCTAAATCGTTGTCAAACTCCAACATGTAATCCACTAACCCTTGGCGTGTGTCTTCATCGGGAATGCCTACGGCTCCCTCGTTAAAGAAGCAACCGTGGTCAGCTTCAATGCCGGGCGGGCACCCTTCTTCGCCGTTATCAAACACGCCACCTCGTAAGAAGTTAACGAGCATGTCGGTCGCGCCATCATGCAAAAATCCAAAGCCTCTGACTTGTTCGCCTTGATGTTCTTTCGTATGACTTGGTAGGAAATCCGGTCTGTCGGGTAAGCCAAACATGCCGACTCGCGTGTACAAATTGCGTAAATGCGGCACTTTTAAGATATGAATTTCACCGCCGTGCGCCACTTCGCCTCGCGTGCCGTAAAAGCCTTTTTCGTGATCAACGCCGTGACATCCTGCGCAGTTTTGCCCGTCAATACCCGGTCCATTGATATCCACATCGGTTTCTAAGCCATCTGCTCTGCGTGCGCCGTGAAAGAAGTTGGCACCTAACTGCGCGGAATTCGACAAGCTGTTGTCAAGGCCTCGTATAGGATTGGGCGGCAAGGCAACCGACAACATGAAATCAGCAAATTTATCCATGTCTTGCTCTAATGCGATGACGTCGTCGGTTTTTTCCGATGCCTCTACGTTTTCTGGCAGCGCAATATCTAACCCTAGCAGTCCTTCAAATGCGACGATGAAGTTTTTGAAGGACATTCTCTCATCCAGAGTTTGCTCAACATCTTCGCCAAAATACCCCACGGAGCGATCGCCTCGCCAATGCATATGCCCGTGCGTACTCATGCCGCGCATGGTTTGCGTCATCATTGGGCCTTTCATGGATGCAAATGTGCGCAACCCGCCGTCACCATTGATGATGTCTGCGACTTGGCAGCTCGACTCATCGGGGCCAACTAAGTCACAGCCTAAACGAATTGTATCGATGGTAGGAAAAGGCTGCGGGTTTACTCCGTTGGCTAAATCGGGGTCGCCCAAGTTCCAACTCAAGTGATCCGTATCGCCAGAAACGTGGCAACTGGCGCAGGAGGCTTCACCATTTGATGATGAGCGGCTTGCGTCGTACAACATAAAGCGGCCAGCTTGGAATGATTCGGGCTCGGGGGTGAACATAGGTACGCGTTGTCGCTCTTCACCCGTTTCAATATCCAAGCTGACCAAAGCATTGTCGTAACGGGTAAACACATAGAGTGTGTCGCCAGTTTGATTCAAGCTTAACCCCATGGGGCCGCCCGCTACGTCTAGATAATTTTGACTTGCCGTTGTGGGGTCAAATTCAACGTCTTCACCATCCCAGTAAGCATCTTGGCTCAATTGTTCTGTGTGGTGGATAGCGACTTTGTTTGAGCCCGCCACGGCGGTAAACAGGAATTTACCGTCGGTGGAAAATG
>CAXRCC010000100.1:0-8339 GCA_964228975.1 Paraneptunicella sp. | reverse complement strand
CTGGTAAGTACGTATCTCTTAAAGACACTATTGCTGGCTTTAAAGGGATTCTTGCTGGTGATTATGATGAATTGCCTGAACAGGCCTTCTACATGGTTGGTTCTATTGACGAAGCAGTTGAGAAAGCTAAATCCATGTAATTTTGGTGCGGCTTCCGGTTAACTCTTCCGGTAGTGGCAATGAAGGTGCTCAATTTTATATTAAATGGTGCACCTTTATATCGTCACAAGAAAGGGTTCTTGGAAGTTAGAATCGCGACAAAACTATATAGGAATTGGGTGGTTTTCTCCTGATTTTTGAAACAACCTTTTGGAGGGTACTATGGCGGCAATGACGGTACATCTGGACGTGGTAAGCGCAGAAACAGAGATCTTCTCTGGTCGCGTTGAAACGATTCAGGTTACAGGTAGTGAAGGTGAACTAGGTATTCATCCTGGTCACGCACCTTTAATTACTACACTTAAGCCCGGTATGGTGCGCTTGGTAAAACAACATGGCCATGAAGAGCTTATCTACATCAACGGTGGTGTTTTAGAGGTTCAACCTGGAAACATCACTGTACTTGCAGATACGGCTGTAAGGGCTGAAGACTTAGATGAGCAAGCAGCGGAAGCCGCTAAGAAGCGTGCAGAAGAGCACATTGCGAATCCAAGTGCTGACTTTGACTATGCAGAAGCAGCAAAAGAATTAGCTGAGGCAATTGCACAGCTAAGACTTATTCAAAACCTTCGCAAGTAAGTCTAAGAAGCTAGCATTAAAAAACCCCGGTGTTGATACCAACACCGGGGTTTTTGTTTATATAAATCAGAAAAAGCTACTTGTTGATTTGCATACCGATGTTATCAGTGATGAAAGTTGTCGGTGCAATTGGCATCACTTCTGGGTTTTCTAGCTTAAGTTGATGGAAGCTAATCTTGTTGTCCCAAATGTACTGTAAGAAGGTCTTAAACACGCCAACTGTTAATAGTTCCCCAGGGCAACGTCTGTAGCCGAAACCGAAAGATGAGAAACCAGCTGTTTCAATTACAGGACATACTTGGCCATCTGCTGTTTTACTGTAGGTTGTACCGTAAAGGTTATTTTCAACAACGCGGCCGTCTTCTGTTTCAATTGCGCTGTGGTCAAATGGGCAGCGCGCAACCCCTGAAACTTGTTTGAAGTTTTCTAAATCGATTTCATGGCTCTTAGGGGCATCGCGGAAACGGTCTGGATTGAACTCAAACGGGTTTTCCCAGTGTAAAGAGCTTAGCGCCAAAGGCTTATGCGCGTGAGCGTTTAATTCGTCTACAAGTTCGCTGTAGCGCCCTGCTGCATAGAAGCGTGAAATACTGCCGCCATTTGGAACGATTTCTCTGAAGAATTCCATAGCAAGGTAATCCAATGAAGACATGCCACTTTTATCAGTTTCTTGATAGTTACCGCACATGATTTCATAGTATTTCTGTTGGACTTGTTTTGCTTTATCCGCAGTATTGTCTTCGCGAAGTAATTCCATCATTTTATAGATGGTGTGACCCCATTGACTCAATGCAAGATAGTTATGGAAGCATTCGAATGTGATGTCTTCATTTGTGAAGCTGCCGTCGCCTTCGCCGCCATCATTAGCTAGCCAGTAGTGAACAAAAGTATCTTTGTACTGCTCAGGGTTGCTTCGGATTTTCTCAACATGTTCAGAAATCCAATTAATCAATTTAGGGCGGTACTTACGAACGTATTCGTAGCTTTTCTTGAAGCTAAGAGATTGGTCGGGATCATTAAGGTTAAGTGGAACGAAAATCGCCCAGCAGTTGATAAACTCTAGGCCAATCTGCTTCGCAAAATCGGGGATGTCATTTGGGCTGACTTGAAGATGTAAATCCCAATAAAGATCCAAATAACCTTCTCGATAAATATCCATTAATGGGCGATCGGTATTACTTGCGGCGAACATGCACTCAAAAAAGTGGTGCACTTTCTTTTCATAAAATTCTGCATAAAGGTCAGGTGTTAAACCCGAAGCGTACGCCTTTTTCTTAAGGTTGTTTGGGCCTCGATCGGCGTAGTTTTGAAGAAATACAGTTGTTCCTTCCTTTTCGCTACTTTCCCAATTATCCCAAAGCAGGCCTTGCATAAATTTGGGAAGCGCGTCTTTTTTCTCGAGATCCTTCTCAATCATCGGCAAAGTTAAATCGTTATTTTGACTTCTAAGTAGCTTAAAAGATTCAAGAATAACGTTTTGCGTATACTCGTGGTTGTCGAAAAGGTGAAAAGGAAGACTAGATTGTAGGTACTGTTTAATCTGGCTAATGCTTTCACTGTTTGCGTTTTGCTTAACTTTCGATGTGACTTCGATAACTTCATCTAACTTCTTGTGGTCTAACATGATCCCTATTCTCCATAAAGGTTAGTTGTGTAAAACAGCAAAAAGTCCACTTATTAATGCTGCGTATTTATTAGACCATAATTCAAACTGTATGTATGTTACACAGGCAAAATTACGAATAAATACGTAGTAATGAGTTAACCATATGCATAGAGGTGTAGACGGAATATCAGACGTTTTGTGAAAAGTTATTTGAAATAAAAAAGCCGCTTAGCGAATGAAAACCAAGCGGCTTAGTTTTAGCCTGTTGAATAGTGTGATTAAAGTTGTTTACTAAGCTGTGCCATTTCCTGTTCAAATTGACTGAATTTTTTATCCAGCAACAAAATATTTTTTTCCTTATCGGTATTGCTCATAAAAGAAAAGCGAATACTGTTATAAACATATTCTTTCACTTGTTCATAGGATGGCGCATAACGTGAAGCCAATAATACAAATTCATTGGTTAAGTTATTGCGTGACACACCTGAGTCATCAGTCGAAATCACCATGGGAACGCCGTATTTTTCATAAATCAAATAAGGGTGTGCTTCGTGTGATACGCCTAAGATGAACTCATTACTGGTTAGATTGATTTCAACAGCAGCATTAGCTTTTAAATCAGCTAATGTTTCGAGTGAATGCGTCTCGTAAGGGATATCAATGCCGTGACCAATTCTATCCGCGCCAGCAATATCTCGTGCTTGTTTCATATGAAACAATAGGTCCTTTGGTCTAACCATGCCGAGTGTTAGCTCACCCGCGTGCATCGACTTTTTAACATGTGGATATTTTTTTGAAAGATAGTTAAACATCTGCATATGCAGTGTGTAGTCTCTCAAGGCAACATGATTATTTTCGGGGGCTACAATGTTCACACCAACAATTAATGGCGATTTATCTGCTGCAGAAAATCCTGAGTATAACTCTGTGAATACTTGCAACGGATCTTGTACTCGCGCGGTATAAGTTTGATATCGCATGGTGAAATTATCATCATCTATACCTTGATGAATTTGATCAACTTCCTCAACAAACTTCATAACGCCATCACTAAACTTATCGTCTTGGGCGTAGGCAGCAACAATGCTATTAAATACCGTATCGGCTTCGGTTTGCGTTTTAGCCTTTAACAACTGAGCGATGTAGTCATTACGTGTATCATCACTCAAAATATGTTTGCTTTTTACACCTGTACGACTGTATTGCGTCTCGATGTAGCTCACGTTTTCAGCAAGTGCGCGCTCTTTGATAATTTTAATGCCAATATCTTCGTTTTCGTTGGCGATAGGACCAAAGTAAAAGAAAGTATTGAAGAAGTTAGAATCCGGTGGGACTTGTTCGTGGAAATGATTATCGTAATCTTTGTCCGACCAAAGCGTAAGCAATTGGCGATACAGTTTATCTTCTCGTAGTAATGCATCTACCGTTAACGCTTTGCAGTTTTCAGCGGAAGCATCGCTACTTTTGGTAATCGTGAGCGAGCAGGAGTCGATATACCACCCCTTCTCTTTCACCCAATCTAAGTAGGTTTCTGCATAAATAGTGCCCGAATAATGGTGGTGAATATCGCCACCTTTAGGCATACGAGTTAAGAATAAATTGAGCTTCGCAATTTCAGCTGTATCTTCGCTGTCACCATTAATTCTTTCAAATAGTGCTTTGGTTTTATTGAAGTTTTCCTTTGCTGAACCAAAATTCTTGCTGGTCCCTGTGTCTGTTGTTGCACAGCCAGCGATAAGGGAGGTACAGAGTAAAAGTGTACTTAATTTTGTTTTTATCATTCAATCTCCTAGCAAAAGAGCTTCCTAATATTATTCGCTTGATTTGTTCGCTTTCCATAGCATTTCTTTCTATTTTTACGCTTTTTATTTTACACAATGACTATAGACTAAATCTCTATCGTTAGAACACTTTATTATGTCAAAAATCCCTTTTGACTGCTTGAGTTATCCCTTATGAAACTAAAGCCCTCTTCTATTTTTGAAGATTACTGGCAATTTGCTTTTAAGCGTCAAGAAGTGCTGCGCAGCAAGTACGGTAAAGATGTGAGTGATAACAATGGATTACTGGACCCTATAATACAGACTTACAAGTTCACGAATTGTTACCGATCAACGGACAGAGTGAGCCAGTATTTAATCAACCATGTCATTTATACTGGCGCGACTATTTCGCCCGATGATACCTTTTTAAGAGTTATCTTATTTAAATTATTCAATAAGATAGAAACATGGGAATGGTTGGAATCCGAACTGGGAGAGATCAGTCGTAAAACATTTTCTATCCCTTTAATTGCTCGCTTACTTGAGGAGCGAAAACGTCAAGATAAAACGCTCTATTCCGCTGCTTATATCATGCCTTCCGGGAAAAATGCATTTGGCTGTGATCTTAAGCATCAAAACCACCTTTTATTGCTTGAAAGCATGCTTCGTGATGAGCTTGATAAGCGCATATGGGAGTGCGATCACCTAGAGCAAGTGTACCAATCGCTACTGTATTATCCATCAATTGGGCCATTTTTGGCGATGCAGTACGCCATCGACTTGGCTTACACCCCGTTTGCCCAGTTTGAAGAATCTGATTTTATTATGGCTGGACCGGGCGCGCTAAGAGGTATAAAAAAATGTTTTGATGATATAGGAACGTATTCAGCGTCTGATGTGATTGCCTATATGGCAGAGCATCAACAACATTACTTTGAACGTTATGGCTTGGCGTTCAAAGGGCTTAAAAATAGATCGTTGCAGCTTATTGATTGCCAAAATCTCTTTTGCGAGTTTGATAAATATTGTCGAGCCAAATATCCGGATAAAGTGGTTGGTAACGTTAGAATTAAGCAAAAGTATCAACCTCACTCAGTGCCATTTAAGCTGGCATTTCCCCCAAAGTGGAATACCTATTTGCTATAAAAAGAAAAAGGCCTCTTAAGTGGGTTAAGAGGCCAGTGTTTTTCTAGTACTAGGTTTCAAGCATTAACCGTTACGGGCAACTTCCTACATGCCAAGTTGTGTTATCTGTAGAATGAAGCGTGTTTGTGCCATAGGTTGAGCCTGGCATTGCTTCATTAGAGCCATTGGCAAAATAGTCGGGCGCTAATGGATTTCCTTCACTATGCGCGCGGCCACCGAGTTTGTGATAATAATTAATGGCCGTTACATCACTGCATTCTGGATTTGTGCCACCGTTTCCACCATCGCCAGAACCGCCATCATTACCTCCCCCATTACCTGTGCCGCTGCCAGAACATGCAACAGAAGGGCCTTTACAAGAAGCATCGTTGTCCTGCCACAGGCATTGACCTTGTCCATCAGACACTTCGTTGAGTTTAAAGGTATCGGCGCCGTATTCTAAATAGCAAGTTGAGTACTCAACAAACGACAACCTTCCTGCTGAAATATGCTGATCTAACGTGGCGACTTGGCCTGCATCGATATTAAAAGTAATGCTCGATTGGCTGGAGAGCGATGTTGTGTCGCTCGCAGTCACCGTTGCCGTATTGCTGCCCCCTGGCAAATTACATTGTTCAGCGCTGAATGTGGATTGGTTAACATTTGCAGTTACGGTTCCATTCGCGAATTCTACTGTTACAGATTGTAGATTTTGGTTGATGTCGGCAACGGAGCCTGTCACTGTCGCACACTGCTGATTTACAGAAGCGGTAACGTCAGAAAGTGTTGGTGCCGTGTCCGCTGGTGGCGGCCCAACATACGTGGATTCAACAATGACGTCGCTATCTTTGCCTTCGTTGTCTGTTGCACCAATGGAGACGTAATATAATCCATCAGGAAGTGAGTCACTGAAAATCGTGAAATTACCACTGCTATCTACCGATGCACTCTTTCCGGATGTATTACCGTTACGATCATCAAAAAGTGCATTAACAACGGCGACCGAACCTTCTGCATCTTGAGCATTACCGGTTAACGTAATAACCCCTTCATTGGTCGATAAATTAAGATTCGATAAGGTGGGTCCTTGGTTTCTGTCGACACGGTTGTTATTGGTTTTAAAGAATTCGCCAAGGTAATCCGCATAGTTAATACTGGCCGAAGAAATAAATGATCCACTTGCTCCAGCTCCGCCTGACCAAGCGTGATCGGCATTGGTTAGCACCAGCTTAGACACTCTGCCATCTTGCCAAAGTGTTTCAACGGCGCTTCTTGATCCTTCTGTAATTGTGTTGGTTCCAGGAAGGGTTGAAACACCATAAACCGCAGCCATTCCTGCCGAATTTTGGTCGTTGTAACATTGGTTAACTGTGGTGTCGCGGTCACCTTGTGCTATGGAAGCGATTTGAGTGTCGAAGTGATTTGAAAAGCTGCCAGCATAAGATAAACAGCGCGATCTCACATCTGCGGATTCGCAAGGACCAAGTGCGCCATTTGAACTAGTACCGATGCTTGGTCCCGCGCTAATACCCATACCTGCAAAAACGTCAGGCGCTAAACAGGCGGTAGTGTTCGCAAAGGCGGCGCCCGATGAAAGTCCTGCAATGTATACTTGATCCGAGTCGATGTTATAGCTTGGGTTATCTTTTAATGAATTGGCGAGTGAAATGAGATTTTTGTAATCGCCTGCATTTCTCGACTTTGTGCCTTGCCAATATGACCAACAGCTAAATCCCGCTTTATTTACGGCGTCTGGCACGGCTATAACCATACCGTGTTTATCTGCTGCGGCTTCCAAGTTCGCGTTTAAGTAGGCATCGATAGATTGTGTGCAGCCATGTAATACAATCATTAATGCTTTGCCGTTTCCTATTTCCGATACCGTGTCAGGCACATATAAGTTAACTCTGTTAAATCCTCCAATGGATAGACCTTGTTGCCATTGAGCTGCTAATGCCGCAGAGCTCATCATCAGCAAACCGCTAGAAACAGCGATAGTTGCTAATTTAAGTGATAATTTTGATTTCATTTCATAGCCCCTCTTGTTTAGTTTTGGGGAGTACCGTTTCTAGCGACGGCTTTCATTCCCGAGAAATAACGGTAATTATTTTTCGTTAACAAAACATTAACACTTTAGTACAGACGGTGAGGTAAAGGGCATAAAAAAGGGAGTGTTAATACTCCCTTAGGTTATAGATGGAAAGTTAAGAAGTGTTGTCTATAAAACATCGGTGAGCTATAAGTTCATGTGAATTAAAGCAAGTTGATCGTTATTTTCCTTACATTTGAAAATAACATCATCCATTACTTTACTATTTTTTGTGTATAAACGAATGCCTCTGGTTAATTCCAGAGGGCAGATATTGTGAATTTTTATACTCTGGTTGGGATCGAGGACTAACTGTGAAATGACCCGGGTACGCTCATGGCTATCCACTAAGCGCCATCCGCTTATATTAACGGGGCTATCTGTGGTGTTTTTCAACTCAATCCAAGATGCTTTAGGATCGTTGTGCTCCGTTGTTGCTACTCGTGTAATTCGTACTGATTGTTCGGAGGCACTTTCTTGAAACGGCGGCGTATTAACGGTGTCTTCAAAACACGCTGAGCCTACATGGTAAGTGCTTTTTGTGAGCAGGTTGTCTTGAGGTGAACGCCACTGCCCCGTTTCACGAGTGTAGTTAAACGTAAACGACAACATCTTCTTACGTAAAGTCTTAAACGAAAAGGTTTTTTCTTGAGGAAATAACTCTGCTAATCCAACCATGATTCTTGTCCCAGTCTACTGATATTTAGCCCTAATCTATAAGGGTAAAAATTAAGACCTTGATGTGTCTTATCCCTTAACCCTGATTATAGTAAGGGTTTTAACATGATCAATTACGAGAGGAAGTTTTTTTATAAAAAAATGAGAGAGATAAAGAGAAACCCTATCCTTGGGTATAATAGATTCCCTACTTATACTTTATTTAATGATAAGGACTATTTTTTATTCTTATCCATATAATCCATCGTTAAATTTGTGAGTAGTTCAACACCCAATTTCATACCGCTATCATCAACATAAAATTCAGGAGTGTGATGAGCAGGTGCTTCTGCAACAGGTG
>CAXRCC010000099.1:0-17387 GCA_964228975.1 Paraneptunicella sp. | reverse complement strand
GGCAACAAAGTTTGCGTTATTGGCCTTAAAAAATCTCAGCGCTTCGCCGCTATTGGCGTGACATTCAGCACTTTCGCATTTGCCATTGCTTTTCACTTTCCACTCAGTATTTCGTTGATAGTGATCGGGCTAAGTAGATTTGCAACAGGATGTTTCACAAGTGCTTTTCTGCCCATATCGCAATCTAACGTTGTCCAAAAAGAAGGCAACAGCATAGCTGCACTGTCGAAGCAAAGCAGTTACATCACCATCGGTCGACTGTTTAGCCCGGTTCTTATTTTTCTCCCGCTCCCTTTTTTCGTGTTACTGCTCGTACCCTGCCTTATTACGTTTGCCAGTTTGTTTGTGCCGAGTGCATCCAGCTCTCATTCTCAATGTAAAGAAGTCAACGAAGAACAAACTGACACAAGCCGCGTCAGTGTTAACCCGTTTCACGGCATCACGAGTTTATCTGTCGCGGGGCTGACGCTGGCAATGAGCACTACGGCACTGGTTGCCTGCACGCAACTGGTCATTTTGCCCTTTATTATTGAATTAGGTTACTCACCGGAGCAGTCGTCGGTGGTTTACGCACAACTGATGCTGTATATCAGTGTGTTTGTTATTATTTCACAGCGCTGGATCATCCCCGCTCTATCCTCTTCACGCTGGCTCAAACACCGCTATCCCTTCTTACTCCTTGGTATTTTGCACCTTGGTGCAAGCCTGCTATTTTTCACCTTCTCGCAATGGATTTTCTTTGCCTTGGCATTGAGTTTTATTGCCATAGGCGTGACAGGGTTGCCTTCGTGGTACACCCATAGAATGTTGCAAATGCAACATCAACACTTAAGCCACAGCCAAATCAGCGGTGGATTAGCACAAGCCCATTCTTTGGGGCATATACTCGGAACAGGCCTTTCTGCGAGTATTTTGTTTTTTGCTGCTGCACCACAAACACTGCTTTGGCTTATTGCCTTACTCGTTACCATTTGCACTTACCGCTTATCTAAAAGACCAACAACAAAGGATAAGTCTGCTCGTATCGACTTAATCACATCAAGCACATCGAAGAGACAAAATGAAAACGCTTAATCCTTTGTTCATCTCACTCACCCTTAGCGCTTCGTGGCTGGTGCCAAACTATGCCATTGCCACAAACCAAAAAACCGAGCAAGCCTACCCCATCGAAACCATTTCCATCACTGCCAGCCGATATCAACAGGCTATCGCGGATATTCCTTCCACCGTGTGGGTCATTGATAACGAAGCGCTTAACAGCGCAGTGCGAACGGGCGCGGATTTAAAAACTGCGCTTGGGCAATTAGTGCCAAGTTTGGATTTTGGTGGTCAATCGCGCACCAATTTTGCTCAAAACCTACGAGGGCGACGCGCCTTGGTTATGATTGATGGTGTCTCGCTTAACGCATCACGGCAAATCAGTCGTCAACTGGACAGCATAGACCCGTTCAATATCGACCGCATAGAGGTGCTATCTGGTGCCACAGCGTTATACGGCGCAGGCGCTGCCGGAGGAATCATTAACATTGTGACGAAAAAAGGCAGCGCGGTGAATAGCAGCACCAGCGGTGATGCCTATGGCAACGCCAATACGACATCAAGTCACCTCTGGCATGAAGCCATGACGGGATTGGAAGGAAAAGTCGCATTTACGTCCGGGTTTGAAGATAGCGACGATCGTGACCGACAACTCGCCTTGGCGAAACGCCTGCAAACAGAAAATCTCAATGCAAGATTCGCCCTTGCCTACAGCGAAACCAAAGCAAAGTTCGATGCGGACGGCGAACGCATTTTTCCCGATATTACCCAAACGGATACCCAGTTCAACGATACCCTTGATGCCCAAATTAACCTTGGTTATCACTACGATAAACACCAGAGCATCAGCGCGTTATTGCAGTATTATTTAAGTGAGCAAGATACCCAATACGGAGCGTACTTAGGCCCGCAGTTAGCGGGGTTATTTGGTTTTCCTGAGCAAATTGAAATTCGCGCTGATTTACAGCTGGCGGATCAACCTGAAACCCAGCGAGATTTATATCAGGTGCAATACCAACACGCCTCGCTCTTTGGCCAAACCTTTCTTGCTCAAGTCTTTCATCGAACAGAATCTTTTCGCTTTTTCCCTTTTCCGTTTATCTTTCGCGTACAGGGCTCGCCCTTTCCGGGAGACAGCTTTCCGGTATACGGTGCGTCTCAGCAAAATACCGACATCACTGGCATCAAGTTCGCCTTTTCCTGCCAGTGCCAAGGCATGGAATTCACTTATGGACTAGACGCCGATGTTGAATCATTTGACGCCTCTCAAAGCATTTTTGACATCGGTACAGCACTTGCCTCTGGCGGTTTAGACTTTGCACCGACCCAACAGCTCCAG
Source organism: Paraneptunicella sp. (assembly GCA_964228975.1). Lineage (GTDB taxonomy): Bacteria > Pseudomonadota > Gammaproteobacteria > Enterobacterales > Alteromonadaceae > Paraneptunicella. The sequence goes on along the minus strand of CAXRCC010000099.1, from coordinate 15,010 downwards.
CGCTATCCGGATGTGGACTCTATGCATTGGGCGGCCTTTGCACAAACCACTTGGCGCGCATCAACACATTGGCAATTCAGCGCAGGGCTTCGACACCAATACACCCAGCACGACATTGCTCCTTTTACGGGTGTGCTACAACAGCATTTGCATCAACTTGGCTTTTACCCCACAACGCCGGATACCATTCCTGGCGGGAAAAGTCATTTCACGGAAACGCTTTTTAACGCGGGGGTGATTTACCGTATCAATGACGATCAGCAGCTATGGGTGAACGCAAGCCAAGGTTTTGATTTACCAGACCCCGTACGCTTTTACGGATTAGGCGAATACAATGGATTGTACGGTGAAGGCCCACTTTTACTGAACAATGTCGATATTGCCAGTAATCAATTATCTGGCATAAAAACCGATTCTTACGAGCTTGGTTGGCGTCAGCAAGCGAATCGCTATCAAGCCCAAATCAGTGCCTATTATGCCCTGTCCGACAAATCCACCGCTTTTGACCCTGCCACCCTGTCAATTGTGTTGAATAATGATGAAAAGCGTACTTTTGGCGTTGAGGGCCAACTCACTTTCGATTTTTCCGACTATATTTATATGAGCTTTTACGCTCACCTCATCAACAGCGATGTGAAAACCACAGGACGTTGGGAAGCGTTAACCGCTCAAGAAGCCAGCGCAGACACGGGATCGCTTCACCTTGGGTATCGAGCAGACAACCTGCAAGTCGCATTGCAATGGCAGGTCACTAGAGACTACGAAGACAGCGATGAAAATCGTCTTGAAGGGTTTAATTTAGCGAGTTTAAGCGGGTTTTATCAATTGGAAACAGGGAAATTGAGCTTTGGTATACAGAATCTTTTTAACAAGCAATATCAAACCACGTGGTCGCAACGAGCACAGCTCATTTACGGCACACTTTCTGCGCCATCCCTGTTTTACTACCCCGGCCAAGGCCGCCGTTTTAGCCTCAGTTATGAATTCAGCTTCTAACGCAACGTTTAAAGGAATAGCAGGTGATTTCATTTAACCAAATAACGCTAAACATGGGGCAAACGCAAATATTAAAAAGCCTAAGCGGGCAATTTGAAGCTGCCACAATTAGCGCATTAGTGGGGCCAAATGGCTCCGGCAAAAGCTCGCTTTTATCCCTGTTATCTGGCATCCGAAAACCCAGCCAAGGCGAATGCTTTCTTCAACAACGCCGTTACCAAGATTACTCACAAGCCGAACTTGCCAAAACCTTGGCTTTCTTACCTCAACGTAACCCTGTGCCGAACAGTTTAAACGTTGCTGATTTGGTCGCCTTTGGACGCCACCCTCACCGCCCTTGGTATCGCGCACTGCAAGCAGAAGACAAAGAAATCATTGATTGGGCAATGCACGAAACAGGCGTGAAAACATATCAAAACAAAGCACTAACATCGCTTTCTGGTGGTGAACTTCAGCGCTGCTGGTTAGCCATGACACTGGCTCAAAATACCCCTGTTATTCTGCTCGACGAGCCCACATCATGGCTAGACATCGCCCACCAGCAAAGCCTACTTAATATTGTAAAACGCCTCAATAAGGCGCATGGGAAAACCATCATTTGGGTATTACACGATTTAAACCAAGCAAGACGATACAGCCACCAAGGTATATTGCTGAATGAAGGGGAAATTGTGGCCAGTGGCGATATCGAACAAGTGATCACGCCGGATCTGATTTCCGACGTTTATCGAACAAAAATCAAAGAGTTGCCCTTTGATGGCACTCCAATGCTCATTCCTGAGTATGCCTAAGCCGAAGGAGAAGCATGAGTCGATTATTCATTCAACATACACTGCTTTTCTTACTTTTACTTGCCAGCAAAAAAGGAGCAAGCGAGCCGCCTGTTGCAAAGCAAATACCTACCCTTGATATATGTTTATCGACGTGCGTGACACTCACTGCCCCCGCCAAACGCATCGTTGCTTTGAATTGGTCCGCAGCTGAAATGCTGCTTACCTTGGGCGTTGCCCCCGTGGGAGTGACACAAACGGCGGGTTACAGGAAGTGGCAAACCAACCACCCCGCATTACCGGAAAATATTACTGATGTAGGACGAAGGCAAGAGCCCGATTTAAAAACCATTGCTCGCCTCCAACCCGATCTCATTATTGGTTACGACTTCAGACACCAACGGATCCACTCAGCCCTAAGCCAAATTGCTCCTACATTGCTGTACCAACAATTTCCAAAGCCAGATCAGCCTCATTTTCAATACCTCGATGCCTTGCCACACTTGTTCAACACCATTGCCTTATCCGTGGGTAAAGGCAAACAAGCCCAATCCAAACTGCTTGATATGGAACACACACTGAGCCAGCTGAATTCACAATTAAAAAGGGCTCAACTGAAGGATATGAAATTGGTGTATGGCAAATTTGTGGGGATGGGTTACGGCCTTCGCGTATTTGGTGGGAACAGCTTAGCGGGTGCCGTTGCCGACAGGCTGGGCCTTCAGTATCACTGGCACAAAGTTTTGCCCGGAAAGGACTTTACGCACCTTCAACTCGAACAAATGGGGGAACTCAGCCAACTGCATCTTATGTTGGCAAGCGATCAATCGGACAACAGCCGATTCACTGAGTCACCTGTGTGGGCGGCACTGCCATTTATTCAGGAAAATAGAGCATCGAACACCCCGCCTCTTTGGAGCTTTGGCGGCCCCGATTCCGTGCTAAAAATGGCACATGCTTTTACCGACTCTTTATTAGTTTGGCGTCTTCAAAACCCGCCTTTACAAGTGAATAACGAGGGAGAGTAAATGGGCCGTAGCTTTGTTATCTCCTTGCTTTCACTTATTCTTGCGCTAGTGTGCTACTTGCAATTTCATCCGCAAACGGGCAGCGATCAACTCATGGCGGTCATGCTCGGCGCAATATGGCTTCCTACGGCCATTATGGCCATGTTTACTGGCGCTTTATTTGCAAGTTCAGGCTTATTGATACAAGCCTCGTTGGATAACGATTTCGCATCGCCTTCCACCATCGGCATAACAGCAGGTGCGCTTTTTGGTGTGATCGTCACCAAACTCGCCTTTCCCTTTCCAAGCAATTTTATGTTGTGGTCTGGCGCGTTTATTGGCGCATTTTCACTGGCGATTTTAGTGCTGGCAACCAGCCGATTAGTTGGTGGTGGACGTCTCCCATTAGTGCTGATTGGCATGGCACTTGGATTAGGGTTTGGCGCGTTAGGCTCTGTATTTATGGTGTATTTTGAAAACGAAATGGACGGTTTGTTTTTATGGGGAAGCGGACAAGTCTTGCAAACTTCGGCTTCACTGGTTGAAGCGCTGTTTCCTTTGCTCACACTGTGTTTATTGTCGAGCTTACTGGTTTTACCCAAACTTGCACTATTTTTACTGGGCGATACTCATGCACAAAGCCTTGGCTTGCGCGTTGCCAGATGGCGCTGGCTCATACTCGGGATTGCTATTGCCCAAGCTTCCTTCGCAACGGCGTTGGTGGGCATGGTAGGTTTCGTCGGTTTAATGGCTCCCCACATTGCCCGTTACTTGCTTCTTTTAGACAAACAAAAACAACCCGGCTTAACATCACGCTCGGGCAGCCTGCTGCCACTTTGGTGTCAAACCGTGATTATTGGTGCACTGCTGGTACTGTGTGCAGAGTGGGCTTCGCGCAGTTTTTTATTTTTAGGTTACCGCTTGCCCACTGGCGCATTCACGGCGTTACTAGGCGCACCTTTTTTCATCTTTTTGCTCATCAGACGAAAAGGCAAAGCACTGGCCGAAACGGAAAAACAAAGCTTATCGCTCGCCCCTATCGTAAAGTTCAAACAAAACCCTACCTTGCTATTTTTCGTTTTCTTATTGGCGGGCTCCGTGTGGTATTGGTACCCAAGCGACACACTATTCGATGCGGCAAAAGGCTGGGAGGCACAGCGCATTATGTTGGCAGGTTTGGCGGGATTCAGCCTCGCCATTGCTGGCGCACTGCTACAAACCTTGTTCCGTAATCCAATGGCCAGCCCCGATATTTCCGGCGTAAGCGCCATGTCGATTCTTGCGATTGCGGTGCTGCTTGTTTTGTTTCCCGCCGCACCACAGGCGTACTTATTTATGGCCAGCATCATGGGCGCAGCCTTTGTACTCATGTTATTAGTATGGGGATTTAAGCAACGATTAAGCGTGGCACAAATCGCGTTAATTGGCATCACCATTACTGCGTTTACGGGCACCTTAACCCATATTTTGCTCACGTTTGGCAGTAGTACGTCTTCTATCACCTTATTGTGGTTAATTGGCACAACTTACGCCGCTTCCATGGAACAAACCTTGCCACTTGCCATCACGCTCTCCCTTTCGCTAATCGCACTGCTGCCTTACTTACGCGAGCTGGATATTATGCCCCTTGGCGATTTTATCCCAAGCTCCCTTGGCATCCCCATGACACGACGTAACGTCTTTCTTTTAAGCATCGCCGCCATCTTAACAGCCATGAGCGTGTCGAGCGTTGGCGCAATTAGTTTTGTTGGCTTGCTTGCACCTCACTGTGCGCGGCTTGTAGGACTATATAAACACCAGTTTTTACTCCCGGTTTCGGGCCTGATTGGCGCCACATTATTGATATGGGCAGACGGCATTGGCAGGACCTTGCTTTCGCCTAACGAAATAGCCGCAGGCATGGTGGTCTCCATTCTCGGCAGCAGTTACTTCCTTTTATTACTGTTAATAGGGTACAGAAAGAATCTAGAAAAAATCAGTTAGCTTGTTTTCATTGTGCTTTGACATCTTAGTTCAATGATGAGTGGTAGCGAGGTAAACAACGCACGCCTACGGGCAGAATCAGTTCAATTTCAAGGAGAAGTTATGAAAAGTCGCATTACCGAGTCTCACTACCTCACCTATCATGCTTTTTTGAACAGTTTGCTGACGGAATCAAAAGAGCGTATCGACGCGGTGGTTGAACACGCCGACAAGATAATTATTTCGCTCACAGCAAGCAGTGAAATTCACCTTGAGCTAGCGCATTACTCTCCTTTTGGACGACATAGATTCAATGGCACATTTACCCTTCAAGAACCAGGTTTGCCTCCCCAGCCCATCGCCTTTTTTGAACTCGTAGAGCGCATTCTAGACCGATATTTTTTTGATATTGAGCCGGGTAAGAAACAACGTTTTTTAGCGCGAGTAAAACAATCTGATCAATACATTAATCTCGCTTCACAACAGGCCAAACCGCCCTTTTCAATAAACGCATTACTCCACTCAGAACAGGGGTTACTTGGCGGACACAGCATGCACCCTTGCCCTAAAAGCTGCGAACCGTTAGATGAAAAAGACCAACACGCCTTTTTGCCTGATCATCATCAAACATTCAGCCTATCTTGGTACAAGGTTAAAAAAGACAAGCTCGCTGGCGATGATGTTAGAGGCTCACTGATTCCGGCACTACAGGCACTCTTTGCATCACAGTTTTCAATGCAACATTTGGCTGAAATTGAAGATGATTGGGTACCGATTCCTATGCACCCACTGCAAGCAAACTATTGGGATAACAGCAAAGACGCCGCCGCGCTTGAAGGCGATGTGCTTGCCTTAGATTTACACCACAATGGCTGGTGTGCAACGTCATCCACGCGTGCCATTTTTCATCCTCAATCGGCGTGGATTTTGAAAATGTCGCTTCCGGTAAAGCTCACTAACTCGTTGCGTTTGCTCAGCGAAAATGAAGCCCAGCGTGGTATTCAATTAAGTCACCTGCTTAAATCGCCTGCGGGTATTGAGCTTAAGCAGCGCCTATCACAAATGCACATTATCGAAGAGCCAATGTGGTGTGGTATTCGCGCCAACAATGGCTTAGTGTTGCCCATTAGCATTACTTGCTTTCGTGATAACCCATTCGCTCGCGAACCGCATTTCCCCTCACACTTACTTGCCACCGCAAACCAACTGCAATACGAGGATGAGCAATACACGACTCAAATTGCCATATGGATACGCGAACATGCACAAAAAGAAGCGATCGCGCTAAATCAAGCGGCGAAAATCTGGTTTAGTCACTTTCTTAATAACGTATTTTTACCCTTGTGTATTGCCAGAAATGACTACGGTTTAATCCTGCTTGCTCATCAACAAAACCTCTTGCTATCCATTGAAAATGGCTTGCCTGTTGCGGCAGCATTAAAAGATTGCCAAGGCATTGGCTTAACCGATCTGGCGCTCAAACGCTTTGACGATGTTTTTACTAACGACACGCCCTGCTTATTCATGCCCACAGATGAGGTCAATCCCTATTTGGCCTATTACCTCGTTGGCAATACACTGGCCACCACCATTGCCAACATCGCAGCAGAGTGCGACATCAGTGAAAACGCCCTATGGCTAATGACGCAAGAACAGTTGTACGTTCAACAAAGCCAAAACCCAATAGATAAAAGCTTTTTAAACTATTTGCTCACGTCGCCTCAATTAAAATGGAAGCGCAATTTCTTTTGTGCCATCAGCGACCTTAACGAAAACACCTTAGCCGATCCTTCTCCCATCTATTGCCAAATCGACAACCCTCTATACGCCATTGCGCCAAAACACGTTGTTCGTAAGGCCCTGCCAGATGGGCGCATCGTATTAATTAAAAGCTGCCCATTACACCCCGAAAACAAAGAATGTCAGTTCAGTTTGCACTACCAAGGCGAGTGCGTCGCCAATTTTTGTGCTCATCTTTATGCGCCTAAGCACGTTTACTTAGAAGCCTTTGAAGCCACTACTGATCACACGCTATGGTGGATTGCCATTGAACATGCGCTCTTTGGGCTACAAGCAGACCATATCAAACTCCTGCAAGCCCCCCATTCATTGACAAAAGCTTACTGCCCTATCGGTGAGATGAGCAAACAGCACGTGCTGATGCGTTGTCCAACATGGCATACTGCCAGCGAACCCGCCAAGCAAAAACTGGAAGCACAGACAGCAGAAAATGGTATTACCCACCCCGCGCGACCGCAAAAGCCTATAGGCACGTTTTATCAGCGTTACTTTTATGGGTTAAAGCGCACCTTAACGCTGCGAGTGGCCGATGTAGAACGAGACCTTTCCTGCTTTCATCAATGGCATAATCACCCACACAATGCCGCCATTTGGGAGTTATCCGGCAGCCGTGAAATGCACCGAGAATACTTGCTAAAACAAACCGATGATCCCCACCAAATCCCGGTGATGCTTGAATTTGACGGTGTTCCCTTTGGTTATATTGAACTGTACTGGACACCCGAAGATCGACTCGGTCCGCAATACGACTGCGCCGCCTTCGACAGAGGATTGCACATTTTAGTCGGCAATCCGCGATTTAAAGGCTTTGGCTATTTTAAAACGTGGGCCGCCGCCGTCATGCAATATTGCTTCATTGCCCACCCTGAAACAGAGCGCGTCATGGGCGAGCCTAATGCAGCAAACAAAAAGGTGATTTCGCTGGCTGCACTTGTTGGTATGGAAGCGCAATTTGAGTTCGACTTTCCACATAAACGCGCCATGTTGTTGCAATGTGAAAGAAGCGCGTTTTTCTCTCAATTTGCATTGTAAGGAGGGAGCGATGCATCAATACATGGACCTTATCGGTATTGGGCTAGGCCCTTCGAACTTAAGCCTTGCGGCACTTTGTACACACAGCACCAAATTGAAAAGCGTGTTTTTTGAAAAGAAAGAAACCTTTTCGTGGCACCCTGGCATGCTACTCCCCGACGCTAAAATGCAAACGTCTTTTGTGAAAGATTTGGTCACCTGTGTCGACCCAACCAACCCCTATTCTTTTTTGAATTATGTGGTTAAACAAGGCCACATTTACCCTTTTTTAGCGTCAGGACAAACCACCCTGTCTCGACTCGAGTTTTGCCGTTACATGCAATGGGTAGCGCATCAATTACCCAACACACAATTTGGCGCGCACATCGAAGATATTGAATATAAAAAACCGTATTTCATCGTAAGGCACCAAGGCAAATGCTACAAAGCCAAGCACCTTGTCGTTGGCACTGGCATTACGCCCTATACACCGGCGTGCGCCATGCCATTTTTGTCTAAACACTGTTTTCACACCAATGAACTCGCTTTGAGCCAACCTAACCTCCACAATAAACGCGTAGTGATTGTCGGTGGTGGTCAATCGGGCGCAGACGCCTTTTTGTCGGTTTACAACAAGCACTTTGGCAAACCAAAACATATTCATTGGCTGTCTCGTCGCGCCAATATTGAATCGTTAGATGAAGGCTGCTTTACCGATGAATACTACATGCCCAACTATATTGAGCCTTTTTATCACTTAAACAATGCGGTTAAGCAACGAGAGATTTCACACCAAAAACTCACCAGTGACGGCATCACAAGCGACTGTTTAGCACAACTTTACTCGCAGCTATATCAAGACAAATACGTGCTGAATACGCCTAAATGGTGGACGATTACACCACACCAAACATTGGTCGACATGTCGATAAACCCACAAGGGTATCGGCTTCAGTTACAACACGGATTAAACCAAACCATCAGCAATATTCACGCAGATGTTGTTATTTTGTGTACTGGATTTAACCACCTTATCCCTCCCTGTTTTGAAGGGCTGCTTGGCGAATTTATCACCGATGAACAAGAACGGATTACGCTCAATGAAAACTACGATGCCATCTGGAAAAAACCATCGCCAAATCGTGTGTATTTTGTGAATGCGGGATTACACAGTCATGGCATCGCTGACCCACAACTGAGTTTAATTTCATGGCGCTCTGCAAAAATTATCAATCATATTGTTGGCAAACCTGTCTTTGAGTTGTTGCACACACCCAGTGTTATAGATTGGCAACTCTGTTCGGATACAAATGGTCACAAAAATCAGATAAACAGCCCAAATAATTCCTTGGATGAACTTACATCATTCAACTGAATTGCGGATAATACATGCTCTTACTTTTTTATTAATAGTCAGGTGGTTATGACGAAACAGAACGCACAGCTCTCTCTTTTTGAATTTGTTGTATTAATGGCTTTGCTTTCTTCGTTTGCTGCCTTTTCTATCGACGCGATTCTTCCTGCTTTGCCGCAAATAGGCGCGGACCTTAATGTCCTGAATTTAAACGATACCCAATTGATTGTTTCCATGGTGATGTTAGGCATGGGGTTAGGTCAGCTTTTTTTCGGTCCGATGTGCGATGCCTTTGGTCGCAAGCCCACGCTTTACGCGGGAATTAGCGTTTTTCTTGTCGGTTCGGGTATTTGTATGTATGCCCCAGATTTAAGCTGGATGCTCGCAGGACGCATCATTCAAGGTTTTGGTTTAGGCTCATGTCGGGTTGTCACCGCTGCACTGATTCGCGACTCCTACAGTGGCCGATACATGTCGCGTGTGATGTCGTTTATCATGATGGTGTTCATTACCATTCCGATGATTGCACCGCTCATTGGGCAAATGATCATGTTGTTCTCATCGTGGAAAATGATTTTCATCATCATTGCCATTGCCGCTGTTGTAACAACAGCTTGGTTCAGTTTCAGGCAACCCGAAACACTCTCTCAAGACACGCGCACACCATTCACCTTATCGGGTGTATCCGCGGCTTTTAAAGAAGTATTCACGCATCAATTAGTGATGCTGTACACGCTAGCCATCGGCCTTATCTTTGGGTGTTTTTTATCGTATCTCGCTGCGTCCCAAGCCATTTTTGAATTGTCATTTGGCATAACCGATGAATTTCCAAAGTACTTTGCCATTATGGCGCTTGCCTTTGGTTTGGGTGCCTTTTTTAATAGTCGCGCAGTGGTGAAGTACGGCACACAAAAGATGGTATACATGACACTGCCCATCTATTTTGTGTTGTCTATCGTGCTTTATGTCATTTGTTTATTCAACGCGGGAAAACCAAGCCTGTTGGCCTTTCTTTTGTTAACGGTTCCGTTGTTCTTTTGCGTTAATGTGATGTTTACTAACTTTAACGCCATGGCAATGCAGCATATGGGACACGTTGCTGGCGTTGGCGCGGCGGTAATTGGCAGTTTATCTGCTGGCATTGGCGTGATCTTTTCCTACGTTGTTGGAAAAGACTTTGACGGCAACCTAACCACCTTGTTCTTAAGCTACATCCTACTGGGCGTAGCGCTGATTATATTGTGTGTTTTTGCCCACAGCATCAGTGGCACTGAGTCACAAGAGAACCCATAAAAAAACGCCGATGATTCGGCGTTTTTTCTATGCACTTTATACCATTTGCCGCAGCAGCTTCGTTGTATTCAACGATAATAAACGCCAACAGCTTAAGGCGCCTAGCACGCCAACAACGGCAGCACCAACCAGCGGTGCAATCACCCAGTATTCATAATGGAAGGAAACTTTCATCTGGAATAACTCTGTTTGCAAGAAGTACAAGGTCACTTCATTCGCTAAGGCCGCCATAAAGCCTGCCACCATGCCAAGAATGATAAATTCGAACACCACACTAGCTCGAATAATATGGCCTTTCGCGCCCAGTGTTCGCAAAATAGCCAGCTCTTGTTGGCGCTCATCCATACTGGCTTGAACTTGTGCAATTAGCACCAATGCCCCCGCGACTAACACCAACACAAGAATGAACTCCACTGCCAAGGACACTTGATCGATCACTTCACGCACGCGTTCAATACGCGAGTCCACATCAATTAACGACACTGTGCCAAACGGCGCCATAATGCGCGGTACTTCCGGTTTCATGGATGCTGGCACATTAAAGCTAGTGATGTAGGTTGGAATGTAGTTTTCCATTGCTTTTGGGTGCAAAACAAAGAAAAAGTTTGGTTGTAACGTTTGCCAGTTCACTTCGCGAATACTGGTGACTGTGACATCAACCACTTCGCTGCCAATATTAAACGTCAGCACATCACCCATGTTGATATCCATGCGCTTTGCGGCTTCCTTTTCAACAGAAACAGGCGCGGGTTCCCCTTCTTGCCATGCCGTTAACCATTCCCCCTCTACAATCTCATTTTGATATTGCAGCTCTAAGCTCCAAGTTAAGTTTGCTTCTCGTCCAAGACCATCGCGCTGTGCTTGTTCGTCTTCATCGTTCTTCGCAACGGACGTGCGCACACGCTCTCCGTTAACGGCAACAAATCGCCCTCGTACCACGGGGTAAAACTGCTCTAAAGTAAGCCCATTGTCTTCGAAGCTTTTTTGAATTTCAGGTGCCTGATCGTGACTGATGTTGATCATGAAGTAATTCGGCGTTCCTTCAGGCAGTTGATCCTTCCATTGTTGAATCATATCGTTGCGCATCACCAACACAATTAACAGCAGCATAATGGTCACAGCAAAACTAATAAGCTGTACGCTATTATCCATCGCGCGGCGCTTAATGCGTGCCCATGCTAATTGCCAGGGGCCCATTCGACCTTGGCCTAAACGCCTTCCCAGCGCAATTAAGCCAAAGGTAACAACCAACAAGGCCGCCACCAACAATACGCCTGAGCCAAACAATATGAAGCTCATTTTGAGGTTGCCACTGTACACCCACATCAATGAGAAGATACCCACTGCGGACGCCAAAAATTGCAACGATTTAGAGCTAAGCTGTGCGCCCAAATCCTTTCTTAACACGCGTAGCGGCGGTACAGAAAACAGGCGCATTAATGGGTAGACGGAGAAAAGCACGGCACACACCAAGCCCGTGAAAATAGCAATCCACACCGGTCCCCAAAACCATGCTTGAACCGCAACAGGCACCTGATCCGCAATGGCCCATACCACCACTTGTTGGATCACAAAACCGATCACGCAGCCTATAAATATGCCAAGTAAAGTCACAAACAATACTTGCAGCAAATACACTTTTTGCACCAAGCTTTTGCTTGCCCCTAAGGTTTTAAATATTGCGACCGGGTCGTAATGTCGCTGACTGTATCGCTGCGCTGCCACGGCAATCGCCACAGACGCTAGAACAATGGCTAACAAGCTTGCCAGTAAGAAAAATTGCTCTGCTCTGGCTACCGAATTACCAATGCCCGATTCGGCATCATCCACCGAACTCCATTCGTGAATATCATTCTCTAATTGTGGCTCTAACCACTCATAATACGATTCGATCACGTCTTTCTCGCCGGTGAAGTAGTGGGCATTCCACACGCGAGCGCCGGGGCCTTGAATATTCGCAGACGGTAAATCTTCCAAACGCATTAAAATGCGGGGATTAATGGCAAAAACACTGAACCCGCCATCTGGCAGTTCGATCAATACTTTAGTGACTTTTAATCGCGCGTCACCCACATCAATAAAACCGCCCAATTCAATACCTAGGGTTTCAAATAGTTGCGATTCAATCCACACTTCACCCGGATTTGGCAAAGTATCGGTAATTTCACCCGGCGCAAAAGGCTGCTCGGAAATCCTGATGTCGCCTTTTAGCGGATATCGGTCATTGCTCGCTCTTAACGTGACCAATGACATGTTTTCATCGGAAAACGCCATCGATTGTAAGCGCGTTTGTTTTGCGGTATTGATGCCCATCCCCTCGGCTTTTTCAAGCCAAGCTGGGTTTACCTTTTGCGTTGAATATAAAACACTGTCGGCAGCAAGAAACTGCGCAGAGCGCTCATTTAGGGCTGATTGAAGTCGCTCGCTGAACAGAGATAACGACATAACCGACGCCACTGACAGCACAATGGCCAATAGAATAACCGTCAGCTCTCCTCGACGAGCCTCATGCTTGAACAAGCGCCAAGCTAAATTTATCCACATGCGCTACACCACCCTAAGCTGCTCAACGTTGCTGTCATCACTGTCGTTAGTGATATCAGTTAGCTCGCCGGCTTGCATACGCAGCTGACGCTGACAACGCCTTGCTAACAAATTATCATGCGTGACCAACACTAAGGTGGTTGAACTGGTTTTGTTTAACTCGAATAGCAGGGATTGGATTTTTTCGCCGTTTACCGAATCCAAATTCCCCGTTGGCTCATCGGCAAACAAAATAGCAGGTTGCGTAATAAAGGCTCGAGCAATGGCGACACGTTGCTGCTCACCACCTGATAATTGATTTGGATAATGTGTTACGCGGTGGTCCAAACCCACCTTGTGCATTAGCTCTTCCGCCAATTGACGCGGATTATCAAGGCCTGCGATTTCAGCGGGCAGCATCACATTTTCAATCGCGGTTAAGCTTTGCACCAACATAAAACTTTGGAAAATAAAACCAACATGCTCGCCTCTTACGCGAGCCCGTTGTTCTTCGTCCATCGCATGCAATGCTTCATTGTTTAGGTAGATTTCACCACTGGAAACCTCATCTAAGCCCGCCAATAAACTGAGTAATGTGGATTTACCGGAACCTGACGCACCAACAATGGCAACCGACTCTGCCTGCTTGACATCGAAGCTAATAGGTTGAAGGATGGCAAGTGGGCCTTCCGACGTTTCTACGGTTTTGGTCACATTCTGGGCACTTATCATAACTTTTGGAGAATCAGTCATAGTGTTAAAGCGTCTCTTTTTGCTAATACTGCTTATACCCTTTTCTGCCATTTCGGATCAGTCTTCACAGCCAGGGCACAAACTGCTCATCTTAGGCGATAGCCTAAGCGCTGCCTACAATTTAAAGCAAGAGGAAGGCTGGGTTTCTTTGTTACAAAATGCATGGTCCGATGAAGACATCACCATTATTGATGCGGCTATCAGCGGAGAAACAACCGCAGGCGGGCTAGCGCGATTACCGCGCCTATTGGAGCAGCACACCCCCACTCATATGCTCATTGAATTAGGTGCAAATGACGGGCTTAGAGGGTATCCCATCAAAAGAATGCGTGCGAATTTAGTCAAAATGATCGCGCTGGGTAAACGCTACCACGTCGAAATAGCGTTGCAGGAAATGCGCATTCCAACCAACTACGGTAAACGTTACACCACGATGTTCACCGACAGCTACCATCAATTAGCAGAGGAACACGGTTTATCGGTGATTCCGTTTTTTATGCAGGACGTGGCGCTTAAAAAAGACCTCATGCAGCGCGATGGTTTACACCCTAACGCCAAGGCCCAACCCATCATTGCAGAATTCATGCAAGCACAACTTGAGCCTTGGTTAAACGCCCATTAAGACTTCGCGTTTTCCAAAATGCCACCCGGTTTTAACACATGGGTGGCTAGTTTGATTTCTCTTAAAAACAGCACAAGAGACACAATCAAAAATAAGAGCGCGAACACAAACAATGCCACCACGCCTTGGGCAATAGGCAAATGCCAAAAGTCTCCGATAAACACCCCAACAACCACAATACACACGCACAAACCCGACGCCACACAATAACCGATAGATTTATTGATAATCTCGGTTCGACGCCATAGCAATCGCAGTTCAGCCTCTGCTTTTGCAAGCAAGGTTTCATCTCGAAGTGCTCGTAACATACCCTCTACTTGCCTTGCTCTATCGATGATTCGGCCCAAGCGGCTCGACATGACATTTAAAAATCCAGCGATGCCCGCCAGCAAAAATACAGGCCCTAACGCCAACTGAATGACACTTGCCAATGTTGCCACCGAATTATCCATTACACCTCCTAAAACAATTCACTGTGCTTTTTGTGGCTGTTCACTCAATAAAGCAAACGCCTTGACTCTTGAACGTGCATCGAAAACACCTTTTCACAGTGTTTTTTCCGAATTTCTCGACGAATACCCATTTTGTGCTAAAGGTTAATAAAGATTACGGGTAATAAAAATTTCATCCCGAATCCACACGAGAAAAGGAAAACATGCATGAAGAGTCACATTCTGCTGGCTAGTGTAGCATTAGCTGGTGCAGTTGTTTTAGTGGGTTGCAGTAATAAGCCACAGTCGGAAAGTTCGTTAGGGGGAGAAAACACTAACGATATCGTTGCAGAAGTGGGCGATACACCTCAAAGAGAGCAGCTCGAACAAGGCTGGTCTGATGAAATCCGCAGATCGGAAGAGCGTCGTGTAGGGAAAGAGTGTCTCTCACTGTGTAGATCTCGGTGGTCGCCGTATCATTAAAAAGG
>CAXRCC010000098.1:0-22837 GCA_964228975.1 Paraneptunicella sp. | reverse complement strand
GGTAAGGCAGCGGGTTTTGATCCCGCCATTCGTTGGTTCAAATCCAGCTACCCCAGCCATCTATTTATAATTTTTGGTGTTTTAATAGCGTCTCACTGTTGGGGTATAGCCAAGCGGTAAGGCAGCGGGTTTTGATCCCGCCATTCGTTGGTTCAAATCCAGCTACCCCAGCCATTCTTCTCTCTTATTCTCAATTACTTCATTTTTTATACATTCGGCACAAGATTATTCTTAGTTACTAAAATTACTCAATTCTTGTTTCTGTATCCCAATATCCAACTTTACTTCTCCTTTATTTCTCTAAGCTCCATAAAAATAGAGAGTTTTTCGTTATTCCTTACTCCTTACGTGCCTTTACATAACGATCAGATCCGTTCAGTATAATCAGCCATAATAAAAAACAACCAATAAGCAGGGCTGATTTTGATTAATGAGATTGTACAAGCAATAAACGGGGTACTTTGGGGCGAAACCATTGTTTTATTCGATGTTGGTATTCCACTTTTAATACCCATGCTTGTGTTCGCAGGCCTTTGGTTCACATTTAAACTGGGCTTTGTCCAAATCAAACACTTTGGCCATATGTTCAGTGTAATGCGCGGCAGTATGTCTGCTGATGCGAAAGGTCAAGGGATCAGCTCTTTTCAAGCATTATGTACGAGTCTTTCTGCGCGAGTAGGCACCGGTAATCTAGCCGGTGTTGCAGTGGCAATATCACTCGGTGGCGCAGGTGCCATTTTCTGGATGTGGGTTATTGCCTTATTGGGTATGGCCACAGGTTTTGCAGAAAGTGTGTTAGGTCAGCTATATAAAGTAAAGGACGAAAACGGTGAGTTCCGTGGTGGTCCTGCTTATTATATTAAGCAAGGTATTAATAAAACATGGCTCGCCGTGGCTTTTTCCTTGTGCTTATTCTTAGGGTACGGGTTCATTTTTAGTGCTGTTCAAGCAAATACTATCACCGACGCCCTATCCCATGCCTATGACATTCCTACTCATTATTCAGGTTTAATTATTATTGCTCTTGCAGCGCTTATTGTAGTTGGCGGCCTGCATCGTATTGCACGCTTCGCAGAGTGGATTGTCCCGTTTATGGCAGTAGGTTACGTGCTTGTTACCCTAGGGGTGACGATTGCTAATTTCGATCAGGTTCCACAGTTACTTTGGCAAATTATCAGCTCTGCACTGGGCTTAGAAGAAGCCGCTGGCGGCGCAATTGGTGCAGCGATTAAAAACGGAATACAACGAGGTTTGTATTCAAACGAAGCTGGCTCGGGAAGTGTACCCCATGCTGCAGCTGCTGCATCGCCCAACCCTAATCACCCGGTTTCGCAAGGTTACGTACAAATGTTAGGCGTCTTTTTCGACACCATGGTGCTTTGTACCTGTACCGCCGTCATTATTTTGCTGGCGGGCGGCTCACAAACGGACCAAATGGAGGGTATTCGACTCACGCAAAATGCGATGTCTCATCATCTTGGCGAAGGTGGCATTGATTTTATCGCGGCTGCGATTAGCCTGTTTGCATTTACGTCTGTTGTTGCCAACTACGCCTATGGTGAGAGTAATCTGCATATCTTTAAATTAGATAACAAACTGGGTCGAATTGCTTATACCGCAGGGTATCTGGCGATGATCTTATGGGGCTCAATGGCTGCATTGCCGCAAGTTTGGGCTGCTGCGGATATGGCGTTAGGCCTGATGACCGTCATCAATATCATTGCTATTGTTTGGATGACGCCAACCATTGTTTCGATCAGTAATCACTATTTTGCGCAGCGTAAAAAGGGTCAAACACCATCATATAAACCCGGTGAGTGTGAGATCCAAGGGAAGTCAGAAGATGGAATCTGGGATTAAATCCCTTAATGTTAAATTTTTTTACCGCGCCATATTGCAATTTAAAGGGGTTTCATTTTATATTGATAAATAATTAACCAATTTAAATTTAGGTTTCTGGAATTATGTTTTCTGCACTTAAAAAGCGATTCAAAAAAAATGAAGAAGCTGAGCCTCATGTTGAAGTAAACAGTGGCGACGCAGAAAATGAACTGCTCGATGACCTTATTGACGCAATGCAAGTCGCATCATTGAAGGGAATGACGGATCAACAAATTTCATCCATCATTTCCCAAGCGGCTTGTCAGGTTGGTATTAATTTAATCACCCCATCTGCCGAAGATGAGTTATCGTCTAACGACGTTATGACTTATCTTCGTTCTTTCGCTCAGCATATTCGTAAAGCGAATTAGGTAACAAACAGTAGCTTTAATCTAATCCCATTGCATAGCGCATCACCTTGTCTTTTGCCCAAGGCATTCTGTTGGCAAAATCCAAGCCGATATTACGCATAAGTTTGAGAGGCCCCGATTCGGTCTGGAAAACGTGATAAATCGCATCCATTGCCGACATCATCAACAAATTTTGAGGCTTGCGTTGTTTTTGGTATGCCATCAGCATGTCTGCTAGTGCATGAGGCTCGGACACATTGGACACACAATCCAACAGTGCCGCCACATCCTTAAAGCCTAAATTCACGCCCTGCCCCGCTAAAGGATTAATGGTGTGCGCCGCATCCCCCACTAACACCATTTTTCCTCGAAAATACTGCTTAGCATGCATGCGCGTTAACGGAAAAGACGCAGTTTCAATAATATCGAACTCAGGTAGCCTGTCGGGGAAAGCTTTCACAATGCTCTGCTTCAACTCGCTGGGGGATAGTGCATTAAGCTGCTTTATTGTTGCGTTTTGGTCGTACCAAATCAGCGCAGCATAGTTATCAAATAAAGGTAAGAACGCCTTTGGTCCTCCCGGTACGAATCGCTGCCAAGTGATATTCGTATCGTTTTCGTCTGAAGCCAGTGGAGAGCCTTGCTCGTGGGGTGCTGCGCGAACGTGTTCTTGATATTTGCATTTAACCGTAATGCTCAAAACAGACTGTTTATACTGCCAGCCTTCCGTTGCAATCCCTGCCGCAATGCGAGCTGGCGAATTTGCCCCTTCTGCATCAACGATCAATGCGCATTTTGCTGCCACACCATCAAGGGTTATTTCTCCTGTATCGGAGTTTAGGCTAGTGTAAGCGGCAAACCACTGCACATTTTCAAGCGCTTTTAATTCATGGTGAATACCCAGCTGAATAATGCGATTTTCGACCATGTAACCCATATGATCATGACCACAGGCTTTCGCATCGAATTCAGTCAAGTTCCCCTCTTCTTCCCACACCGCTAAACGGCGATAAGGGTGTGCTCGCATACCTTGAATATGTTGCCAAGCACCAAGAGAACGCAGCAGATTTTCCGATGCCATACTGATGGCTGAAACACGCAAATCAGGTGCTTGTTCAGCGTTAAATGCCGCAGGCATAAAGGGCTCAACAACGGCTACGTTAAGCCCTTTCCTAGCAAAGCCAAGCGCTGTTGCAGCGCCTACCATTCCTGCACCTAGCACGACCACATCAAATTGTTGCATCTATTTCATTCCAACCCTGTTTTAGGCCATTTATACGATCATGACCCCGATATAGTGCGAAATATACGTCAAAAGCCAAAGAGAAGGGAATAAAAAGGGCAATAAGTATTGGAATAGCAAGCCGGATTCTATTTCAGTGCAAAGCTTCACCCGGAAAGACTGGACCCAGCAAAATGAAGTGGCTAAAATGCACGGCTGCCGAAAATAGAGGCGGCTATAATTTATTCACAATTGTATGTTGAGGATACAAAACGACGATGAGCAAAAAGCTTTATATTAAAACCTGGGGATGCCAAATGAATGAGTATGACTCAGAAAAAATGGCAGATTTACTCGATTCCACCCACGGTTACACATTGGCTGAAGAAGCAGATGATGCCGATGTTATCTTGTTCAACATCTGTTCAATTCGAGAAAAGGCTCAAGAAAAAGTGTTCCACCAGCTTGGTCGCTGGAAGAACTTGAAAGACAAAAAGCCAGAACTTGTTATTGGTGTAGGTGGCTGCGTTGCGTCGCAAGAAGGCGATGCAATTCGCAAACGCGCACCATTCGTCGACGTTATTTTTGGTCCCCAAACATTGCACCGTTTGCCTGAAATGATTAACCAGGTTACCGGAGACAGAACGCCAGTTGTGGATGTCAGTTTCCCTGAAATTGAAAAGTTTGATCGCATGCCAGAGCCAAGAGCAGAAGGCCCTACGGCGTTTGTGTCTATCATGGAAGGCTGCTCCAAATATTGTAGTTTTTGCGTAGTACCTTACACGCGCGGCGAAGAAGTTAGTCGCCCTGTTGATGACGTACTATTCGAAATTTCGCAGCTCGCAGAGCAAGGCGTGCGTGAAGTTAACTTACTTGGACAAAATGTAAATGCATTCCGTGGTCCGCATCACGATGGGGCAATTTGTACATTTGCAGAGCTACTGTATTTAGTTGCTGCGATCGACGGCATCGATCGTATTCGTTACACCACATCACACCCCGTTGAATTTACTGACGACATCATCGACGCTTACGAAGATATTCCTGAGCTTGTTGATCACCTGCACCTGCCTGTGCAGTCGGGCTCTGACCGCGTGCTAGCGATGATGAAACGCGGCCACACCGCAATTGAATACAAGTCCAAAATTCGTCGATTAAAGAAAATTCGTCCGAATTTAAGCATGTCATCTGACTTCATTATTGGCTTCCCGGGTGAAACCGACCAAGATTTCGAAGACACTATGGACCTCATTAAAGCCATCGATTTCGATTTAAGCTTTAGCTTCATTTACAGTGCGCGCCCAGGCACTCCTGCTGCCGACATCGCTGATGACGTGCCAGAAGAAACAAAAAAACAACGTCTGTATTTGCTTCAGCAACGTATCAACCAGCAAGCGATGAACATCGCTCGTAATATGCTTGGTTCTGAACAACGCATTTTGGTGGAAGGCCCATCACGTAAAAACCTGATGGAGCTTAGCGGACGCACAGAAAACTACCGCGTTGTGAACTTTGAAGGCACACCAGACATGATTGGCAAATTTGTAGACGTTAAAATTGTCGACGTACACACCAACTCACTTCGTGGTGAAGTTATTCGTACAGAAGACGAAATGGAAAAGTCTGCGCCCGTTGCTGTTCCTGAAAAGTTTAAGGCACAAGCACAACAAGATGGCCTTGGCGTGAACCAGTTTCAACCCTAGCTATTTCGCGTATTGAGAACAATACTGATATAAACGAGCATTACATAAATATCCCTTTTAGGAGCCTTCGTTGAGCAATCAATTAGTGAGTCGCAAGCTGGACTTAGAGCCAAGCGATAGCCATAGAATTTCAAGTTTAGTTGGGCCTTTTGACGACAATCTAAAGCACATCGAAAGACGTCTTGGCGTGGAAATCACTTATCGTGATAACCATTTCACAGTGATGGGAAAGCAGCGACAAGCCAGCGCAGCGGGTGAGCTGCTTAAATTGCTCTACATTGAAACCCAACCTGTTAGGGGGAATATCCCCGACCTTGAGCCTGAAAAAGTGCATTTAGCCATTCAAGAAGCAAACTGCATGGAGCAGGCTGACCAAGGTGAGCCGGGGAAAGAAACCCACATTAAAACCAAGCGTGGGGTTATTAAGCCACGCAACCCAAACCAGTCGCAGTACGTTACGCACATTTTCCATCACGACATTACGTTTGGAATTGGTCCTGCTGGAACTGGTAAAACCTATTTAGCGGTAGCGGCAGCGGTTGATGCACTCGAAAGACAAGAGATCCGCAGAATCCTGCTCACTCGACCTGCCGTCGAAGCAGGCGAAAAGCTTGGCTTTTTGCCCGGGGACTTGTCGCAAAAAGTCGATCCTTACCTTCGCCCCTTGTACGATGCCTTGTTTGAAATGCTCGGCTTTGAAAAAGTCGAGAAACTCATTGAACGTAACGTGATTGAAGTGGCACCGCTTGCTTACATGCGTGGCCGTACCTTAAACGACGCCTTTATTATCCTAGATGAAAGCCAAAACACGACGAAAGAACAAATGAAAATGTTCCTCACGCGTATTGGTTTTAATTCTAAAGCCGTCATCACGGGTGATATTACCCAAATCGACTTACCTCGCGGTGTGCGATCAGGTTTAAGGCATGCCATTGAAGTGCTCAAAGATGTTGATGACATCTCGTTTAACTTCTTCACTGCGGAAGATGTAGTACGTCACCCAGTTGTTGCTCGTATTGTTCATGCCTACGAAAAGCACGATGAAAGCGAACGCAAAGCAGAGGCGGAAGCAAAGAAAAAGCGGGAAGAAGCCAGAGCACAGCAAAATTCTTCTCATCCGTCTGACTCAGATCAAGAAAAATAATTTCACAAAAAGACCATGACAGCTATCATTGATTATCAGTTGGCCAGCGATTTTTCACCTGTGCCAACCGAGCAAGATATTCAGGTTTGGGCCGACGCTGTTCTGACACATCAAGCGTTAGCAGAGCAAGAGTTTACCGTACGTATCGTGAGTACGGATGAAGGGCAAACACTCAATCGCGAATATCGTCAAAAAGATTATGCCACCAACGTGCTGTCGTTTCCGTTTGAAGCACCGCCGGGCGTTGAGCTGAATTTTCTCGGTGATTTAGTGGTTTGTGCTGAAGTGGTTGCCAAAGAAGCGGCTGAACAGCACAAAGCGCCAATGCATCATTGGGCACACATGATTATTCATGGCCTCTTGCATTTACTTGGTTACGACCATATTGAGTCAGAAGAGGCAGAAGAGATGGAAGCCATAGAGGTTTTCATCTTGAAACAACTTGGTATTGACGACCCTTATCAAGATAGTCAATGATAGGCATTCAATAGGAAACTCAAAAGAAATATATGAATACCGACGATAACCCCCACTCTAGTAACGGTTCTTCGAATAAAGGCTGGTTAGACAAAATAGTTCAAGCCTTCGCAGGAGAACCGCAAAACAGAGAAGATTTGGCTGAAATTATTACAGAGGCCGAACAAAAAGAAGTCATCGATCCCGATACCCGCAAAATGATTCAAGGCGTACTAGGTGTAAGTGAAATGCGTGTGCGCGACATTATGATACCGCGTTCGCAGATGGTTACCATCGACATGAATCAAAGCCTAGAATCCTTTCTTCCTATCGTATTAGAAACCGCACATTCCCGTTTTCCGGTTGTATCGGAAGATAAAGATCACGTTGAAGGCGTGCTCCTTGCTAAAGATCTTTTACGCAAAGCCTTTGAGCCAGAAGCAGACATTCAGTTAATCGATGTGATTCGCCCTGCGGTTATCATCCCTGAAAGTAAACGCGTTGATGCGCTATTGCGAGAATTCAGAGAACACCGTTATCACATGGCCATTGTGGTTGATGAATACGGTGGCGTATCGGGCTTAGTGACAATCGAAGATATTCTCGAACTCATCGTAGGTGAAATTGAAGACGAGCATGATGCTGAAGAAGAACTTTCGGAAGACATCAAGCCGTTGAATAAGTACACATTCTCGGTAAAAGCGCTCACTTCTGTCGACGACTTCAATGACTATTTTGAAACCTCGTTTGATGCAGAACTCGCCGACACCATAGGCGGCATCGTGATCAACTCTTTAGGTCACATGCCTGAAAAAGATGAAGCCATTATGCTTGATAACATTCTCTTTAGAGTCAATCACGCCGATGGTCGCCGTTTAATCCAGCTCAAAGTCACTATTCCCAAGCCTGACGAAGAGACAGCCTCCCAAGATTAGACGGTAGTTTTGAAGCACATCGAAAGAATCATCAGCCTCTTTCTAGGAGCGAGCCTTACACTAGGCTACGCTCCCTATTCGCTATGGTTCATTGTTCCTTTTATTCTTACCGCTCAATTCTACTTGCTTCAAAGAACCCAATTTAGCGCTGCTAAAATGGGTTGGAGCTTTGGTATTGGTTGGTTCGGTGCAGGCATCAGCTGGGTACACGTTAGCATCGAAAAGTTTGGCGGTTTACCGCTGGTTGGCTCGGTCGGCTTAATGCTGTTACTGTGTAGCTACTTATCGCTTTTCCCGGCACTGGCTTTTCACTGCATCAAAAAGTACAGCCAACCGCCGCATTGGTTATGGAGCCTACCTGCGATTTGGTTTGTGTGTGAATGGCTGCGAGGTTGGTTTCTTACGGGCTTCCCTTGGCTTTCTTTGGGCTACACCCAAACCACGGGGCCAATCAGTGCTTGGGCACCGTTAATTGGAGAAGCTGGCATTAGCGCCCTGCTCGTTGGGTTTGCCGCCTTTCTTAGTGCGCAACTGCACCAAAAACGACTTCGTAATGCTTTCATTGGTGTATCCCTTGCCTATGGGTTATCCGTTCTTATTGGCCAGATACATTGGTTTAATGCCAGCCCAGAAAAGATCAAGGTCACCATGATACAAGGCAACATAAAACAAGAGCTTCGTTGGGTGCCAGAGCAAGATATTCCCACAATGAATAAGTATTTAAATTTGACGCAATCTCACTGGGATGCCGATGTTGTTATCTGGCCAGAAGCCGCTATTCCAAGGTTAGAGCCCTTAGCCAAAACGTATCTAGACACCGTAAATCAAATTGCCAAAGAAAGTGAAACGGGCCTGATTACCGGCATTGTGAATTACAATTTTGAATCACGGGAGGCGTTTAATACCCTCATTACGCTTGGCCAAAGTCGCTCTGCTGTCAATCCTGAAGAAGGGGCTTATTATTACGGCCATCCAAATCGTTACGAAAAACATCATCTACTCCCCATTGGCGAATTTATTCCGATGGAGGATTTCCTTCGAGGGCTTGCTCCCATCTTTGATTTACCCATGTCGTCGTTTTCTCGGGGTGATTATGTGCAAACCAATTTAGAAGCCAATGGCGTACATTTTGCGCCGGCGATTTGTTTCGAAATTGCCTTTCCTAATCAGATTAGAGCGAACCTAAATAGCGACACCGATTTTATTATTACAGTGAGTAACGATGCCTGGTTTGGCAATTCACATGGCCCACACCAGCATTTGGAAATTGCCAAAATGCGAGCGCTTGAATTTGGCGTGCCAGTACTAAGAGCGACAAACAATGGTATTACTGCCTTTATTGACGCCAAAGGAAATACGCAATCTCAAGCTCCTCAGTTTCAGGATGCAACCTTAACGCAGGATATTACGCCCGCTCATGGCACAACGCCTTATCGCTTGTACGGCAATGCCCCACTTTGGGCATTAAGTATTATTTCGTTACTACTAACCGCCCGATTTAAAAGAAATTTTTTTCACACCTCAAACGCTGATTAAATAAGGCTTACACCGTATTTTTGTCACCTAAGTGACCCCGCAATACATTCTTATTAGTACAATTTTTATCATAAATGTTCTATCTTAGAACGTCCTGACTTTCAGGAAGTGTGATTAGGAGAAAAGTGCAGGACATGCTCAAGTTTAACTTCAGTAATCTACAAAAGAGCCAGCAGACGCCTTGGTTTATTGTTGATCTCATCATGTTGGTGATGTTAACAATTAACTTATTGTTGCTTGTCTTTGACTCTTTATATGAAGTTGAAAGCATTAACCAAACGCTTCACACCTATGTGCCCTTAATTGCCACCGGCTACCAACCCATTCACGCAAACTTCCTGCTCGTCGACCTTGTTTTTGTCAGCATATTCCTCTTTGAATTTTTTGTCCGTTGGGGCGTTGCAATCAAAGAAAAAGAACATATGCGTTGGTACTTTTTTCCATTTGTTCATTGGTATGATTTAGTCGGTTGTATTCCCGTGGGCACCGCCCGTGTATTTAGGCTATTGCGTATCGTTTCTATTCTTCACAGATTACATAAATACCGCGTTATCGATTTAAAGAGTACGGCGGTCTATCGCTTTTTCCGATTTTATTACGACGTTTTTATCGAAGAATTAAGCGATCGTATCGTGGTCAAAGTTTTGTCTGATGTGCAACAAGATATCGCTCAAGGTTCTGATCTAATGGACAGGATCCAGACTCAAGTACTTGCGCCTCGCAAGGTCGTATTGCATCATTGGTTATCTTCTTTGGCGTTACACATCGGCGATTCTATTGCCGACCAGAAAGTGGGAGAATCGGTCAGAGAGCACATAGCAACCAGCGTATCTAACGCGGTTAGAAATAATGCGCAAGTTCACACACTGACTTTAGTGCCAGTCGTTGGTACAAGTATCGAACGACTGCTAGAGACAGCTGTGGCTGATATTGTAGTACAAGCCATTGTGAACATGCTTCAGGACATGACGCCTGAAAAGGTGAGTGACATCATAAGTCATGGTCTCACATCACCCTCAGTCGCTGAGCAAGCGCTCAACGTAGAAGTGTTGGACATGGTAAATGAAACGCTAAATATCGTGAAAGATCACGTTGCGATTCAACAATGGAAAGAAAAACTTGATTAGCATTAAACCTTTACAGCGAAATATCACTAGAGTTTGGTCAAGGCGTTATTCCGCGCGCCTACTTATGATCGTTATGTTTGCCACCGGTTTATCGGTTCCTACTATCACACCAGCTTACGCTGCCGATGGTATGTTAGACAACCAAACAGGACGGATCCGCACGGGTTTAAAGATTTTTCGTTCCTTACTTTTAGCCGACAGAGACATTGAAACTAAAACGAATAGCGACGAACAAACCGACATTGTCTTCATTTACCACTCAAATGGCTCCAAAGCCAAACACTTCGCTCACACTTTTGTTCGCATGGGAAGGCTCGAAAATAAAGGACAAATTAAAGGCAGTCAGATTAATGTACATATCATGCGTCGCTTAAATTCAATACAAGAAGAAAAAATTAAGCCCGCAGCCATTTTCCTTGTCGATCCGCTAATAGAAGACAGAGTAAGAGCGATTGCTGACTATGGTATCGATAACCAAATCATCACATTTTCACCTTTTGAAGGTGATGTAGAGAATGGCATTTTAGGGGGAATGATGGTGACATCGCGCATTCACCCTTTTATTAACATGCAAACGGTGGAGCAATCCGAAGTTCAAATTAAACCCTTTTTCTTAAAAGTCGCGAAAACTCATGCCCCAGACAACGTCAAGTAGATTACGCAGTACTTCATACCTGATAAATGCTGTCTTTTTGGTACTGACAGTGGCGTTGCAAGGTTTACTTGCTTCGTATTGGATACAAGTTTTAGAGCCTGAATTACGAACAAAAGCCAGTGTGGATGCCAAAATCATGGCTGAGGCGCAATCGCTCAGGCTCGCGAGTTTATTGAACGAAATTCCCGTCGATGAAAATTTTGATCCTATCTATGAAATGATGGACAGGATCATGCTTTATAAAACTAACGAATCTGCCTCCCCCATGTACAAAGGGATACGCATTGAAATCGACGAGGACTTTTACCCTTCCCTTCCCCTTACCGCTGGGCAACTTGAGTGCGAAACCTGCTTTCATTCACACATAGAGCTGTTTTCGCCAGATACCTATGAGCTGATCGGTATTGTTCAATTTTGGACATCCGACGCCTTTTATCAAACAGTTGCTACCGATATACGTAACCAACTTGCGATAGAGGGTGCAATTAGTTTATTGCTGCTGTTAACCGCTTGGGGAGCCTCGTTTTACATGCTCCGGACGCTCAGTCGCGAAGAATCGTTAAGACGACAGTCAGAACAAGCGCTATCTCAGAACCAGAAAAAATACCATCGATTATTAAGCAGCCTTAATCATTACTTTGTTTATACTCGCAACGAGGCTGGAACGATTACCAGTACCAGCGACAACGTTTATTCCCTGTTTGGCTACAAATCGAATGAAATGGAAGAGCTGGTTAGCTTGCTCACCAATAACCCGATTAACCAAGTTGCCACGCACTATTATTCCGGGCAGAACCACCTTCAAGACCAATTAGAGTTTGAAGCTGAAATCCTTGATAAGTACGGCAATAAACGATGGTTGTTGCTGTCAGAAGTTAGCATTGTTGGCGACGATGGCGAATTCATCAGCATTGAGGGCTTAGGTCGTGATATCACTAAGCAAAAACAAATTGAGTCCGACTTACGCATAGCCAAAGAACAAGCAGAAGTTGCCAACAAAGCCAAAGGCCAATTCTTGGCAAATATGAGCCATGAAATCAGAACGCCGCTCAATGCGATCATTGGTAACACCTATTTAACGCTCGGCACACAGTTAACCCGCAAGCAAAAAGGCCTGATTAAGCGCGTTGATAGTTCAGCTCACGTGCTGTTGAGCTTGGTTAACGATATCCTCGATATCTCAAAAATCGAAGCTGGTAAAATGGAGCTTGAAGCCATTCCGTTTACCATTGAAGAAATTCTCGCTAATTTATCAAACGTAACGGCCATACAAGCTGCGAATAAGGGACTCGACATCATTTACTTTGTTGATCCGGACATTCCTCAGCCACTCCTTGGCGACCCGCTACGTTTAGGTCAGGTATTGCTGAACTTGGTGAATAATGCAATTAAGTTTACCGAGAAAGGCGAAATTCTCGTCTCAATTAAAATTAACCATGTTGCAGAAGGTCATGTTGAGCTTCAATTCTGCGTGAAAGATGACGGTATTGGCATTGCCGAAGACAAACAGAAGCTCTTATTTAGCTCCTTCAATCAAGTCGATAATTCAATCACGCGTAAATACGGTGGCACAGGCCTTGGCCTTTCCATTTGTGCCAAACTCGTCTCGTTGATGAGCGGCGAAATTTGGGTGGAGAGTGAGTTTGGCAAAGGCAGTATGTTTAGCTTTACCAGCTATTTGGATAGAGCACCTGATGAATTAGAGCAGCCCCAACAGGAAGTGGGTCAAGAAGTGGAAAGCGCGCTAAGTGGCAAACACATCTTTATTGTGGACGACAGCACAACCTCAACCTACGTACTAGCAGAAATGCTGAAACACTTAGGGTGTCATGTAAGTGTTGCCCATTCTGGCCAAGAGTGTTTGGAAAAGCTCCACGAAATTGAAGAAACTGTGCACTTAATGATTGTTGATTGGAAAATGCCGGAAATGGACGGCGTTGAATTAATCAAACAAATCCACAGTCAACGCCTCAAATCGACCTTATCTAAGTCGCAGCAAGGCAGCCTGCCCCCTATTGTCATGCTAACGGCCTATGGGCATGACGAAGACTATATGGCACAAACACAGGACTTGCCGCTCGCAAGCCAGCTTTCTAAACCTGTCACGCAAACGAAACTGCTTGATGCCATCAATGATGCGTTGTTTGATAAAGCCATTCCGCTTCAGGATACAGAAAAAACCACTGACATTAACATTGCGTCTTGCCATGGTAAGAAGGTGTTGTTAGCGGAAGATAACAAGCTGAATCAAGAAGTGGTGTTAGGGCTACTTGATGATATTAATGTGCAAGTTGTCATTGCTAATAACGGTAAAGAAGCCATTGTTAGAGCCAAAGAGCAAAAATTCGATCTCATCCTCATGGATATTCAAATGCCAGAAATGGATGGATTAACCGCCAGTAAAACCTTAATCAATGAGTTAAAAATTACCACGCCTATTATTGCGATGACCGCCCACGCCATGCGAGAAGACAGAGAAAGAAGCGTGCAAGCAGGCATGGTCGACCATCTCAGTAAACCCATTGATGTTGAGTTATTCTACGCCACGGTTGGGCAATATCTTGCCATCGAAACACATGTTGATCACAGTGAGCGCGAAGCCCAAATTGATGATTTACCCTTTGTCAGCGGCATCAATATGGAATCGGCTATTAAGCGCATGGGATACAAAATCCCACTGCTCAATAATTTGTTATCTGAGTTTTATCAGGATTACGTTGGCTTTAATCAACGTTTTGACTCCTATAAAGAGGCAAACAATCAAGAGGCCATGCTGCACCATATCCACAAACTGAAAGGTGAAGCAGGCAATATATCCGCAAATGATATCCACCACTTAGCAGGGAAAATAGAGAGCCAGCTAAGAGTGCATAACCTTGTTTCAGAAGAAGAAATAGACAGCTTGTTTATTCAAATGGAAGGACTCATCGCCTCGATTCACGAGTATTTAGAGAAGGTAAAACGGGAACAAAAGGCGACTAGTGCAGAAAAAACTACACAAATTGATACGGAAAATATTATCCCACTCATTGAACAACTGGAAAATATGCTGCAAACTCAACAACTAGACGCTATCGAGTTTGGCGAAGCTTTAGTCAATGAAATACCGGATGAGCCATTTAGTCCATTAAAACAAGCATTAATATCGAACTTAGAAAAGCTTGATTTCGAAGAGGCAAGCCAATCAGTTTCCCGCTTGAAACAAGAAATTGAAGCCATTAATTAGGTTTATATTCCGGCCACAAGCATGAATATAAAATATTATCGCTACAATAATAAAATCGGTGCTGCAGTTGAGTGAAGTAAATGAAAAACAAACAGTTTTAATTGTTGATGACTCCATTAACAATATCAAAACGTTAGGTGAAATAATCCGAACAGAGTGCAACATTATTTTTGCGCGAAGCGGACAAGAAGCACTTAATTTAGCTCAAAAGATGCGTCCCGACTTAATCCTTTTAGACGTGATGATGCCTGAAATGGACGGGTATGAAGTCTGTACTCGTCTAAAAGAAAACAAGTTCACTGATATGATTCCGATTATTTTCGTTACGTCACTCGACAGCGAAGATGATGAGCAAAAAGGCCTTGAACTTGGTGCGATTGATTATATCGCCAAGCCTTTTCATCCCTCCATCGTTAAAATGCGTATCCGCAATCACTTAGAATTAGTGCGATACCGGAATCAGCTTAAACACCTTTCCACAACCGACGGACTCACAGGCATCGCTAATCGCCGTCGATTTGATGATCAGCTGTATGTTGAATGGGGGCGCGCCCTTAGAGAAAGAGAGCCGTTTAGCCTGTTATTCATCGATATTGATAACTTTAAAAAGTACAACGACTACTACGGACACTTACAAGGTGATGAATGTTTACGCACCATCGCCCAAAATATCGAACAGTGTTATAAGCGCGATACCGACATCGTCGCCCGATACGGCGGAGAAGAGTTTGCGGTTGTGCTCCCCAATACCGATTTAGAAGGTGCCGTTGCCTGTGCTGAACGGTTATATTCCAAAGTGAAGGAACTTGAAATTCCTCACCCTGAAAATGGGGAATACGGTATTGTCACGCTCAGCATTGGTCTGTCCAGTGTTATTCCCGATCCAAACATAACCCCTGAACAAGTATTAAATTTTGTTGATGGCTGTATGTATGAAGCAAAGGAAACGGGAAGGAATAAGTTCATTTCTAGGGCCTTCAGCGCTTAGTTTTTTCTCTTCTTGATATAAATCAACAACTCAACTAAACATTTACCAGAATACGTCTACACTTAAGCCCATAATTGGAAATAAAAACTAAATAGCTTTAATTCTCATTCCCACCAACTGAATGATATTGATTCTCATTTATATTTCTATATACTACGCCATAGCTTAATTACTTTTATCTATTTATTTCGTTTTTACAGGGTAAGTTTATGACTTTCAAAAGAACACTTCTTGCAGTCAGTATTATTGCGATGACAGGTGGTTTGACAGCCTGTGGTGGTGGAGGTTCAGACTCTAGCACGCCTACCACACCAACAACCCCAACTACCCCTACCACACCAACTAACTCAGCGCCTACCGCTGTTGGCGTAAGTAATGGTTCGGTGAATGAAAACACTTTCGGCGCTATCGTTGGCACATTGTCAGTAGAAGACCCTGATGCAAACGATACCCATACTTTAAGCCTTGAGAGCGATACGTTTGCCATCGACGGAACTACGTTAAAATTACGTGATGACGTACGTTTAGACGCAGATGGCGGCGTAACGAGCGTTGACGTAGCGGTAACCGCAACCGACGCTGCGGGCGAAGCCGTAACAACGACACTGTCTATCAATATTAACGATATTCTTGATCGTTACACGTTCGATAGCCAACTTAACAACGGTGAATCTTCCGTTTCTTACACTGGTCAAATCGCTCGCCACGCACTTATTGAAGAACTGAATACATTCATGAAATCAGGCCTTCAAGCAGACCTTGATGCTGGCGTTATCACAACGCGCCAAGGCGTAATGGATAAGTTAAACTCTTTATTCCGTACAACAGAATTCCAATACCCTGACCTTCCTATCACTTTCCTAGACAACGCTAAGCAAAACCTTATTTCTGAGATTTCTGGCAGCCACAAAAACCTTGTTGGTAAACTGGCGGGTAATGACGAAGCGGGTCAACACAAAAACTGGCTTACTGGCGATTTTGCTGGATGGAATGATACCGGTTCAACCACACCTGAAGGCTTGGTTGACACGCTATTCAATTTATTAGCGGATAACGCCGCAGCACACCTAAGTGGCAGCGTAAGAACGGACTTTAATGGCAACCCAATCACAAAAGTTTACATCGACGAAAACGGTGTGGATTTACAGCAACTCATTCAAAAGTTCTTGCTGATGGGCGTGGCCTACTCTCAGGGTACAGATGACTACCTAGGTGTCGACACTGAAGGAAAAGGCCTACTAACAGATAACACAGAAGCACAGTCTGCGGGTCGCCCTTACACTAACCTTGAGCACCAATTCGACGAAGGCTTCGGTTACTTCGGCGCAGCGGTTAACTACCTTGAATACACTGATGTAGAAGCAGCAGGTAACGTAACTGATGAAGTCGGTCGTGCTGACTGGGATGGCGCTCACGATACTGATGGCGACAACGCAATCGACCTAACCTCTGAATACAATTGGGGCCAATCCGTTAACGCAGCAAAACGCGATTTAGGTAGCGCAGCCAATGCCCAGCCAACAGATTACACGCGCCAAGCTATGGAAGCCTTTATTGCAGGTCGTAAAATTCTTAACGACAACGTTGGTAATGACTTAACAACAGGCCAGATGTCAGACCTTGAAACGCAAGTTGAAGCAGCAGTTGATGCGTGGGAACGTTCAATTGTCGCGACCGTCATTCACTACATAAATGACACGCGTTCTGACCTTGCCGACATTGGTTCTGATGATTTCAACTATGCTGATCTTGCTAAGCACTTCGCAGAGATGAAAGGGTTTGCATTGGGTATCCAATTCAACGAAAGAAGCCAACTTTCTGATGCAGATTTTGCAACATTACACCAGTTGATGGGCACACAACCAGTGCTTACCGCTGGCAATATTGAAGCGTATCGCGCCGACCTTTTAGAAGCGCGTAACCTCCTTCAAGCGGCTTATGGATTTGACCCGGTGAATGTCGAAAACTGGTAATCCATTACCAACAAATTAACGCACGGACTCAGCATGTTTTTCATGCTGGGTCTTTTTTGCATTTAAATACTCAGGAAAACACAATGACACACTTTGCGCCTAAGCACACACTTTTAGCTGCGGCCATTGCATCCATCGTTTTGACTGGCTGCGGTGAGAGCAGTAGTAGCGATGCTGGACCCGATTTTGGTAGCCCAACTACCGCCCCTAGCGAATTCAACGAAGCCGCTCTAATTGCTAACTTAACAGATAACGTTGTCACACCAACTTATACGCAATTCCAAACACTGAGCGCGCAACTAACCAGCGACATTGGCACTTACTGTCAATCTGAAATCGACTTCGAAGCGCAAAACACAAGCGAAAACCAAGTTTCCACCAGCCTAAGCACCGCGCAACAAAGCTGGCGCAGCACCATGAACCAATGGCAACAAATTGAACTTATGCAATTTGCGCCGCTCATCAATAATGATGGGCAACTGCGTAATGTCATTTACTCTTGGCCTATCGTAAGCACCTGCGGTATCGACTTGGACGTTGTTTCGTTTGAAGCTGGCAACATCAATGGCGCGCCTTATGACATCACGCTGCGTACCCCCGCCCGTAAAGGGATGGATGCACTGGAATACCTTCTGTTCAATACCAATTTGAACCACAGCTGTACAACAGCCACTGTGCCTGAAGGATGGGATAATCGTACTGAACAGTCGCGCAAAATTGCACGCTGTCAGTTTGCCAGAGAAGTGGCAAGCGATATTAACAATAATGCTCAGGAGCTCGTTGCCCAATGGTCTGGTGAAAACGGCTTCGCGAATGAATTAAAAACGGCCGGAACAACGGGTAACCAATTCGAAACGGAACACGAAGCGGTTAATCACATCAGTGATGCCATGTTCTATATCGACAGCATTACCAAAGACGGCAAATTAGCAACGCCCCTTGGTTTATTCGCCAACGAATGTGGCGCAGAACCCTGTGCAGAAGCGGTTGAATCGCCCTTTGCGAACAACTCATTGGATAACATCTTAAATAACCTATTGAGCTTACAAAAGCTTTATTCAGGTGATGAAGGGGTGGGTTTCGACGACTTCCTAGTCGATGTTGGCGACAACGATACAGCTGTGCAAATGAGCAATACTATTGATGCCGCTATCGCGTCAATTCAGGCGTATCAAACTTCGCTTGCTGAAGCACTTAACACTAACCCAGATCAAGTTGAAAACTCGCACACTGAAGTGAAGAACGTCACAGATATCATGAAGGCAGATTACATCAACAGCCTTGCATTGGAGCTACCAGCCACATCTGCAGGGGATAACGACTAATGCAAAACTCATTTCCACGTATTGGTAAAACGCTTGTTGCGTTAGCAATCGCTGCTAGCTTTTCACCTATCGCTGTCGCAGAAGAAGCGGCAGCAAACAATGAAAACTACAATGAGCGCATGTTGATCCTTGGCAGCAACAATCAGCTACGAAAAGAAACTGGTTCAGCCACTATGATTGATGAAGTGCAGCTTGAGAAGTTTGCCTTCGACGACATCGCTCGTGTGCTTTACAGCGTGCCTGGCATCAATATCCGCGAAGAAGATGGTTTTGGTTTGCGTCCAAACATTGGTATTCGAGGTGCAACACCGGAGCGTAGCCGTAAAATCAATATCACTGAAGATGGCGTTTTAATTGGTCCTGCGCCCTACTCTGCACCTTCTGCTTATTATTTTCCGATGATGGCGAAAATGACAGCCGTGGAAGTATTCAAAGGTCCGGCGGCCATCAAATACGGTCCTAACACTGTTGCTGGAACCGTCAACTTAGCCACTCGCGCAGTGCCCGACAGCGCAGAAGGTATGGTTGACCTAGCTGTTGGTACCGATGGCTACACGAAAGCGCACGCGTATTATGGCGATACGATTGGCAATTTCGGTTTCTTACTTGAAGCCATTAACCTGCAATCTGATGGATTCAAAGATCTCGACGGCGGTGGCGATACGGGCTTCGACAAAAACGACGTCATGCTTAAACTACGCTATGACCTTGATGGCAAGCACTTCAATCAAGTATTTGAGCTAAAACTCGCTTATGCTGACGAAGTATCTGACGAGACTTACCTTGGCTTGACCGATGAGGATTTTAGAGCCAATCCCAACCGCCGTTACCGTGCGTCACAACTGGCAGAAATGGACTGGGATCACACACAGATCCAGTTTAACCACTTTATCGAAGGCAAAAACTTTGATGTAACCACTCGTATCTATCGCAATGATTTCGAGCGCGATTGGTTTAAAGCAAACAGCTTTAAAGGTGGTTTAGTCGATATTTCTTTCCAAGAACTGCTTGCTGACCCATTCAAAGATGAGTCAACGACGCGCTTCTACCAAATCCTAACGGGTGAAATCGACTCCGTACAAGAGTTCGAAAAACTGCTTATCGGTAACAATGGTCGCGAATTCTACACTCAGGGTATTCAATCTGATCTTCGCTTCAACTACACCTTAGGCGGCTTAGAACATCGTATTGAAGCGGGCTTCCGCTATCACGAAGATGAAATTGAGCGTAACCACACAGAAGATGCCTTTAATATGCGCTCTGGCGTTTTGGTATCTGACGGTTCGGCACAAGTTGCCACCACCACTGACCGTGAATACTCAGAAGCGCTATCTGTTTATATTCAAGATACAGTTTCTTACAGCGACTTTGATTTCACGCTTGGCGTACGCGGAGAGTTCATTGACTCTGAATATCAAAACCGTGCACCGGGTGCAGAAGGCGATTACCTGAATAAGAGCTTTGACATTTGGTTGCCTAGCTTCAGTGTGTTTTACACCTTAAGTGAGCATGCTGGCCTGTTATTCGGCGTTCATGAAGGCTTCCTGCCAACCAGCCCAAGGCAAGAGCCAGAAATTGATATTGAAAACAGTATTAACTATGAGTTTGGTGGTCGTTATAACGACGGAACAACGTCTGTTGAAGCGATTGTTTTCTTTAATGACATCGAAAACTTAAAAGAAGGCTGCCAGTTCTCTAGCTGCGGTACCAGCGACGACACCGAATTTAATGGTGGTGAAGTAGATATTTGGGGGCTTGAATTTACAGCAGGCCATCAGTTTTCTTTAAGCAATGGCTGGGACCTTCCTATTTCATTGGTCTACACCTACACAGACTCAGAGTTTAAAACCTCTTTTGATTCTGGTTTTGACATGTGGGGTACCATTGAAGAAGGCGACGAACTGCCTTACCTTCCAGAAAATCAGCTAACGTTCTCGATTGGCTTAGTATCGGATAAGTGGGAAGTTAACGTAATTACCCGCTACATCGACGAAATGCTAGAAGCCTCTGGCGATAATGTTGTGTTATCTGGCGTGACAACCGACTCATTGGTAACCGTTGATTTATCCGCTAGCTATCAGGTAACGTCGAATGGACAAATCTACCTTAAAGTAGATAACCTATTCGATGAGCAAGAGATTGTCAGTCGTCGTCCATTTGGCGCTCGACCAAGTAAAGATCAACAAGCCTTTGTTGGCTATAAACACAACTTCTAAGAAGTGGCCCTTCGGGGCCATTCACCCTTTTGTAGGATGATAAGCTGCCTATGTTCG
The DNA here is from genome assembly GCA_964228975.1 of Paraneptunicella sp. Lineage (GTDB taxonomy): Bacteria > Pseudomonadota > Gammaproteobacteria > Enterobacterales > Alteromonadaceae > Paraneptunicella. The sequence continues at coordinate 2,043 of CAXRCC010000098.1, read as the reverse complement.
ACACCGTATTACACTTCTTAAATACCCATATCGTTGAATTAATGCAGTACCTTATTGATCCGAATAAGCGAACATTTGGATTATACTTATTATCCGCGCTTGTTCTTGCCGTACCGGTTTATTTAAAAACAGCACAAAAATTTGAATTCAAACGCTTTTTGAAGTTTGTTTTCCCAAAAGCTATTTACACAGCAAAATCCGCACAACACGATTACATCTTGTTAGTGACCAACAAGATAATCAAAGCGCTTTTAATCGCACCTATTGTTATCACTATGGTTCCCATTGCACTGGGTACAACCGAAGTTCTTGAAGCGGCATTTGGCGGGTTTTCCCCACTTGCGCTGTCGCCCGGCAGCATTATCTTTATTTTTACCGCATTACTCTTTTTACTGGATGACTTTACCCGCTTCTTGTTGCACTTAGCACTGCATAAAATCCCGGTATTGTGGGATTTTCACAAAGTACATCATTCAGCTAAGGTACTGACACCATTTACCATTTACCGCAGTCACCCTGTCGAAAACCTTTTGTATGCAACACGAATGTCTATTGCGCAAGGTGTTGCGGTAGGCATCGGTTACTATTTCTTTGGGCCCAATTTGAAAATGATGGATATTCTTGGTGCGAACTTATTTGTATTCATCTTCAACATCTGTGGTGCTAACCTGCGTCACAGCCATATTTGGTTTAGTTGGGGCGATAAGTTCGAGAATTGGTTTATCAGCCCCGCTCAGCACCAAATCCACCACAGCGACGACCCTGCCCATTTTGATAGAAACCTAGGCTCGGCGCTGGCCATCTGGGACCGTATGTTCAAGACGCTAATAAAAGCCTCTGCGGTTAAAAACGGTATTGAATTGGGCATTGGAGATGAAGACCCTAAACATAATTCAATTTGGGATATTTATACTCAGCCCTTTATTCAAGCCTTCGCTCGCCTCAAACGTTAGCCCTTTTTTCGGCGTTAAACTCTCAGCATTCAGAGCAGTGTTTAAGCCTCTAAGGGCCAAATAGGTCAGGCTAAACCCCAGACTTTACCCAACCAGTTCGCTGCGTAAATACTTCACGAAGGCATCCACCCGAGCCGATGGATACAGTAATTGTGGTTGTAGAATGTAAATACTCTGCCCTTGCTTAGCCTTATCCGCAAACAGTTCGATTAACTCCCCTTGCTCAATCAAAGAATGTACAAAATACCTTGGGAATTTCGCTATTCCCTGCCCTTTTAACGCCATAGCTCGCAAAATAAAATTATCGTTAATGGCGATATGGCTTACTAGATCTACCTCAGAGTGATCCGAAAATTGCCAACAGGTTTGGTGTTCACTGACTAAACAGTGATGTTGGTTCAATTCGTCGATGCTTTGCGGTGTACCATGCTGTTTTAAGTACTGTGAGGCAGCAACAATGGCGTAGTCATAACTGTGCAACTTGTTTGCGATCATATTGTCTGGTGGGTTTTCTGTCGCACGTATTGCAAGGTCAAAGTCATTTTCAGATAAGTCATATAACGTGTAACTGCTGTCAACAAAAAATGTTACCTGAGGGTATTGGCTCTGGAAATTAAAACAACAATCCATCAACAAACTTTCACTGAATTGCCTTGGTGCCGTGATACGAATCATACCTTCAATATTTTGCTGCTCACTGGCAAGGTTTCGTTCGATATCAACTAAAGAATGCCTAATGTTTTTGAAGTCATTAAATAGCTGCTCTCCGGCTCTCGTTAAACGAACCGAACGCGTCGTCCTCACTAAAAGCGGCGTTTTTAGTTCTTGCTCTAGCTGTTTAAGTTGTGCCGACAAATATCCTTTGGAGATACCAAGCACCTTCGCCGCCTCTGTGAAACTCAAGCAGGCCGCGATTTCACTAAACATAAACATACGCTCTAACTTTTTGTGTTCTTGATTCATTCGCCTCTATACCAACACGCCATTGCTTGCTTCAATTTTCCGTTTTTGTTTTCTGTTTCTGTTTCTGTTTCTGTTTCTGTTTCTGTTTCTGTTTCTGTTTCTGTTTCTGTTTCTGTTTTCTAAAGTA
>CAXRCC010000097.1:0-4711 GCA_964228975.1 Paraneptunicella sp. | reverse complement strand
AACATTTACCTGCATTTGCTTTTGTAATTCATCAATATGTAGTTGAATTCTAATTGGGTTACAGCAGTTAGCGCAATCTTCGTAATAGTCTTGATCGCCGTTACTGAAATCAGCTTCGGCGTGGAAAGGGTGGCCACAATGCGGGCACACGATATCAATCTGCTTGACTAACATGTTACACCTCTACTTTGTCGTCATTCTAGAAAGAATGAATAAGCAAACTAAGGTTAATTTTAGCAATTTATTTGTGTCCTTTTACGTCCCTCTGGCAACTTTCCCCTAACTGCATCATTAATTTGTGGATTTCCACGCTGTTTAACGGTCTGTACGGTGGTATTTGACTTCGTAAATTGGTAGTATTCGCCCGCTTTTTTAATCAATTATTTTCAAAATTTTAAATCACAAGTGGCGCTTGGTACGTGTCACCACTGTATGAAGGAATCAAAATGCCTGTAATTACTCTCCCTGATGGCAGTCAACGCCAGTTTGAAAATCCCGTATCTGTAATGGATGTTGCTAACGATATTGGCCCTGGTTTGGCCAAAGCCACCATTGCAGGTGAAATTGATGGTCAATTGGTTGATGCATGCGAAGTGATGTCACAAGATGCACAATTGCGCATCATTACTGCTAAAGATGATGAAGGCTTAGAAATTTTACGCCACTCTTGTGCCCACCTTTTAGGTCACGCTATTAAGCAATTATATCCTGGCGTTAAAATGGCGATTGGACCGGTAATCGATAACGGCTTTTATTACGATGTCGATTTAGAAGAGCCACTTCGCCCAGAAGACATTCAAAAGCTAGAAGAGCGCATGCTTAAGCTAGCGAAAACAAATTATGATGTTGTTAAGAAAACCGTTTCTTGGCAAGAAGCTCGTGACGCGTTTGAATCACGTGGCGAGTCGTACAAAATGGAAATCCTAGACGAAAATATCAGCAAAGATGATCGTCCGGGTTTATATCACCACGAAGAATACGTTGATATGTGTCGTGGTCCTCACGTCCCGAATATGCGTTTCTGCCACCATTTCAAATTGATGAAAGTGGCGGGTGCCTATTGGCGAGGTAACAGCGATAACAAAATGCTTCAGCGCGTATACGGCACAGCGTGGGCTGATAAGAAAGCACTTAAAGGCTATTTAACTAAGCTTGAAGAAGCCGAAAAGCGTGATCACCGTAAAATTGGTAAAGCATTGGATTTGTTCCACTGGCAAGAAGAAGCGCCGGGTATGGTGTTCTGGCACAACGATGGTTGGACTATCTACAAAGAGCTAGAAGCTTACGTGCGTGAAAAGCTAGTTGAGTATGACTACGGTGAAGTAAAAGGCCCAATGATGATGGACCGCTCTTTATGGGAGAAGTCGGGTCACTGGGATAAGTACGCTGAAAATATGTTCACAACGCATTCTGAGCACCGTGAATATGCCGTTAAGCCGATGAACTGTCCTGGTCATGTGCAAATCTTCAACCAAGGCTTAAAGTCTTACCGTGATTTGCCGTTACGTATGGCGGAGTTTGGAAGTTGTCACCGCAACGAGCCATCAGGTGCTTTGCATGGATTGATGCGAGTTCGTGGCTTTACCCAAGATGATGCACACATTTTCTGTACTGAAGAGCAGATTCTTGAAGAAGTAAGTGGCTGTATTCGTATGGTTTACGAAACTTACAAAACATTTGGTTTCGATAATATCGACGTTAAGCTTTCTACTCGCCCTGAACAGCGCGTAGGAACAGATGAAATCTGGGATCGTTCAGAACAAGCGTTAGCTCAAGCACTTGAGGCTAACGATATTAAATTTGAGTACCAAGAAGGCGAAGGCGCATTCTATGGTCCGAAAATTGAGTTCACATTGCTAGATTGTTTAGATCGTGAGTGGCAATGTGGCACAATCCAGCTAGACTTCTCGATGCCAGACAGATTGGACTCGACATACGTTGCTGAAGACGGCGAACGTCGTGTACCTGTTATGATTCACCGCGCGATTTTAGGATCGTTAGAAAGGTTCATTGGTATCTTAACGGAAGAGTATGCGGGTCACTTCCCACTTTGGTTAGCGCCAACACAGGCAGTAGTGATGAATATCACGGATAAACAGTCAGATTATGTTCAAAGTGTTGCGAAAAAACTACGCCAGAATGGGATTCGTGCTTCAGCGGACTTGAGACATGAAAAGATTGGCTTTAAAATCCGCGAGCACACACTTAAACGTGTGCCATATATGCTAGTTGTCGGTGACAAAGAAGTAGAGGCGGGTGAAGTCGCTGTTCGTAGTCGTAAAGGTGAAGACCTCGGCAAGTTCAAGCTTGAAGATATGGTTAGTAAAATCAATCAAGAGATTGATGAAAAAGCATTATTTTAATTTTCTCGGAGGAATTGCTCATTAAAAGAGGCAACAACAAAGCTGATGCAAACAAAACACGCATCAACGATGAAATTACAGCTCGAGAGGTGCGTTTAATCGCTGATGATGGAGAACAAAAGGGTGTTGTTTCATTATCAGAAGCACTGGAATTGGCAAGTGGAGTAGAATTGGATCTTGTTGAAATTAGTCCAAATGCTCAGCCTCCAGTCTGTAAAGTCATGGATTATGGCAAGTTTCTTTTCGAGAAAAGCAAGGCTCAGAAAGAGCAAAAGAAAAAGCAGAAGCAAATTCAGGTCAAGGAGGTTAAATTCCGCCCTGGCACTGATGTTGGCGACTACCAGGTAAAACTGCGCAACCTGCGTCGCTTCCTAGAAGGTGGTGATAAGGCTAAAGTAACAATTCGCTTCCGCGGTCGTGAAATGGCTCACCAAGAGATCGGCATTGAACTTTTGAACCGCATTAAAACGGATCTTGAGGACATTGCAACCTGCGAATTCTTCCCGAATAGGGTAGAAGGCAGACAAATGATCATGGTGCTCGCCCCAAATAAAAAGTAGGTCTTTAGGTTTGCAAGTTTTGGTTGCCTAGCTTCCGAACACCTAATGCCTTGTTGTTTAACGCGCATGCTTGTCGTGCGCAACTATGAAATGCGGAGTATGTTAAATCATGCCTAAAATCAAAACTCACAGTGGAGCCGCGAAGCGTTTTAAGAAAACTGCTTCTGGTGGTTTCAAAAGAAAACAGTCTCACCTTCGCCACATTTTGACGAAGAAAAGCTCTAAGCGTAAGCGTCATCTTCGTAACAAAGAGATGGTTCATGCTTCAGATACTGCGTTGATCCAACGCATGATGCCACACGTGTAAGAGGAGACTGAGAGATGCCAAGAATCAAACGTGGTGTAATCGCGCGCGCGCGTCATAAAAAAGTTCTTAAACAAGCTAAAGGTTATTACGGTGCTCGTAGTCGCGTTTATCGCGTTGCGTTCCAAGCAGTAACTAAAGCAGGCCAATATGCTTACCGTGACCGTCGTCAGCGTAAGCGTCAATTCCGTCAGCTTTGGATTGCTCGTATTAACGCTGCAGCTCGCCAAAACGGTTTGTCTTACAGCCGTTTCATCAATGGCCTTAAGAAAGCGTCTGTAGAAATAGATAGTAAGATCCGTTCTGACATCGCAGTACACGACAAAGCAGCATTCACTGCTTTAGTTAACACTGCAAAGGGTGCTTTATAAGAACCTCTTTCGGTTTTAGCATAAATAAAAGGAGCGTATAACGCTCCTTTTTTTATGTTTGATTGCCAGCTTAAAATGAAACGTGAATATTAACGTTTCTTCCCTTCAAAAAGGATCGCGACATTTTCAAATGATTCGGACCACTTTATAGCCTGCTCATGCAATTGAGGCAGCCTTTCTTCTCGAATATTAACGACACGGGCGAGCTTTTGTGTGTTGTACCAGCTTCCTGATTCGTATGCTTTCACCAGTGCTAATTTATGGAATAGAGGGTTTTTGTTACCCCGTAAACCCTCCTTTATTTCTTCAACAATAGGAAGTGTTTGGAGAATATCTTCCATATTCTTATCGAGAATTGCATCGACTAAGGAAAATAGTCCGATCAGGAAGGCTTGATCTTTAATACCTGGCATGACTGACTCTGCTAGCAATTCACAGAAGCGCGCTCTTATAACGGACATTCTTATGAGTTCCATTGGCTTTGATGTGCCTAAATGTGCCGTCGCAATAAGCGCTATAAATTTGCGTGCGCGTTCTTCCCCTAAATATATTAAAGCTTGTTTAATCGAACCAATGGGCTCAACTAATACGAATAATCCAGAGTTGATGAATTTAAGCAGCTTATAAGTTAAAGATACGTCTTTTTCAAAAAGTGCCGTCAGTTTGCTGTAGCTGAAATTATCTTTTAAGACTTCTGCGTAAACCGCGAGTACGATTTGATGACTGGTATCAATATCGTGACTCGTCATCATTTCTGGTCGACAAAAGAAAAAGCCTTGATAGAAGTCGAAGCCCATTTTTTTGGCTTGTTCGAATTCTTCAAACGTTTCCACTTTTTCTGCCAAAAACTTCATGTGTTTATGTTTTTCACGGAGCGTTGGCAAAACATCAGTGAGTTCATTTAACGGGGTTTTGAATAGGTCGAATTTAATTAATCGACAGAAGTTCATGAAACGTTCCCAGCCGTGATGGTACTGGAAATCATCTAAAGCAAAGCGATAGCCTTGGTGAAACATTTCTCGACATGCTTTATATACTTCATCTGTTGGTCTAACATCTTCGAGAATTTCAATGACGATATCCTTAGGAGGAAGTAGTGTAGGGACTTTGTCG
>CAXRCC010000096.1:0-16741 GCA_964228975.1 Paraneptunicella sp. | reverse complement strand
GATAAGCTTGCGTTTAATCCTTGGTATGACTTTGTTGAAGACCTACTGGCTGGCTTACCTGATAGTGGTGACACAGGTTTTCTAGCGCCGCCTCAACGGGTCTTAATTAAAGCCAATGAAGTTGAATTTGCTGGGCAAACCTTTAACGAAGTTGATGTTGTAGCAAAGAATCTTGAGAAAGATTGGCACATGGAAATTAATGCTGAACAGTTGCGCGCAGAAGCCATCTTAGCGAAAGCGTTATACGAAGAAGGCGTTATGGTTGACGCGGACTTTGTGAACATGACGCAGTGGAGCAGCATAGATGAGCAACAAGAGGGCATTGATTACTCGCTCTTGCCACCTATGCGTGTTACCTGCCGACAGTGCCAAGTTTCTGGGTTTGACTTAGGTCAGGTCGAGTTAGATTTAAAACATGCCGACAATGGAATGCGCATTGAAAGTGTGAAGTTAACCAAAAAAGATGGCGTGATAGAAGCTAAAGGTGATTGGATCATTGATGGCGAAAACCACAGTACGCACTTAACGGGTCATTTCGCCAGTAAGGACTTCGGTGACTTTTTAAGCGGGTTAGATTATGAATCTGGTGTGAGGGATTCCGACGCGAAGCTCGACTTCGATTTAAGTTGGGATCAAGCGCCGTATCAACCGACTATTGCCTCTTTAAACGGGAATATCAACTGGCGTTTAGGCGATGGTTATTTAACTGAAGTGAGCGACAAAGGGGCGCGCATTTTCAGCTTCTTAAGCCTGGAGTCGTTAATCAGAAAGCTTACGCTCGATTTTAGAGATGTCTTCGCTAAAGGCTTCTTCTATAAAAAAATGAAAGGCTCATTCCAAATTAATGATGGACGCATGCACACCAAAGATTCTGAAATCGATGGGGCAGCCGCCATGGTTAAAATCCAAGGGTATACGGATTTATCCGACAAGCAGCTAAATTACACTGTTTCAGTACAACCAAACTTAACCTCCAGCTTACCGGTGCTACTGGCATGGATGGTAAATCCTGCAACAGCGGTAGCAGCGTTAGCATTTGATGAAGTGATCACCTCGGCAAATGTGGTATCGAACTTAAAGTACTCGCTTACCGGAACCTTGTCGGAGCCGAAAGTTGAATTGCTCGACAAAGCCAGTAAATCGGTGGAGCTTCCTGCGAAGAAGTCTGGACCCGAGCCGAACCCTCTTACCCCAGAGCCTCAGGTCATGCCGCAATCCAGTACCGACCCTGAAGAGCTTTTTCTAATACAAGGAGCAAACGGTTAATGATGCCTACATTGATGGCTTTACAGATGGTCTCCGTGCCAGATGTTGAACAAAATCTCAATCAAGTTGAAGCGTTAATTCAAGCAAGAATGCCTGAAGAGTCAGATGCTCGTGCTCCAACGCTTGTTGTATTGCCTGAATGTTTTGCCTATTTCGGTGGAAAAGACAGTGCCCAGCTCGATGTGGCAGAGCCGATGGGTGAAGGTGTGATTCAAAGCCGATTGTCTAACATTGCTAAAAAATACGGTGTTTGGATTGTGTCGGGCACGATGCCAACGCAAGTGGTAGATGAAGCCGACCGCTTTGAAGCAAGTTGTTTAGTGTTTGATGATCAAGGCTCACTGCGCGCAGATTATCAAAAAATTCACATGTTTGATGTTGAGGTGGCTGATAACACTGGAAGCTATAAGGAGTCTCGTACAACTAAGCCTGGCAACAAAGTCGTGGTTATTGAAGACACTCCTTTTGGTCGTTTGGGTTTGGCCGTGTGTTATGACGTGCGTTTTCCCACTTTATTCCATGCGATGGGGAGCATTGATGTATTGGCTCTTCCTGCGGCATTTACACAAAAAACTGGCGAGGTTCACTGGCATCCCTTACTGCAGGCGCGTAGTATTGAAAAACAATGTTATGTCGTTGCTGCGAATCAGGGCGGTGAGCATAACAACGGGCGAATGACATTCGGTCATTCCTGTATCTATTCTGGATGGGGCGAACTTTTAACTGAGATCAGGCAAGGTCCGGGATGTGTCTCTGCTGAAATGGATTTTGACCAGTTAAAACAAATAAGAAGCAACATGCCCGTTTCACAGCACAACCGATTTAGGAGCGAACTTGTCTAATCTTGTCGAACAACATCTTATTCATGATTCCGGCCTGCAAGCCCAAGATTTGCAGGATATCCTTGGTTTAATCTATCAGCACAACAATGATTTTGCGGATCTATTTTTCCAAGCCAGTCAGCATGAAGCTTGGATATTAGAAGACGGCATTATCAAAGAAGGCAGTTACAATTTGGAGCGTGGAGTCGGTGTGAGAGCCGTCAGCGGTGAAAAAACCGGTTTCGCCTATTCTGATGTGATCAGCAAAGACGCACTCCAAGCATCGGCCAAAGCGGCGCGAACTATTGCTAGCGCGGGTGGAAATGCATCGGTTAAAGCATTTAACGGTGCCTCAGCCAGTGTCCGAGACCAATTAATTTATAGTAGCCAAAACCCCATTTTGGCGATGACCGATAACGACAAAATTGCGTTATTAAAAGCCGCCGACGCTTATATTCGCGCGAAAGAGCCTGATGTTATTCAAGTTACGGTGAGCTTAACAGGTGTGTATGAAGAAGTACTTGTAGCTGCCACAGACGGTACTTTTGCCACAGATATTCGCCCGTTGGTCAGAATGAACTGTAGTGTTGTGATTGAACGAAATGGCCGTAGAGAACGCGGCAGTGGCGGTTCAGGCGGACGAATTGATTACGGTTACTTCCACGAGTTGGTGAATGGAGTGCCGCGCTATCAAACCATTGCCGACGATGCCTTGCACGGCGCAAATGTGAATATGAGAGCCATTGATACACCCGCCGGCAATATGCCTGTTGTACTAGGAAATGGTTGGCCCGGCGTGCTATTGCATGAAGCTGTTGGTCACGGTCTTGAAGGTGACTTTAACCGCAAGGGCGCTTCTACTTTTAGTGGTAGAGTGGGTGAACAGGTGGCAGCTAAAGGCATTACGGTTGTTGATGATGGCACTGTGGCAAATGCACGTGGTTCGGTCAATATCGATGATGAAGGTACTCCTGGTGCTTACAACGTGCTTATTGAAGATGGTGTACTAACAGGTTACATGCAAGATAAGCAAAACGCGGGATTAATGGGAGTTAAGCCCACAGGTAATGGTCGACGAGAGTCATATGCTCATCTACCTATGCCACGAATGACCAACACTTACATGCTTGCGGGAAACCATGACCCAAAAGAAATCATCGAGAGTGTGGAAAAAGGCTTATACGCCCCCAACTTTGGTGGTGGGCAAGTTGATATCACCTCTGGAAAGTTCGTGTTTTCTACGTCAGAAGCGTATCTCATCGAGAACGGTAAGATTACAAGCCCAGTTAAAGGAGCAACATTGATTGGCAATGGTCCGGATGTTATGCAAAAAATATCCATGATTGGTAACGACTTAGCGCTGGATAAAGGCGTGGGAGTATGTGGTAAAGACGGACAAAGCATGCCCGTTGGCCTAGGCCAGCCAACATTGAAAATTGATGAGTTGACTGTAGGCGGCACTGCATAAGCTTTTGTAAAAATCGCTGATAGAAAAGCCCTTGTTGATATGATTCGAAGGTACTGAAAGAGGTATCGTTAAAGTATATCAACAAGGGCTTTTTTGTGCCTAAACAGCAAGCGTTAGTGCCTACTGTTTAGGGGGCAATGGCTTATGGCAAGTTGTTAATAGTGAAGTTAATAAAGGTTTGTGCGCCTGAAGGCGTTACAATGACGTAGCTTTGTGAAACCTCACCCGCATTACCGGTGTTAGACACATCATTTAATGGTGCAATATTGCCCGGTAAGCCATTGGCTTCTGGCTCAATAGTGTTATTCACACGATCCAAGATCTGAAGAATATTACCTTGCGTGTCCAACGTGCCAATTTCAGTGCCTGATGGCAGAACTTGGTTTGCTGTATCGTAATACACAATCGATAAATCGGTTTCATCACCGTTTGCTAAGTTTAATGTGTTAGGGGCCGTGACATTTGGATCGTTAGTGAACACGACATTATTGATGTCATCTACAGAGCCATTGTAAATGCGGTATCGCACAGCCGAGCTGGACATGATTAAAACAACCGCCTTTCTAACGTGTAATGACGCCGCTTGGCCTTGTCCACATACGGTACTGGATTGACATTGAGGGCCGTTAAATAAGCCATCTGGACCATTAAACGTTTGGTCGTTGTTGTAATCGATAAAGATTTCGTTACCGTCTCTTACGCCATCTTCATCGTCATCTCGCCATGCTTCAGAGTGATCAACAAACCCAGAGCGTGTTGGGTTACTCAACCCAAACCCACTGTCTGTTCCATCAATAATAGGCAGGCCGTCGACGTCGTCGTAGGCATTGTTACCGTTGCTATCGATAAGTGTTTCATGCCCAATAGCCGTGGCAAGGATTGTAATTCGATGATCGGCAGGACGTGGGTTGCTGCTGGTCCAAATAACGCTACAGGTTCCTGTGTTTGGTTGATCAGGATCGATTTCACCGTTTGCGTTCGCGCCAGTAATACAGCTTGGCTGGATAGAGCCGCCTTCAGTGGTAAAGCTCACTGTTGTGCCATTGGGCACTGGGTTGTTAAAGCTATCTGCGAGTCGTGCAGTGATGGTGACTTCTACACCGTCTATCTCAAAGGCTTCTGGATTGTGAATAGATTTAGAAATACTCAAACTGTTCTGGTCGGGAAGACCCGTATTCACTGAGAGTAAATCAGACTGAGTACGAATGGTTTCGCCTGATGCGGTGTCTACTTCTGCAGTAACACGAATAGACGTTGGAACACTACCTGCACTGACGCGTGTGCTCACTTGCCCTTGCGAGTTAGTTAGCCCTGTTGCAGGGTCGAGTGTTAATCCACCTGTAGTGGTATTCAGGGCAAAATTCACTTCTTGTTGAGACAGTGGATTGCCTAGTTCACCGTTTACTTGGAACGTGAGCGTAGAAATAGAAGCTGAGTTTTGTCCACCTGTACCTTGAAGCACAATTTCATCAGGTGTTGCAGAAACAAACGAAATTGAACCAATCGCTTCTGGTTGGATAGATAGTTCTCGTGAAATCGTTTCTGTTTGACCATTAATTGCAACCGAAGCAATGATTTGGTCTGTGTTGCCAGTACTGCCAGCACAATTATTATCTTCAAATGTTGATGAGGCTTCACCGTTAATCGTTGTAACGACCTCATCGATAGTGGCTTGGTTATTTGCAACACAGTTTGAAGAAAACGTAACAGGTGTTGGCGTTAGCACACGATTCCCACTGCTATTAACCAAAGCCACAGAAAAGCCAACAGTGGCACCTGCACTGATTTCGACATTGCCTTGTGCATTCTCTACTGTTGAGCCAACAACGCCTTCTACGAAGGTGCCTTGAGCATTGAAGTGACCAAAGCGAATTTGCCCATCGTCAATGATGGTGTCGGAGGTTTGAATTTCAAAATTTAAGGCGTCGGAAACGCTAACACCATCAACTTCAACATCACCTTGTACCGTAAAGGCACCCTGATCCGAGTCCATAGTATTAAGCGTTACTGTGGCAAAGCCTGCATCCGTTGTTAGGGCTGAATTAGGTGATAAGGTTAATGCGCCATTGGTAACAGAGAAGCTCACAATGCTATTGGCGATAGGCGTATTATCAATGTTTTGTAGCTGGGCTTGGATTTGCACCGTTTCACCTGCCGTAAAACGGTTTACCGCTTCACCATCTTGCAACATGGTAATGTTTAATTGTGGTGTAGGGGTGACCACAATAGATGAAGCTAAATATTCATAGCCTTCAGATTCTGTCAGGTCGTTAAAGGTCGCTGTAAGGTTGGCAGCGCCAATGGTGGCGTCAGGGTTGCTGATAGTGACTTCCGCCACACCATTGTTGTTAGTCAGCGCTGTGCTGCTAGAAAGCTGACCAAGCTGTGAGCTGGTGGTAAAGGAAATGACTTCGTTATTTGCAGCAGCGCCATCACGTGTTAAACGTGCCCGAATACAAATGGATTCATCTGTAGTAAAGCTATTCGAAGACACGGCATTACATTGCGCATTAAGGACATCAAGAGAAAGAGCTTCTACTGGTGTATCACCCCCGTTAAAGGGGTCATCTCCATTAGCGCCCGAACTACCACCGCCACAACTCATGAGAGTCATGCTGCCCAACAACGCAAAACACATGACAGACTGTCTGTTCATACTAATTCCTTTGTTATCGACCGAGACTTACTGATTTTGGTCTATTTCAGTTTTTAGATATTTAAAAAGCTCTCGAGCCGCGGCTGGAGGCTTCTCTAGTTTCTTTTCTTTAGCGACTTGTCGAAGCAATTGGCGTAGCTTTTGTCTTTCGAGGAAAGGGTAGGCATCAAGGGCTTCTTGAATTCCTGCATCACCGCCTGCAATAAGCTTGTCTCTTAACAATTCAAGCTCATGAAATTTAGCATTATTTAATTGATGGTGCATTTGTAATTCTAGCAGTGCTTGCTCGATTGGCGCTAAGTCAATTTTGCGAAGCAGCTTGCCAATAAATTGCAATTGACGTCGGTAACCGTCTTTTTTCTTATTAATGTTGCGGGCAATGGTCACCGCTTCTTTCACTTCGTCGCTCATGGGAATTTTTGCCAGAGCAGCATCACCGAGGTTGACGAGTTTCTCTCCGATTTTTTTGATTTCTTGCGCTTCTCGTTTTATCTCGGATTTGCTTTTGTAATCGTCTTCAAATTCTTCTTCGGCATTCATGGTAATAAAGCATCCACCTTCGTTTTTTAGTGTTAAGATTGTAAACCATAGCGACAGCCTTATTGAATAGTGAGGAACAGAGATTTATGCAAGCGGACAAAGAAATACCAGAAATCCAGAATATCGTTGCTGATGTCTTGGACTTAGCACAGCAAAAAGGTGCCACTCAAGCAGAAGCAAGCATGAGTAAGGTACAGGGCATTTCGGTAGGTACGCGCATGCAAGAAGTCGAAACCATAGAGTTTACTAATGATGGTGGGTTAGGCATCAGCGTTTATGTTGGAGCAAAGAAGGGTTCTGCTTCTACTGCCGATTTAAGTAAAGAAGCACTCGAATTGACGGTCGAAAAGGCCATTCAAATTGCAAAGTATACGAGTGAAGACAAGTACTCAGGGCTTGCCGATGCTGAGTTAATGGTGAAAGCGCCGAAAGATTTAGCACTGTATTATCCTCGTGAGCTGGATACCGAAGAAGGATTAAAGATGTGTGCCGAGGCAGAAGGAGAAGCACTGGCATACGACAAGCGCATCAAACAGTCAGATGGCTGTAGTTATAATGCTAATTTAGGGGCACGAGTGTATGGCAATACTCACGGCGTCAACTTTGGTTATCCGAGTAGCCGCTTTGGTTTGTCTTGTGTGCTCATTGGCGAGCACGAGGGTGATATGCAGCGCGATTATGCCTACGGTGTGGCGCGCGAATTCTCCGATTTAGCGGATCCCAAAAGCATTGGCAGAGAGTCGGCTCACAATGTGGTGTCGCGCTTAGGTGCAAAAAAACTCGACACAATGAATGTGCCAGTGTTGATTCATAAAGAGCTAGCATCTAGCTTTTTAGGGCATATGGTAAGCGGTATCAGTGGCGGCAGTTTATACCGTAAATCTTCTTTTTTACTCGACAGCATAAACACACAGATTCTGCCGGATTGGTTCAATATCTACGAACGCCCGCATATCAAAAAAGGTTTAGCGAGTAGCGCATTCGATAACGAAGGGGTTGAAACCTTCGATATGGACATCGTGACAAACGGTGTGTTAAACCACTACTTGCTAGCAAGTTATTCCGCCCGAAGAATGGGCTTAAAAACCAATGGCCACGCAGGTGGGATTCACAATTGGTTGATCTCAGATACTGGTGAATCTGAAAAAGAGTTACTGCAAAAAATGGGGACGGGGTTGTATGTGACTGAGTTGATGGGGCAGGGTGTGAATCTTGTAACCGGTGACTATTCACGTGGAGCAAGTGGTTTTTGGGTAGAAAATGGCGAAATCCAATATCCTGTTCACGAAGTGACAATTGCTGGCAACTTAAAGGATATGCTTCGTAATATTGTGGCAATGGGCGCAGAGAAGGAATTACGCAGTAGTATTCAGGCTGGTGCTATTTTGTTGGAAAAAATGGCCATTGCAGGAAACTAGTTTGATGCCGTTGGCGCTTTGAAAAGCGCTACCTTGCTAAGAAAGCGATGTTAAAATTTGAAGAGTAAAAAGGGCGCTTGAGTTTAATTCAAGCGCCCTTTTTCTTAGTCTACAGAGCCGCAGAAACGGTAGCCTTCACCATGAATGGTAACAATCAAATCTTGGCCGGAAGGATGGGACTCAAAGTGTTTACGAATACGGCGAATTGTCACATCAACGGTTCTATCGTTGGTACGCAATTCACGTCCTGTCATTTCTTGAATCAGCTGTTCTCTTGTTAAAATTTTGCCAGGGTTGCTCAAAAATAAGTGCAAGGCTCTGAATTCACTGCGAGGCAAGCGGAATTCTGTGTTTCCTGGCGAAATTAAGCTGCGGCTATCGCCGTCTAGGGTCCAGCCGTTAAAGCTGACTTTACTTGGCAGATCTTCATCACCTGCATTATTGATTGTGCGCGAAAGCAGGTTACGTGCACGAATCGTTAATTCTCTGGGATTAAATGGCTTGGTTAAATAGTCATCAGCGCCAATTTCTAGGCCGAGAATGCGGTCTACATCATTGTCGCGACCAGTTAGGAAAATCAGGCCTACATTCTTTTTGTCTCGTACTTCTCTTGCGAGGATCAGGCCATTTTTTCCTGGTAGGTTAATGTCCATAATAACGAGATTAATATTGTGGGCCTCAAAAATATCGTGCATTTCTTCGCCATCTTCGGCTTCATGCACACTGTACCCTTCAGCCTCAAATAGGCTGCGCAAAGTTGTTCGTGTAACAACTTCATCTTCCACAATAAGCACACTTGGTGTTTGCATCTTACTCACCTTATTCTCGTTATGTTACTGAGTGCCTAACTATTTCTGGATATCCGTTTGCTTAGCCTTGCAAAAGGGAGGAGAGACACTCACTTTTCTCCTGTTGACCAGTTATTTCTCCAGCGTACCTAATTGATCAGCCTGTTTTTACAACTTAAACGATAAGGCGCCAATTAAACGATATGTGGAAATATAGCAAAATTTCAAGTCATAAAACCAAGGAATGTTTGCTCATGTCATTATTGTAGTGATTTAGACGTAAAACAGCCCAATTAGTTTTAACCAATTACCTTTACAGGAAAAGTAATGGTGAAGTTAACGCCATTGCCCTCTTCCGATTCTAGAATAATAGAACCATTAAGCGCTTGAGTAACTAAGTTATAAACTAAGTGCATACCTAAACCGCTTCCTCCTTGTCCACGTTTGGTGGTGACGAAAGGGTCGAAGATTCGATTTCGAATGTGTTCGGGAATTCCATTTCCATCATCTGAATAATTAATTTGAAGCTGGCAATTGTCAATAAGGCGGACGGCAATAATAATGTGACCGAATTCTCTATTTTCAAAACCGTGGATGACTGAGTTCATGATGAGGTTAATCATCACTTGGTTAATGGGGCCGGCTTTGGTTTCGATTCTCAAGCTTGGCTCACAATCAATTTTAATGTCGTGAGCATAAGTACGCAGGCTTGGCCTTAACGATAACAAGACTTCATCTAATAATGTCGTGAAATTAAACTCTCTTGCGTTTTCTGAAGATTGATCGACAGCAACCTGTTTAAAGCTAGAAATAAGCTCAGCGGCACGGTTCAAATTACGATAAATGATATTGAGGTTTTCTTCGCCTTCCGTAATGAACTTCTCTAAGCTGCTCGCTTTTAATGTTTTGCCTTCAAAGTCTTTTTGAATTTGTGCGAGCCTATCTAGCATCATGGTTGATGCGGTAACACCTAAACCAATTGGGGTATTTACTTCGTGAGCGACACCAGCAACCATATCGCCTAGCGAGGCCATTTTCTCATTTTCAACCATTTGACGCTGGAACTGATGCAGCTTCTCTAGAGTTTGAATAAGTTCTTGGTTCGCTTCTTTTAACGCTTGAGTACGTTGGTTGACGGTTTCCTCTAGCGTCGCGGCTAAATTCCGGTACTCGTTTTCAGCGTCTTTTTGCTTTTGGTTATGCGCCTGTATACGTTCTAGCATGGTATTAAAAGCGCGAGCGAGAACGTCTAGCTCGCGAACGCGTGTTTTTTGAGCACGCTGTGAATAATCCTTTTTCTGAGCAATGATATGAACAACATTAATCAGGTTATGAATGGGCTCTGTCAGCGGGCGTTGTAGCCTCAGCGTTAAGAAAAAGCTCAATATCAGCACGATTGAAATCACGATTGCAGAGCCAAGTGAGATATCAATCGTTGATTCTTCAAGAGACTGAGTACTTATCCTTAAGTAGGTGTAGCCAATCACATCACCATTCCAAATCGCAGGTCGAATGACTTCTAATGTACCGTCAACCAACATGGGCTCTTGCAGCTCTTTAATTCGGTGAAACATAGCCTGAACAGGGGCTCGGCCAGTGCGGTTGTAGCTGGAGAAGAAGTTAAGTTCCCCGTTTTCTAGAACATTGTACACATGAGCGTTAGTCACAATACTGGTGACTTCTAAGACTTGAATAATATTATTCAGCGTGATGTTGTCTTCTTTGTGGATTTGTTCAGCTGCCACTCGACTTAGCATTTCGGAGAGAATACCGGCTTCTTGCTGGATCCGTTTTTCATCGGACTTCAGCATGGAGAAAATAAAGATGCTACTGGATACGAGCAAAGCGAGCGTTGTTACCCCCATAACAGTCCAAATGAACATGCGTTTGATTGATAAAAAGCGGCTATGGGAAGGCATGAAAACGTATATTTATCCGTAACGAAAGATGAAAGAGCTTTAGTTAATATAATGAAAGACAATCAAAGATTGAACAAGAATTAACGCATTTAAAGCTTAAATTAATCGCATTTTGCGTCATTTCTTTGGAATACTTAACGAATAAGACGCAAAAGCTCCGCTTCTGAGAGTCCCTGTTCAGCAGCATATTGCTTAATGGCGAGTTTTTGTTTGGCTTGCTCTAGGGCCGTTTGGGCAGGAAAGCGAATGTCGTTGAAGTCTTCAAGACAAACACAAACAATGTGTTTGGATTTATTCACGACTTGCCGTTTAAAAATAGTGTGTGGGCAAGCTTTCACACGGCTTGGAGACTGAATACAGTGCTCCGGTAAAGCACTTTGTGCCAAGCTTTGTGGTATTTCCATTATCGAAAAAGTCACTAACACTTTTAACAACAACGTTAGCTTTTTCATGTACTGCATCCGTTAAATTACAACTCCAGCTATACCTTTGTTAAAAGGCATCCACCATTTCTTCGTAAAGCATCATATAGTTGTTGGCTGCTTCTCGCCATGTGAATTTCGTTTGCATAGCACGGCGGCGCATTTCTTGAAAACCTGCTGGGCTTTCGTAGTAAAAAAGCAGCGCGCGTTGAATACAGCTGAGTAATGCCGTGCTGTCTGGTAAGTCAAATACAAAACCGGTGGAGATATAAGGGTTATCGTTTCTGTCGATCACCGTATCTTTTAGCCCGCCAACACCACGCACAATTGGAATAGTGCCATAAGCCAGTGAGTACATCTGATTTAAGCCACACGGCTCAAAGAGTGAAGGCATTAAGAAAAAGTCACATCCGGCTTCTACTTTGTGTGCGAGCTTTTCTGTGAATCCATCATAAAAAACAATTTTATCTGGGTGCTGTTCAACGCATTGATTGAGTGAGTCTGCAATAGCAGGGTCGCCGTTACCCACGACCACAAGGTGAACATTGTGTTGCATCAGCCCCCAAATAGCGGGAACTAAATAGCCAAAGCCTTTTTGCTCGGTAAGGCGGCATACAATGCCGAGCATCGGGATTTTAGCATCAACCTTCAGCTTCATTTCTTCTTGAAGTGCTTCTTTACACAGTTGCTTGTTCTCAAGCGTTTTAGCTGTGTAATTGGCAACGAGGTGCGGATCGTTAGCAGGATCCCACATGTCATAGTCACAGCCATTGAGGATGCCGCTCATATCGTATTCACGCGCTTTAAAATCTTCATAAAGATTGTGAGAGCCCATAGGAGTGAGTAGCTCTCGTGCGTAATTAGGGCTTACCGCATTGACTTTGTCGGCGTATTCAATACCTAGCTTGAGGAAATTAAGTGCGCCATGGGAGTCTCGTCGTCGGCTAATTTCATCGAAGGGGTGCAGAAATGGAATGAAAACAAAATCTTGTTGGCATTGATAAGCGCCGTTGTGAATGGTGAGCAGTGATTTGGTGTCTTTGAAGTAGCCTGTTTGGTCGCGTTTGATAAAGAAGGGGGTTAGTGCAGTATGCCAGTCGTTACAGTGAACAACATTGGGCTGAAATTCCATTATTTGCGACGCGCGAAGCGCCGCCATCGAGAAAAAGGCAAAGCGTTCTGCGTTGTCTGGGTAGGCGTGGTAGCTGTCACTGTAAACCCCTTCCCGGTCGAAAAACAGTGGGAAGTCGACCGCATAAACAACGAGTTCATCAAAGTGAATTTGATGAACTGAGAAGTTGTATGATCGATCGTGGATAGACATCTCCACATTCTCAATCACTTTGATTGAGTTGCTTTGTCGGGCGAGTTGTCGATAGTAAGGCATAACGACTCTTACATCGTAACCCATTCGGACTAGCTCTAAGGGCAGCGCACGCGCTACATCAGCTAGTCCTCCTGTTTTAACAAGCCCTTCGACTTCAGAAACAACAAACAGAATCTTCACTAAAATCCGATCTCCATGCTTTTGGGTATGACTACGATACCTTCGTCAGATACGGTTAAGCCTCGCGATTTGTCCAACTCTAAATCTATACCGATCTGGGTGTTAGGTGCAATTCTAACCCCTTTATCTGCAATAACTCTATTCAGAGTGCAATTTTCACCGATTTTGCACGAGCCAAGGATAATACTTTCTCTCAATCGAGAATTTTTTTCCACTTCGACTTTAAAACCTAGAACGGATTTTTCAACATGTGCACCCACAATTTCGCTTCCGGATGCGATCATTGAGTTAATAATGGTGCAATGATTTCCTTCCTCATCAGCCATAATTTGTGCTGGTGGGACAGGAGGGTGATAACTTCTTAACGGCCATTTTGAGTTATATAAATCAAACTCCGGCTCGTGTTCTAGTAAGTCCATGTTGGCTTCCCAGAACGAATATATTGTTCCAACATCACGCCAATAGCCTTGATTAGCGGTATCTGCCTCGCCTGGAATCATATTACGATTGAAGTCGTAAATATAGACGGGCAATTCATCAGCCAACATTTTTGGAATAATATCATGCCCAAAGTCATGAGAGGACATTTTATCTTCCGCGTCGTGAGTCAAATATTCAAACAGGCTATCGCTTTTAAAAATATAGTTCCCCATTGAAACCAGTGCTTTATCGGGTTGACCCGGAATGGTTTTGGGGTGAGCAGGCTTCTCTTCAAAGCCAACCATTCGGTAATTTTCATCAACTTCGATCACGCCAAAGCGGTTTGCAGCATCTTCAACGGGAACAGGAATAGCGCAAACGGTTAAGGCCGCATCGGTTTTCTCGTGGAAGCGGATAACCTGTCTTACGTCGATTTTGTATATATGATCACTTCCAAAGATACATACATTATCAGGCTCGTGAATTTCTAAAAGCCTAATATTTTGATAGATTGCGTCTGCCGTTCCTTCGTACCAACGTTTTCCCATACGCATTTGTGCGGGAATAGCATCAATAAAGTTGCCTGTTAAACCAGATAAATACCAAGCTTGCCTGAGGTGAATATTAAGAGATTGGGATTTGAACTGAGTTAACACATAGATTTTTAGCAAATCAGAATTAACAAAGTTGTTCAATACAAAATCAATCAGCCTTAAACCACCGGCAAAAGGAACCGCGGGTTTAGTTCGAGTTTGAGTTAAAGGGAATAGACGAGTGCCCGCTCCGCCCGCCAAGATCACCCCAAGATTGCGAGACATAAAGCATCCTTTGAAAGTTAAATTCGTGAAAAATCTTATCACTGCTAGGCGGCGATTCGTCAAGCCTATAAATCTATTTACCTTATGGCTTTTTAGACTGATTTATTATGAATGTATGCTTTGATAAACATTGAATTTTGTTGTTTGAGCGACTACACGGAAATTACCGAAAACCTGTTCTAATTGATCGGGGTATTTTAGGAATCGGTTTGCCACTATTTGCAGCTTTCCATTTGGACGTAATTGTTTCTTAGCATCGATTAAAAAACGTTCTGTTATAGAATAATCAGTCTTGGTGCCACTATGAAAAGGCGGGTTGCTAACGATCAAATCAAATTGACCTGTCACCTCGTCTAAACCATTACTAGTGACAATATCAACACGATTATTATCGATATTGTTGCGAGAAACATTCGATTTTGCACACGTTAACGCCAGTGCATTAATATCCGACAGGGTAACGTGAGTATGTGCCTGAGAAGCTGCAATGGACAAACCAATGGCCCCATTACCACAAGCAAAATCCAGCACTTTTACAGTAGGAAGAGGTTTTTTAGCGCTATTGTTGTTAAATAGGTCATCTAGTGTGGAAAGTAACAGGGCTGAGCCGGGATCGAGTGCATCACTACTAAACCCACCGGGAAGCGTTTCTAGTGATAACTCATGAGAATCCGTTTTTACGGAGTAAGTATTCACATACTTGGATATATCGAATTTATCATGAGCAATGGCGTCACTGTCTTCAACTAACGTACCAATTAAGGTGCAATGTCTTGCGCTGTCGATTTTATTCATCGACAAACCGATTTTATTCAGTGCTTTTGCTGCACTTTTAACACCGCCTTTGTTATCGCCCACTATCAACAAGTGCCCTTCATTTTCTAATAATGTCGAAACATAATGACACAGCATAACGCCATGCTGTTTGGATTTGGGCCAGTAGATAATTGCACCATCAAAGGAATTGTCGCTGGAAAGTGTTGGACCAAAGTGATGAAAACCGCGAGCTTGACTGTGGATATTTAGATATCCATCATAAAGTTGATGTAATCCAACAACGCTCTTAGGAAAATAGGAAAATATCTCAGAATCTGTCGCGTTGACGATCAGCCAGCGTCCATTTTCAAAATATTGTTGATTGCGGAGCAGTACTTCACTTTCTGAACTGAGCATATTTTAAATTCCTCGATCTTAATAAAATTAAAACAATGATTTTGAGTGCTAAATCCACTCCATCTTTGCTTAAAAGGAATACCTATTCTTTCTCAAAAATTAAATCCCAAACACCATGACCCAAACGCTCACCACGCTTTTCAAATTTAGTGATGGGGCGGTAATCCGGTCTAGGCACGTACGTTTTATCGGAAGACTGATTTTCATAGCCTTCTGCTTCTAACATGACTTCCAACATTTGTTCCGCGTAATTTTCCCAGTCCGTTGCCATGTGGAAAGTGCCGCCTTGGTGAAGCTTTTGTCGTAACAGTTGGACAAATTCGGCTTGAACGATGCGTCTTTTGTGATGACGCTTTTTGTGCCAAGGGTCAGGGAAATAAAGTTGTACGCGATGAAGAGAGTTATCCGGAATGCTATTTTTTAATACTTCAACAGCGTCGTGTTCCATGACTTTTAAATTCGTCAGACCAAGCGCTTGTGCTTCAGCGATACATGCCCCGACACCGGGTTTATGCACCTCAATGCCAATGAAGTTGAGTTCTGGGGTGTTTTGCGCCATTTCGACAAGGCTTTTGCCCATACCAAAACCAATTTCTAAAACAATGGGTTGAGCTTTCGGGAATAGCGTATCTAAGTTAAATAAATCGGGTTGGTAATCCAAACCGTAATCCGACCAAAAAGATTCAATTGCCAGCGCTTGGCCTTTTGTGAGGCGTCCTTCGCGAACAATAAAACTCTGTACTTTACGAACGTATACGCCCGCTGCTTCTGCTTCTTCTTGTGATTTATACTTACCCACTGATTTTCTCGCCCTAAGTTAACCTAGACAAAAATGCTGCGGTATTATCCAGCTAATGCAAAATATCTCAAGCTTGGTTTGTGTCTAGCAGTTCATTACACTGACGCCCACATGACGTTTTGAGAGCCTAATTTGTCTTCCTATCACATTTTTTCAGACCGTATTCTTACTTGGTTCGATCAACATGGCCGTAAAGATTTGCCATGGCAATTGAATAAAACGCCCTATTCTGTGTGGGTGTCGGAAATTATGTTGCAGCAAACCCAAGTTACAACTGTTATTCCCTATTATCTGAAATTCATGCAGCGCTTTCCAACGGTGACAAGTTTAGCGCAGGCCCCGGTGGATGATGTTTTGCATCACTGGACAGGCCTTGGCTATTACGCGCGTGCCAGAAACCTGCACAAAGCGGCGCAGCGAATTGCTAATGAATATGCAGGCGAATTTCCAACGACATTGGAAGAGGTCGTGGATTTGCCGGGTATTGGTCGCTCGACAGCAGGGGCGGTGCTATCGCTTTCGTTAGGGCAAGCTCACGCTATTTTGGATGGTAATGTGAAACGCGTATTGGCGCGATTTCATGGTGTGGAAGGTTGGCCGGGAACCAAACCCGTTGAGGCTGCACTTTGGGAGTACGCTGAAACCAATACGCCGCAAAGTCGAGTTGCTGATTATAACCAAGCAATGATGGATATGGGCGCGACATTATGCACGCGCAGTAAACCA
>CAXRCC010000095.1:0-6984 GCA_964228975.1 Paraneptunicella sp. | reverse complement strand
TTTTAACAGGCGTGTTAATCATGCTGGGATATTACGTTTTAGGCGTAACAGGACCGCTGGCGGCATAACGCTCAAGCGCTAAAAAGGCAATAGAGCGTTACCTGAATTGTGTTTGATTTACTGAAAAGAGACGTTGGGGGACAGGGGATTAGATCATGACACAACAAGCATTGATTTCTGAGTTATTGCAGGTATTAAGCGAACCACAAGTACAAACGACGCCGCGGCAAACAGAGCATTACCGAATGGGCTGGCGCTCAGGTGGCGGCAGTGCCCTCGCGGTGGTTTTTCCGAATACCTTGCTTGAGTTTTGGCGTGTGCTTGAAGTGTGTGTTAAAGCCGACTGCATTATCATTATGCAAGCGGCTAAAACTGGGCTGACCGAAGGCTCCACACCCAGTGGCGATGATTACGATCGGGACGTCATTGTTATTAACACGTTAAACATGAATAAACTGATTGTGTTAGGCGATGGAGAGCAAATTGTCAGCTTGCCCGGCACCACTTTACACACCTTAGAAAAGGCACTGAAGCCGCTTAATCGAGCGCCGCACTCCGTGATTGGTTCTTCCTGTTTAGGGGCATCAATTGTAGGTGGAGTAGCAAATAATTCAGGTGGTGCGCTGGTTAAACGCGGCCCGGCATATACAGAGCTTAGCTTATTTGCCCAGGTGAATGAAAAAGGCGAATTACACCTTGTGAATCACCTTGGTATCGAACTTGGGGAAACGCCAGAAGCCATCTTAACCAACTTGGAAAACGAAGGCTTCGAATTAGCGAGTACTGCAACCACCGCAAATGCGTCTGCGCGAGATTATGAAGATCGTATTCGCGAAGTGGACGCCGATACGCCCAGCCGTTTTAATGCCGATACCACCCGGTTATTCGAAGCCAGTGGTTGCGCTGGAAAGTTAGCCGTTTTTGCTGTGCGTTTAGATACCTTCGACGTGCCTAAACAAGAACAAACTTTTTACATCGGGACTAATTCTGCAAACACATTAACCCATATAAGACGGCATATTCTTAAGCACTTTAAGCAGCTTCCTGAAGTGGGAGAGTACCTGCACCGGGATATCTTCGATGTGTCTGAAAAATACGGAAAAGATACTTTCTTGAGTGTGAAGCATTTAGGCACCGATATGTTGCCTAAGCTCTTTGCTATTAAAGGGCGGATTGATGCGGCAATGAAAAAAGTGCCATTTTTACCCAACAACTTATCGGATAAAGCAATGCAGTTGGCAGGGCAGTGTTTTCCACAACATTTACCTCGGCGCTTGCTCGAATTCAGGGATAAATACGAGCATCACCTGATATTAAAAATGGGTGATACGTGAATTGATGAAGCACGCGAATTTCTTGCTGACTATTTTCAATCCAATATACCCGCAGGGGCCTATTTTGAATGTTCAGAAGAGGAAAGCAGCAGCGCGTATTTACATCGTTTTGCCGCAGCAGGTGCAGCTGTGCGTTATCAAACGCTGAATGAAAATTCAGTCGGCGATATTCTGGCTTTGGATGTTGCCCTTCGGCGTAACGACTGGAATTGGGTAGAATCGCTACCAGAAGAAATTGCAAGCCAAATCGACATTAGCTTGTACTACGGGCACTTTTTCTGTCATGTGTTCCATCAAGATTATGTGCTGAAAAAAGGGGCAGATGCCAAAGCGGTAAAAATGGCCATGCTTAAGCTGCTAGACAGTCGCGGCGCTAAATATCCTGCTGAGCATAATGTGGGGCATTTGTATGAAGCTGAACCCGGGTTGCAGGCATTCTATCGATCGTTAGACCCAACCAACCGGTTTAATCCAGGCATAGGCAAAATGGAAAAATACAAGCGTAATTGCTCGTGTTGTTTGTAGAAACGAAAAGCACCTCACCTTTTTCAAAGATGCGGTGCGTTCTCGATAAATACACTTTCTCAATCAATAAGCTTCATCGATAAATACATTTTTCAATGAATAAACGTTATCGGTAAACGACGTTATTGCTTTTTGCCAAACTTATAGATGAAACGGTCTGTTTTGCCGCGTAAGTTCGGGTCGAATACGCTTTTGTTCAAATCGTCGCCGGGGTTTCTTAAATAAAAGGCTTCTTCTAACAGCTCAAAGCCCATGGCATCCATTTGAAATTTCACAATATCAGGATCGATACGGTGAACAGTATTCGCCGCTTCGTAGCCTGAGCCGGGTTTTGCAAAGTGGTCGATGATCACAAAAACCCCGTCAGGTTTCATTGCTTTTTTAATGTGAGTGAGTGTGGTTTTGTAATCGACAACGTCGTCGCGAAGCTTGGTAATAATGCCGTCGCGGTTTGTTTCTGTGAAGAACAAGTCATGGTAGTTCAATGCGGTGAAAACCACGTCGAGGCTTTCGTCTGGCACGTTAATATCCACAATGGCCATGTTGTCGAAACGCTTTACGTTAGGTAGGCGGTTATCCGCCGTACGCTTAGTAATGCGCTGCTCTGCAAAGCGCCAAATCACTTCGTCGTTTTGTGCGTAAACCTTGCCTTCAGGGCCAACCGCGCGGGAGAAAAGCTCGGTGTACCATCCGCCGCCAGCGAATAAATCCAATATGTTGTCGCCTTTTGAAATGCCAGTGAAAGCCATTACTTTAGCGGGTAGGCGTGCATTATCACGTTTAGAATCACCTTCTGGGCGATCTTGATGCTTCAGTATTTGTGTTAACTGTTGTTCGGTTAAGTCTGCGGATTGAGCGAATCCAGCATGGGTTAAAGCCAGCGCTGCGGCGGCCATGATAAGACGTTTTTTCATACCTCTTTTCCTGCGAGTGGATGTGAATTTATAGTCGTTTTTTGAATAACGGTATTTAACTACTCTGACCAGATTAATACCATTGTCATTGGAGTATTTTTCACCAAAGTTGTAACAAAAAACGAGCGCCTAACATTCCGTATCGAATCTTCGACAACCTCGTGTCATTATGTGCCAGCCAAAAAACAACAAAATTGATATACATCACATCAGGCAACATGTGTATTTCGCAACACAACCACAAGAAACACGAAAACAAAAAAGATAAGGTGTAGAGGATTGAAATGAGAATACTTTTGGGATTTTTCCTCGCGTTTGGCTTGAGTTCGGCCTTTGCTGAAACCAAGGTACCCACGCTACAAGACTATGTATCGACACTCGAAAGCAAACAAGGCTTTTATTCACTGCATTACCGTCAATCCGACGGCAAACTGTATCTTCAAATTGCCAAGTCTCAGCTGAATCAAGCGTTTCTTTTCCAAAGCAGTTTGCCTTATGGCGTTGGCTCGAACGATATTGGTTTAGACCGTGGTCAACTTGGTGATACGCGCTTAGTGCAATTTGAACGCTTTGGGCAACGAGTGCTCCTTAAGCAGCTTAATACTGGCTACCGTGCAACCAGTCAAAACCCTGCCGAGTTGCAAGCCATTAACGAAGCTTTTGCCAGTTCTGTTCTGGCGGGTTTGAGCATTGTTCAAGAGAATGACGAGCAACTGCTGGTGGATTACACCGATTTCTTGTTGTCGGATATTCATCGCATTGGCGAACGTTTAAAAGCGGGCAAACAAGGCAACTATAAAGTCGATAAAAGCCGTAGTGGCGTGCATATTGCGCGTAGCAAGTCTTTCCCTGATAACACAGAATTAGAATCTTTGGTGACCTTTGTGGGCACAGAAGCCGGTGAGTTTGTAAAGCAAGTGACGCCATCCCCTGAAAGCATCACGGTACACCTGCATCATTCACTTATTCGTCTGCCTGACGAGGGCTATAAAACACGTGCGTTCCATCCTAAATCCGGTTACTGGAGCGTGGCGCATCAAGATTACGGAACCGCGATTGATGAATCCTTGGTTCAGCGTGTGATTCCTCGTCATCGTTTAGAAAAGAAACACCCCAATGCCAAAGTGAGCGAGCCAGTTGAACCCATTGTTTACTACCTTGACCCCGGTGTGCCAGAGCCTATTCGTTCAGCGCTGATTGATGGAGCATTATGGTGGGATGATGCCTTTGCGGCGATTGGCTATAAAAATGCTTTCCAAGTGAAAGTATTGCCCGAAGGCGCAGACCCAATGGATGTGCGTTACAACACGATTCAATGGGTACACAGAGCCACGCGCGGTTGGTCTTACGGTTATTCGGTGATTGATCCGCGCACAGGCGAAATCTTAAAAGGGCACGTGACGTTAGGCTCATTGCGTGTACGTCAAGATTTGCTTATTGCGCTGGGGTTAACCAGCCCGTTTGATGGCAAAAACGAAGATATTGCTAAACAAAAAGACATGGCCCTTGCTCGTATTCGCCAACTTTCTGCTCATGAAGTTGGCCACACATTAGGGATTGCACATAACTTTGCCGCCAGTGAAAACGGTCGTGCTTCTGTGATGGATTACCCTCATCCGTTGTTAGGGTTAACACGCGGTCGGGTTGATCTTTCTCAGGCTTATGATGTGGGTATTGGCGAGTGGGATAAACACGTAGTGGCTTACGGCTACAGCGAATTTGGCTCGGACGCTGAAGAAGCAAAAGGCCTTGCTGCCACCATTGCGGCGGTCGAGAAAAAAGGGTTGGCGTACATGTCGGACCCAGATGCAAGAAACGCCAGTGCAGCCAATCATCAAGGCCATTTATGGGATAACGGCAAAAGCCCCATTGATGAGCTGAAAAACGTGATGGCAGTGCGTAAAGATGCCTTGGAAAACTTTGGCCTGAATAGCATTCCAAACGGGACGCCGTTATCGCAACTGGAAGAAAACCTCGTACCGATTTACTTACTACACCGTTACCAATTAGAGGCTGTTGCCAGACAAATTGGCGGCGTAGCGTATGAGTACGAAACCAAATCACAAGGTAAAAAGCCCTTTGGTTTGAAGTCGGTATCGGCGAAAACACAAAAGCAAGCGCTGCAACTTCTGCTGTCTGCTCTTGAAGAGGATAACTTAACGCTCAGCGATGAACTGCTTTCCCTGATTCCACCACAAGCCTACGGCTATGCGCGCACAAGAGAAGCCTTTAAAGGGCAAACCGGGCCTGCGTTTGATGCGCTGAGCGCGGCAGAGTCGTTAAGTGCCTACATTGTGAATATGATTTTAGAGCCCACGCGCTTAAACCGTATGAGCCAAGCGATTCAGGCCGACTTTAGCGTTGAGCAATTGGTGAGCGCCTTGGTGGATGCAACGGTATCGGGCAACGACTGGGATACCCAGCTTCAGCAGCGCGTGAATCATGTGGTGATTAATGCCATGGTAACCGCGCTGGATAAGCCAGAGCTGGGTACGGAATCAAAAGGCGTTATCTTTAAGCACTTGGTGGCTTTAGTTGAAAAGGCCGAGGATGCAAGGTTATCGGGCACGCAAGAATTAGTTTATAACTGGCTTGCACAATACCTCGAAAAAGGAGAGTGGAAAGGCAAACTGGCAACTGCGCCATTGCCTCCTGGCTCGCCGATATAATTGAGCTTACCGTTTTTGTTGCCCGACTTGTTTCCCTTGGTGAGATAACAAGCTGGGCGACAAAATTAAACGTTACGATGACTTTTTAAGCGCTTGAGCAAAAAATTTAAATAAAGGCTTTATTTTTTGTTGACATCTTCCCGGATGTGAATAGAATTCATCGCCGCTTTAGGACGTTTTTCAACAGAATAAAGCAAAGGAAAGTGTGCCGACTTAGCTCAGTTGGTAGAGCAACTGACTTGTAATCAGTAGGTCGCCAGTTCGACTCCGGCAGTCGGCACCATCTTTCTTCTCTTCAATATTCGAATTATCCTTCATTTAAGTAACTTCAAACTAAGTCGTTTTAACCATCCCTTTTAGACATCGATTTATTTCAGTCCGATTCTTAGTTTTTCCCTTTATGCCGTTTGGCTGCTAAAACAATCCAATTTGGATTTCACCCGTTCTAAATGATTTCACTTCTTTTGTTTTAATCGAACCCATGCCGTTAATGTTTTGCAATAAGGTTTTCACCTTTTGCGCTTCCTTTTCAAAGCCTTTTTCATACTTGATATACGCCTCTCCCGCTTTGTACAGATCGCGTTCTGTACCGAGTTCAGAGAAATCGGTGGGCACAGGTGAAGAAAGAAAACCGTTATTCCTTAAGGCGCGAATAACCTCATTTTTATCGACGCCAGAATGGTCGTTATACATCACCAATGCGAGCGGTTTATTGGCAATGGGGTTTTGGGTTGATTCGCTGTCTACTTCGGCTATTGCGGCGACCTTAGCTTCGATGGCGGCGATTTCTGTTTTCAGTTCTAACTCTGCGCCAGCAGGGGTGACTTTGACTTTGGATGCGAGCGGTAAAGCCAACAGCGCAAAACCAACAAATAAGAAGCTAATAGGGGATTCCTTTCGATAAACTTGGCTGCCAGCGGCGACGATGAGCAGCAGCGAACCCAGTAGCAGAGAAGCATAAAAAGTGATTTTGATAATGGCTTCCACCGATAACTCCTTATTGCCTTTGTTCCTAACATAAACGATAGACGTGAGAACAGGTTTTGTGTGTTGGTAAGTAAAGTAGGTAAATAATAATGTGTTAGCATTGTTAGAACGAATTCAAATTTAATTATTGAAGAACTCTTCTGCTATAGTGACGCTAACTTTCCGCATTTGCGTAAAAGTCTATCGTCAAATGCCACTTTGTTAGCAGATATCGAAAAGCGTAGTTTGAAAATAGCTGATGATATTGCAGCATAAAACCAAGTAATACTTGAGGAGATGAACGAGTATGTTAGGCCTAACATCGGACCACTTAGCTAGGGGGCAACATGAAATTTAATTTTGAGCGGCTAGGTGGTATTGACAAAGGAATGGTTGAGCTTGGTGACCTAACGATAATTTGTGGCCCTAATAATATGGGGAAAACCTATATTAGTTATGCTATTTACGGGTTACTTCGTCATTTTAAACAATGGATTGATTTGTCTGTATCGCGAGAATACCTTGAGCGATTGCGTAGAGAAGGCACTTTGCTGATTGAACTTAAGGTTTATCAAG
>CAXRCC010000094.1:0-23371 GCA_964228975.1 Paraneptunicella sp. | reverse complement strand
CGATGAGCAAAATTAAAATCAAAATGATAATCCACCACGCCACCGTCTCGGTACATTCCCGGTAAAGCCCCCTCTATATGGGTAACGCCGTGAATAATCCCTGGAATGGAGCCAGATGCCACCAATACATCTCTTACATTTTGCGCATTTAGCTGTGCGTATTCCGTTGGAATGTAACACGGATCATCGATTTTCAAATCGCTGCCGGGAGCAGAGAAAACCACTCGTTCGAAATACTTTCCTAATTTACGACGACTCACAGCATTTCTGGCAACGCTTTTTGCCAACCCGAGCGACAGTTTTGACTTTTCTTCACTCGCCGTTGCGCCATGACACCGCACTGCAATCAAATGCGCCTTAAAAACGGGGTTATCGATAATCTCCTGCGGCCCCTTTTCACCCAACATTTTTTCTAACAGTGAGGTAACACTGTCAGTCACTTCGTCCATGTCCGGATTGTTATTCTTATACTGCGTATGGGAATACTCATGGGCCAAAATGCCAATTGCATCTTTAGGATGAGCTTGGGTTAAACAAGCAAAACGAAACGCACCAGCAGAGGTCCCGACCAAATCAAGTGTTTTCTTTCTACCCGCAAAAAATCCCGGTACGATGACTTTATCGAGCCCAAACAAAGTGAACCACTTTGGCCCACCAGAAGCCCCCAACATCACGTCAAAGTCATCTGCTACTAACCCTGTGTCTAATATTTGCTGCAAAGCACGTGGCCCGGCATAAATGCTTAAATTCAATACAATCTCCTTGACAAATTGATCAGGATCAGGATTTGATCAGCTCCGACCTGTGGATTTTTTTCTGGGTGCTCAAAAGCTGATCAGTATATTTTTTATTTAAATATCATGAGGATAAAAACATCACCATAGCTTACCCCCACACTTATCCACAATAACTGTGAATAACTTTAGTCATTTTAGTTACTTTTCCACAACAGACAAAGCTTGCACAATTCCAGTTGGTCTCGCACAATTCTACCCAGAACGCAAAACTTGGAAAAATAATGCCAAAACAAACTCTTGCTGTATTACCTCAGAAATTCTCTATTTATAGCCTAGATGTAAATGCTGAAATCCCGAAGCAGGTGTTTAATACGTCAGTATATTTTATTGGCAAAACCAACGAAGAACTGTCACTCGTTGTTCCAGATGACATTTACATTGAAGCGCAAGAGTGTGACAGCGGTTGGCGCGCATTGGAAGTGCTTGGTCCACTTCAACTTTCTATGATTGGCATCATGGCCGATATTGGCAATGTATTAGCCCAAGCAAAGGTCAGTATTTTCGTTGTCTCTACGTTTGAAACCGATTTCTTTTTAGTGAAAGAAGCCGACTTACAGTCCGCTGCCCATGCACTTGATGCTGGAGGCTATAAGGTCATTCTTTAATGACCTGCTTATGCCATGTCACTTTTTAGCCGTATTCTGACGTCACCGCCGGATAATTTCAAAAAAAGATTAACCATTCAGAGCCCGCTATCAGGCAGAGTGCTTCCGTTGAATGATATGCCATCACTGGTACACAACGAAAGATTATTGGGTGAGGGCGTCACCGTGTCGCCATCGGGTTATCAAATTCTTGCTCCTTTTCATTGCCGAATTGAGTCACTTCCTGCCACAGGCGATCACATAAAACTGCGCTCTGCCCAAGGTTTTTTATTAAATATTCAAGTGGGTATCAATACCGCAAGGCTGCACGGTGAAGGATTTAAGTTTTACGCAAAAGCAGGGGCGGTATTGCAACAAGGCCAAAAGATCCTTGAATTCAACCTCAATAAATTAAAGGCAAAAGCCGACTCTCCTCTTTGCGCCATTACACTTCTCAACAGCGATAAAGTCCTCGGCATTGAGCCACATTATCGACAAGCTATTGCATTAGACGATCCCATATTCAGTATTTATCTTTAAGATGACGAATTGTGATTGCAATCTGCCTTTGCTCCATTAATCTATGGGCCTTTCAGTCTTCTTAAACACGAATAATATAAGGTCATTATGATTACGCTTTACGGTATTAAAAACTGCGACACAATGAAGAAAACTAAGAAATGGTTAGAAGCGAATGAGCTTGAATACACGTTTCATGATTATCGTAAAGATGGGTTAGATAAAGACTGGTTAAAAGCGGTTGTTGAAGCGCAAGGTTGGGAAATTGTACTCAACAAACGTGGCACAACCTATCGTCAACTTTCCGATGAGCAAAAGTCCAACATCGATAATGAAAAAGCCATTGAACTCTTAGCTGAACACCCAGCAATGATTAAGCGCCCTATTCTTCAAAAAAGTGACAAAACCGTTGTGGGTTTTAACGAAGCTAACTTAACCGAAGTATTTTGCTAATGTCTGATGTAATTGCTCTCACAAAAGATCTCATTAACCGCCGCTCAGTAACACCTGAAGACGCGGGCTGCCAAGAAATGATGGCACAGTATCTTAGCCCGTTAGGCTTTGACATTGAATCTATGGTGTTCGATGACACAACCAATATGTGGGCGAGAAAAGGCAGTGACGGCCCTGTATTTTGCTTTGCAGGTCACACCGATGTAGTGCCCTCTGGCCCAGAGGAAAACTGGGCAACACCGCCTTTTACCGCCACAGAAAAAGGCGACATGTTGCACGGGCGAGGTGCCGCGGATATGAAAGGCAGCCTTGCCGCCATGTTAGTGGCAACCAAGCGCTTTGTTGAAAAACACCCTGATCACAAAGGCAGCATCGCTTTTTTAATTACCAGCGATGAAGAAGGCCCTTTTATAAATGGCACAACAAAGGTTGTTGATACATTAGAAGCGCGCAATGAGAAAATCACCTATTGCATTGTGGGAGAGCCTTCCAGTACGAAAGCATTAGGTGATGTGGTTAAAGTAGGTCGCCGTGGTTCGTTATCCGGCGATTTAGTCGTACACGGTATTCAAGGTCATGTTGCCTACCCTCACCTTGCTAAAAACCCCGTTCATGAAGTGTCGTTAGCCATTAATGAGCTTGCCAATATGCACTGGGATAATGGCAACGAGTATTTCCCGCCAACCAGTTTCCAAATTTCAAATATCAATGCGGGAACTGGCGCTGGTAATGTTATTCCAGGTCACATTGATATCAGCTTTAACTTCCGCTTCTCTACAGAAATGGATAACCAGACGTTGATGAATCGTGTAACAAGCTTATTAGATAGCCACGAGCTGGAGTACGACATTAAATGGACATTCAATGGCCAGCCATTTTTAACATCCACGGGTGAGCTTGTTGAAGCGACGCAACACGCCATTAAATCCGTCACAGGCCGAGAAACAGAGCTTTCAACGGCAGGCGGAACCTCAGATGGACGCTTTATCGCACCAACGGGCGCGCAAGTGGTTGAACTAGGCCCGGTTAACGCCACCATTCACAAAGTGGATGAATGCGTCAATATGTCGGATTTAGATGAGCTTGCACGCGTTTACGAGGAAGTGTTAGTTTCTCTTCTCGCCTCCTAGCACCTTTGCCTTCACGTCACGGTATAAACCCTAAGTGAAGGCAAACACATCAACAGTAGGGCCTAATGGATTCATCCCAATTTATTTGCATTGACGATAAACACTTGCTTCAAGCAGAAACTTGCCGTGCATTTCAAGCCATGCGGAGCGAAGCGCAAAAAAGTGGCATATCAATCGATATTGCCAGCAGTTTTCGCAGCGTTGAGCGTCAGCTCGCCATTTGGAATGCCAAATGGGAAGGCAAACGCCCGCTTTATCGCAGAGACATGACGCAAGCAGATCCGGCCACCTTGTCCGATGAAGAAAAGCTACATTGCATTCTCACATTTTCCGCGCTGCCCGGCGCGAGTCGTCACCATTGGGGCACCGATATAGATGTGTATGATGAGAAAGCCATCAACGCTACAGGAAAACCGCTTGAACTTATCGAGGCTGAATATGTAGCTAATGGTCCTTGCTACCCATTACACCAATGGCTGTTACAGCATGCGAGTGATTATGGCTTCGACTTTCCTTATGCCGTTGATAAAGGCGGCATCGCGAAAGAGCCTTGGCACATCAGCCACAAAGCAAGTGCAAGCGAGGCGCTTGAAAAGCTCACGTTAACGCAATTAGCGAAAGACATTAAAAACATGCCAATATTAGGAAAAAGCGTCATACTGAAGCATCTAGACGAGATTTACCGTCGTTATGTATTAAATAAAGGAATTGAACAATGAGTTTAGGATGGATTATCGCAATCATTATTGTGGCATTAGCCATTATCCTCAGTAATATCATGCTCTTAAAACAAACCGCACATCAAAAAATGCCCTCGTTAAAAGACTTGGAACAACAGAAAAAAGAGCAAGCGCCCGAGGCAAACTCGAGCACAAGTTCAAGCGCCGATCATAACGATTCAAGCATACAGACGGATGATGTAAATAAGGAAAAGCCCTAAGCTAAATTAGGGCGTTTACTCTTCTGTTTTACTAATACAATTCACACGGTATGACGGTTAACAAAGCTCTTTGACCAATGGCAACCTTTGCATTTGGAAAGACAATGGCTTCGCCATCTTGCTGGGCAATATATTGAGCACCTGGTTCTTGCGCTAACACATACCCTTTTGGAAAGTCCATGAAATTAGGTGTATCGTCGCCGAAATTCAGTGAAAAGTCCTCTTTTGTACGGTTTACAATCTGATTGATTTTATATATTAAAAACTCTTCTGAACGATAGTCAGTTAGATTAAAATCTAAATCTGTTGCAAAATTGACCAAGGTTTTACGGGCTTCTTCAAAACGAGACATATCGTTTTCACCGAACGGTCTAACTTTACCGAGTTCAACAGTAAAGGCATCGGCTTCAAAGTGCTTACAACTGAAATAACTGAACGTTGTAGTGGGCGAATCAGAAAGTAGAATGGTTTTTACACCACACATTCCCATGAAAGTGACTTGAGAGGGTTTGCGAGGTCTGCCGTGCGTAAACGGATAAACCGCAAACTTCTCGTTCTTCGAATCACGAATTGCCGTGTGTAAATCGTAATGGTAACGCTCTCGTTTACCCACGGGCATCCCTTCTACGCTACCCGCCTCGTTGCCGGCTTTAGTTTTACGCGTTTCGCCTCCCGTCAGCGACACGTCAACGAAAAATTCACGTACGCACTGTTCCAACAAACGTGCACGCACTCTTTCAGGGTTGCTAGGGACATCAGGGTTACTGTGCTCCCCATCGAATAAGCGGTTCATGTTTTCTTCAACGAAACGCTCTGCGATATCCATCGCTGGCAAATTACCAAAAATAATCAATAAGCGGTGAGCGACTGCGCGCTGTTGCGTTAATAACGCTTTAACCAACTGCTCGCATATTTCAATAGGCGCGGTTTCATTGCCGTGAATGCCGCAAGAATAAACGATGTCTTTTAGACTAGGAGCTTCTGGTTCAAATACGATAATGCCTTCGGCGGGAATAGACACTTGTGTGCCGTTATCTAGGGAAAAGTGTACCGGTGAAGAAAATAATTCCGGCTGTTGGCGAGACAAGGTGAGAAAATCCCCTTGTTCTTTGAGTACAGAAACCAATTCCATAAACGCTATTTCATCTCTTTTTGCTTATTCAATTTCCTCCATTCTACTGAAGCGGCATGTGAAAACCAAAACTACCAATGCAATTCGCCCGTTTTCATTGTAAAGATCATCGGCTCAAGCATTTCCTAACCAACACTTTCGAGTAAGGGTTTCACTCGGTGCGTTAAGTGCGTTAACACCAACAAACAATACAGAAATAAACGTCGCCACGCCAAAAGAGCAAAATGCAGAAAAAATACAACAAAGCCGATAGCACTTTACGATGCTATCGGCTTTTGTTTTACATAAGTATTAAGTTAAAGGTAATCCGCTAAGACTACTCAGAAACGTTACAACGCTCTAAGCGCCAAATGTTCTGAACATACTCACCAATACTGCGATCTGAGGTGAATTTACCCATATTTGCTGTATTCAATACCGCCGCTTTTGCCCACGCTTTTTTATCACGATATAACGCATCTGCACGTTTATGTGCTTCTGAATAAGAGTCGTAATCCGCAAGGCAAAGATATTGATCGCCATCATCAAGCAATGACTTTTTAATCGACGCCAACGCACCGGGTTTACCAGGCGTGAAGTAATCCGATTCCAACCAATCAAGAATGGTCTTAATTTCAGCGTTCTTGTAGTAGTAATCGTATGGGTTATAACCCGCAGCACGAAGGGCTTTTACTTCTTCAACCGTGTTACCGAAAATGAAGATATTGTCATCGCCAACTTCTTCTGCAATTTCGATATTCGCGCCATCCAGTGTGCCCAACGTTAACGCACCATTCAGTGCCAACTTCATGTTGCCTGTGCCCGATGCTTCTTTACCAGCAGTAGAGATTTGCTCAGAAATATCAGCTGCGGGAATCATTTTCTCCGCTAAGCTCACGCGATAGTTTGGCAAGAACACGACTTTAAGCTTGTGATTCACACGGTTGTCGTTGTTGATCTTTTCCGCCACTTTGTTAATGGCGTAAATGATATCTTTCGCTAACTTGTACCCAGGTGCGGCTTTTGCGCCAAAGATAAAGACACGAGGATGCATGTCATAAGCCGGGTTCTCTAACAAACGCTTATACAACGCCATGATATGCAAAAGGTTCAAATGTTGACGCTTGTATTCATGCAAACGCTTAATTTGAATATCAAAGATAGCATCTGGACTCACTTCAATGCCTGTAAGCTTAAGAATTTCATCCGCGAGAAGCACTTTATTTTCACGCTTGATATCCATGAACTTAGACTGGAAGCTCTCATCGTTTGCAAAATCACGCAATGCGGTTAATTTTTCAAGGTGCAACGGCCAATCATCACCAATCTTCTCATCGATGAGTGAAGATAATGCCGGGTTACAAGCTTTTAACCAGCGACGAGGGGTAATACCGTTGGTAACGTTAGTTAGCTTGCCAGGCCACATTTCGTTAAATTCTGGGAAGAGCTCTTCTTTCACCAACTTTGAGTGGATTTCAGCCACACCATTAACGGCAAAAGAACTAATCACACTCAAGTGCCCCATGCGAACCATTTTTTGATCGCCTTCTTCAAAGATAGAAAGCTTTGCTTTCACCTCTGGATTATTCGGCCACTTTTTATCCACTTCCTGCATAAAGCGGTGGTTGATTTCATAAATGATCTCTAAGTGACGCGGTAACACGCGCTCAATCAAGCGTACAGACCATTTTTCAAGGGCTTCTGGCAATAAAGTATGGTTTGTATAAGCAAATACCTTGCTGCTAATTGCCCAAGCGTCGTCCCAAGCCATTTCGGCTCTATCAACCAAAATACGCATCAGTTCAGGAATCGCGATAGCAGGGTGAGTATCGTTTAGCTGAATGACAACTTGTTCAGAGAAACGGCTCCAATCATCACCATGCGCACGCTTGTAACGGCGGATAATGTCTTTTAGTGAGCAAGCGCAGAAGAAATACTGTTGAATAAGACGAAGCTCCTTGCCAGCTTCTGTCTCATCATTAGGATAAAGTACTTTTGAGATCGTTTCTGCTTGAACGGTTTCTGCGTGTGAATCGATATACCCACCGGCGTTGAACACATCCCAGTTAAAGTAATCCGACGATTGGCTTTCCCATAAACGCAACACGTTTACTGTTTTACCGCCGTAACCCACAATTGGAATATCCCACGGCAATCCTTTTACAATTGAACCTGGGTGCCATTCTTTTTGAATACGTCCATCTTCACCATACTTAGTTTCAACATAGCCGTATAACGATATTTCTTGAATAGACTCTGGACGGCAAATCTCCCAAGGGTTGCCGTAATCGCGCCAGCTGTCTGGTCGCTCAATTTGTGCGCCGCTTTTAATCTCTTGACGGAACAAACCGTGCTCGTAGTGCAAGCCATAACCAAGCGCGGGGAATTCCATCGTTGCCAGCGAGTCAATGTAACACGCGGCTAATCGACCTAAACCACCGTTACCTAATGCCATGTCAGGCTCTTCTTCCATCACATCGGTAATATTGACGCCTAGCTCAAACAACGCCAGTTTTGCAGCCTCAAACACGCCCAAATTATGGAGGTTATTCGACATCAACCTTCCCATCAAATACTCCGCAGAGAAATAATGTACCGCGCGAGTATCGTTGAAGTAATGGGTTTTTTGGGTTTTACGCAGTTGCTCCATCACTTGTTCATTAATGGCCGCGCAAGTTGCTTTCCACCATGCATGATCGGTGGCTTTATTTTCATCGGTTCCCAATGTGGAATGCAGATGGTTGACAATGGCTTCTTTCAACACGTCTTTATTCAACGTAGAAGCCATTGGAGTTTCTGTTTTATTCACTGCAGATTTTGCTGCTTTTGATTTTGCCGTCGGCATGGCTTCAACCTCACTTCATTTCTTAAAATTTATTCAAGAGCCGGAGTTAAACGTTTAAGTAACACAGGCTCGAAATTGTAATAAAATTACAGATGAACCTGTTTTACCTTATTTAAACGCAAATTTTAAGGGGTTAGATGTTAAATATTTGTTATTTTTTCACAAAAAAACTAGCTTTCTTTCAAAATTAACATTCTAATTTCTTTAGTTTAACATCAAGTTAACAACGATAGCCTATGCCCCTTCCTTTTCGAAAACACCTTGAACGAGAGCTTGCGCTTCTTCTATGAGTAAAGATAAATGCTCGTCACCTTTAAAGCTCTCTGCGTAAATCTTATAGATGCTTTCTGTTCCTGAAGGCCTTGCGGCAAACCAACCATTTTCTGTCGACACTTTAACGCCGCCAATAGGTGCATTATTGCCTGGTGCCACGGTTTGCACAGACGTGATCCCCTCGCCTGCTAATCCATCGCTCGTAATAACATCTGCCGTCATGCTGCTTAACGCCTGCTTTTGCTTCGCAGTGGCTGCAACATCGAGCCGACGGTAACTTGGCTCACCAAATTTTGAGGTCAATGTTTTATAGTAAGCACCGGGATCTTGCCCTGTTACAGCAGTCATTTCAGCCGCCAATAAACACAGAATAATGCCGTCTTTATCCGTTGCCCATGCCGAGCCATCACGTCGCAAGAAAATACCACCGGCGCTTTCTTCTCCTGCAAAGCCAAGTTGATTACCTAACAGCCCTTCTACAAACCATTTAAAACCAACTGGCATTTCCGATACGGTTCGTCCGAGGCTTTTCGCAACGCGGTCAATCATCGAACTCGATACCAATGTTTTACCAATTTTAAGATCAGTATTCCAAGCCGGGCGATGTTGATATAAATAGTCAATCGCCACTGCTAGGTAATGGTTCGGATTCATAATCCCGGTTGATGGGCTCACAATGCCATGACGATCAAAATCCGGATCGTTACCAAAGGCTAAATCGTATTGATCTTTGAGGTTAATTAAGCCAGCCATTGCGTAAGGTGATGAACAGTCCATTCTTAACTTGCCGTCTTTATCTCGATGCATGAAAGAGAATGTCGGATCGATACGCGTGTTTACAACGTCGATATTCAAACCGTATTTTTCCGCAATGATAT
This sequence comes from Paraneptunicella sp., assembly GCA_964228975.1. Lineage (GTDB taxonomy): Bacteria > Pseudomonadota > Gammaproteobacteria > Enterobacterales > Alteromonadaceae > Paraneptunicella. The sequence continues at coordinate 13,841 of CAXRCC010000094.1, read as the reverse complement.
CCCAATAGCTTAAGCCTGCACCGCCAAGTGGATCGGTACCCAACTTTAAATTGGCATTACGAATCGCTTCCATATCAATAACTTGATCCAGTTCATCGATGTAACGAATACGGAAGTCTTCTTCTGCAAATAAGCTTGAATGCTGAGCTTGTTGGAAAGTCATGCGTTTAATCGCCGTGCCTCCATCAGCAATGATGGCGTTGGCTCGAGTTTGGATGGCATTGGTGACGTTTGAGTCGGCAGGGCCACCGTTAGGAGGATTATATTTGAAACCACCGTCTTGTGGTGGGTTATGAGAGGGCGTAATCACCACACCGTCAGCCAATCTATCTTGCGTTTTATTGTAATTTAGAATTGCATGAGAGATAACAGGTGTTGGCGTATAACCGCCGTCGGATTGGACAATCAACTGTATGTTATTGGCAATAAAGACTTCTACCGCCGTTGCAAACGCCGCTTCAGACAGCGCATGGGTATCCATTCCAACATACATTGGGCCATCAATACCATTTGCTTCGCGATATTCCGCAAGCGCTTGGCAGATAGCTGCTATATGAGTGTCATTGAAAGTATGATCAAAAGAACAACCTCGGTGGCCTGATGTGCCAAAGCTCACGGCATGGTGAGGATTGTTCGGGTCGGGTACATGGGTGTAATAAGCACTAACAAGTTTTGGAATATTGCAGAGTTGATTTACATCTGCTGGTTGTCCAGCTTGAGGGTGCAAAGCCATAGTGTTGAACTCCTTCAATGATATTTGTAGTCAATCGATGCGCATCATAATACGCACCGTTAATGATTGTAACCGTGAATTGTTAGGGAAATTTTGCAAATCGATACTGACTTTTGCACAATGCGCCCCATAAACATAGCAGCTGAACTTCTGATAAACAGGTAAATATGTCATTAAATCACAAGCGAGTTGGCGAAGGCGCTCCTCTTCTCATGATGCATGGATTATTTGGTAGCTTGGATAATTTAGGCATGATCAGCCGCGCTTTAAGGCATGATTTTGATGTGATTTCCGTCGACCTTCCGGATCACGGATTGTCACCGCGATCAGATAACTTTAGTTACGATGCCTACGCGCAACAGGTTTTAACATTAATGGACCAATTGGGCTTGGATTGCCCCGCGATATTAGGGCATTCAATGGGCGGAAAAGTCGCAATGCACATTGCGCTTCACTATCCTGAGCGGGTCAGCCAACTCGTTGTAGCCGACATTGCACCTGTACGTTACACACCAAGGCATCAGAACGTTTTTAATGCGTTAAATGCGGTCGATCTCGCTTCTATTTCCAGCCGTAAGGATGCAGAAGAAGCCATGATGCAGCACCTTGAAGAATTTGGGGTTGCGCAGTTTTTGCTTCGCAGCTTAGGAAAAGATGAAAACGGGCATTTCGTGTGGCGCTTTAATTTAGATATGCTGATGCGGGATTACGATAATCTGTCGCAAGAAATCAGCCACACACAACCTTTCCATAAACCCACGTTGTTCGTGAAAGGCGGTAACTCAAATTACATCACAGCAGAGCACCGTCCTATCATCAATCAGCTTTTCCCAAACGCCACAGCGAAAATTATGCAAGGCACAGGGCATTGGCTTCATGCTGAAAAACCCAGCGTGTTTTCTAAGATTGTGACGGACTTTCTTACAAGAAATTGATCTATATCGTGGTCAGGCATTTCAGGCGCTGTAGGCTTGTGCTATAGTCCGCGATTATTTTTTAAGGGGCGCAGTAAACTATGCTCAGCGAAAACTTTGAACAAATTGAATCCATCGTTCTAAACTTGACGTTGGTGGTGTTGTTCGGGCTTATGTTTTTTGCCGTGCATGATGTATTAAAACGAAATTCAGTACCTGCCATTGGCCGATTTGTTGCGTACTTGGTTTTGTTTTTAGGTGCAGCAGGTTTCCTAGCAAAAGGCATTATTCAAATCTTTTGGCATTCCCAAGGATTGTAATAAAGCACACTTTTTTGTTGGGAACTCACCCACGTAATGTTGAATTTTTGAAAGGGCTTAATAGGTAAATATATACATGGCAAGCGTTGGTTTATTTTTTGGCAGTGATACGGGTAACACAGAACATGTATCTAAGTTAATCCAGAAGCAGTTGGGTAAAGATCTGGTTGATATTCACGACATTGCTAAATCATCTAAAGAAGATATTGAGAAATACGACCTTTTGCTCTTTGGTATCCCCACTTGGTATTACGGTGAAGCTCAATGTGATTGGGATGACTTCTTCCCTGAGTTTGAGCAAATTGATTTCGCAGACAAATTGGTTGCCATCTTTGGTTGTGGTGATCAGGAAGATTACGCAGAATATTTCTTAGATGCGATGGGCATGGTTAACGATATCGTTGAAGCAAAAGGCGCGGTTGTGGTTGGCCATTGGTCTGTTGAATCTTACGACTTTGAAGCTTCTAAAGGCTTAACTGAAGACGGCTCGCACTTTGTTGGTTTAGGGATTGATGAAGACCGCCAACCAGAGTTAACAGACAGCCGTGTTGTAGAATGGTGTAAGCAGCTAACTGAAGAGATGTCTTTAGACGCATTTAGATAAACGCTATCTTTACATGGCAACTTCTTAAAAACGGGCCTTGAGTCCGTTTTTTGTTTTTAGCCACTTTACACTGTAAAAACCTGTTAATTCGAAATTTTTTAGCGATAATCCGCCACTAGTTACATCACACACTTTCTTCACAGGAAAATAAAATGAGCTTAAATGTATATCTCTCTGGCGAAATTCACACTGATTGGCGCAAACAAATTGAAGATGGATGCGCAGCGCTCGATCTTCCCGTTCATTTCACTTCTGCCGTCACTAATCACGAAGCAAGCGACGCAGCAGGTGACTTTTTAGGTGCGGAAGAAAATAACTTCTGGCGCGACCACAAATCAGCAAAAATTAACGCCATCCGCATTAAAACCCTAATAGAAAGCTGTGATGTCGCTGTTATTCGCTTTGGTGATAAGTACAAGCAATTGAACGCGGCATTTGACGCTGGTTACTGTGCCGCTTTAGGTACACCATTTGTGACATTACACAGCGAAGACATCATTCATCCGTTAAAAGAAGTGGATGCAGCTGCGATGGCATGGACACAAACGCCAGAAGAAGTCGTGGAGATCCTGAAGTACATTTTAACGCAAAAGTAATATAGGCGTGACTTTGAAATGAAGCGCAAGCGTTTATCGTCGCTTCACAGCACAACCACCTATTTCCGTTATAGGTGGTTGTAAAAACGCTCGCTGCAAACCTACGCTTTAATGAAGCCTATGTAGACTTACACTTTGAAGGTTGAAACCGCCTTTTCCAAATCTTTCATGCGGTCACGTAACTGGTGGATTGCAGAGTTAGACTGATACGTCGTTCCTGAACTTTTCTCAGCCAATTCAACGATGGTACTCAATCGTGCAGCAACATTTTGCAGTAACGCATCTTGCGCCCCCGTATCTGTCACAATCTGCTCATTAATGCTCGCTAGCTCACTGATAATGTGACTAATACTATCAACATTGCCATCTACATCTTGAATCAAACCAACACTCTGCTCTGCTTGTTCTTGCCCCTTACTGATGGACTCAACAGCCATTTTGGCATCAGATTGCAATGTCCCAATCATCTTCTCAATTTCTTCTGTGGAATTTTGAGTTCTGTTAGCAAGCGTTCTTACTTCATCAGCAACCACCGCAAAGCCTCGACCTTGCTCCCCTGCTCTTGCCGCTTCAATCGCTGCATTTAATGCGAGTAGATTGGTTTGTTCCGCAATCGTCTTAATAACATCTAAAATACTTTCGATATTGCGGCTGTTTTCATTCAAGCGATTAATCACCTCGGCAGAAGACTTCGCTTGCTCAGCTTGTTCAAGCACTTGCTGACGCGTTTTACTTACCAAATTACGCGCGTTCGATGTTCTTTCCCGTACTTCGCTTAATTTGGTCATCCCGTAATTGATTTGGCTGACATTATGTTGGCTGCTTGAGCGAATTTTCTGCGTATTTTCTTCCGTTAATTTAACTTCAGTCAGCTGAGAATCAACTTGCTTAATGGTTTCATTGCCTAACTCAACACTCTCGCTTGTGGCACTTTGTAAATGCCCTTGTTGCGTATTAATTTGTTGAATGAGTCCATGTAAACTTTTTGTTAACTCATTCACTTGTCGGGCCAGCTCACCAAACTCACAATGACTTTTATCGTCAGCCACATGCGTTAAATCACCGCTACTGATAATTTTCATGCTCTCAGCAATGCTCTTAATTGGCCGATGAATGCTGCGAGCAGACATCGTCCCAACACCTAATACCGCGGCAAAAGCAACAAACATAATGGCAAAGCTAACCGTTATATTCGTTTGAACCTGAGACAAAATCTCCGTTTGTCCTTCTAACGTGCTTTCACTAATGGATTGGTAAAGCTCATTAAATATTGTATCGGCTTGGCTAAGGCTGTCTTCCGACTTCATTAGTTGCGCTTTGGAGCTTGTCACTAACGACATTAGCTGATTGTATTCAGACACCAATCCTTGAGCGCCGAAGATCGCATCGTTCAGCTTTTGCCAACCTTCTTGATAGGCTTCCACTAAACCATCGGTATCAACCCCCTGAGCGGTACGCATTAAGTGCTCATTTTGCTGTTCGATACCACGTAAAGTGAAATTCATATCTTCACGAATCACAACGCTACCTTGCACTGTTCGGATACTCAAAAGCTCTTCCACATTCTTCAAAAGCGTGATTATTTTGATATCGATATCGTTACCCTGACCAGCTAAACGACTGAGTGTTGGGTCTGAATCTCCTCCTTCTAGAAAGGCGATATCGAGTAAAAATGATGTGGTTTCATCAGCTAAATCCTGCATTGACTCAAAGCGATTTTGCAGTTGTCCTTCTATTTGAAATTGCTGTTCCCTGAATTCATACATTTTGTCGACAGAACTTAAGTACAGTGTCGTCGCCTCTGCTCCTGCTGCTAAACTCGCTTTAATGTTTTTGTCACCCAACATTGAAGAAAGCTTTTTAAGCTTGCTTTCAAAGTCGGCCTTTTCCGTATTAAACACAGTCTTGTTAGTTTGAAGCACGGTTAATGTATCTAGATAGTAATCGCGCAAGGACAGCTTCCCTAAATGCAAAAGCTGTGTTTGGACCATTGTCATCTGCGACTGCAATGGCATTTTTTCTTGGATAACAGACTCAGCTGAGCCCCTAATATTTGATAAGCCTAAATAGGAAATGACGTTCGTAATAAACAGTAAAACACCTAACAGTACGAACCCCGTGATTATTTTTGCTACGACACTCAATTTGAGCATGTGATCACCTCACTTTTGACGCATCGACGCTTAAAACTTGATTCAACTCGAAACAATATTCAACACCTTTAAATCTACATACAAAATACACTTATTCAGTTTCCAACGTTCAGAAAGGCGTTGAGGCTCTCTTTTTAATTAGCTAGGTTTAGATGCAAAGACCTAATGCATCGATACTACTTTCGCATCAGAAATCGCTTTCAAGAAACAGGCTAAAACACGACTTTTCAGTTCAAAAATGTTTTATTAGAAACTGGTCCAACAAGTTTACAAAATATTTACATTGAGGCAAAGAGGTTAAACCCAGTAAATTTAATAAATTCGACGGTATTTTCAGTTAATCGGACGAATGACAAAAATCATGAGAAATAATCTGGTCGGCATTAAACGGCATTACCCATTCGAGACATATTTTTTACCATAATAACTTTCCTAAAATATTCGCGATGGTTTCCTCAATTTAGGGTTTCATTCCACAATGAGTCCCCTATAATAGAGTTTATTCTCACAGTGTAATGCAGAAGCATGGATCAGAATCAAGAATTAAAGAAAGCGGGGCTAAAAGTAACGCTGCCCCGATTGAAGGTTCTGGAAATTTTACAACTTCCAGAAAATCAACACATTAGCGCCGAAGAAGTCTACAAGATTTTGTTAGATCAAGGTGAAGACATTGGCCTAGCGACTGTGTACCGCGTGCTTAACCAGTTTGATGATGCTGGCATATTAAACAGACATCATTTTGAAGGTGGCAAATCCGTTTTCGAGATCAGTAATAAGAAGCACCATGACCACATTGTTTGTTTGGATTGTGGTCGAGTGATGGAATTCGAAGACGAGATCATCGAAGAAAGACAAAAGGAAATTGCAAACAAGTATAATATTGAACTAACTCACCATAGTTTATATTTATACGGTAAGTGCAAAACGGGCGACTGTAAGCACGGCGAAGATAACTAAAAAAAGCTGCGTAATGCAGCTTTTTTATTGTCTTTAAATTATTTACCAAAGAGCCATCATGCTCGTTTAACAGTAACTTTTAGGGACTCTCAATGGCATTCGAGTAACAAGCTCATAGCCAATCGTGCCTGACCATTTACCAATTTCATTTGCCGTTAGCGCTTGCCCCCATAAAATCACTTCATCGCCAATACTGACATCGGGAACATCCGTCACGTCGATACTCAGCATATCCATGGATACTCGTCCAGCCACACTCGCCTTCTTACCTCGAATTAATACTGGGGTGCCATTTGTCGCTTTACACGGATAACCATCGCCATAACCAATCGCGACGGTAGCAACACGAGCATCTCGCTTTGCTTCCCAAGTGCTGCCATAGCCAACACGGCTGCCTTTGGCGATATCGTGAAGCGCAATCACTTCAGACTTTAAAGTCATCGCCGGGCGAAGCTCATCGTCGATGGGTAATGCTTCTTGAAATGGGCTTAACCCGTACAACATAATGCCTGGGCGTATCCAATCACTGGCGCCGGATTCCCAGCCAATAATTGTGGCTGAATTGCCAATACTGGTTTCAATTTTACGTTGTGTAATTTCTTCAAGAGAGCGGTGTAATTCCCTAAACAGTGCCAACTGTTCTTTCGTGTTTTCGTTATCTAACTCATCCGCACTGGCAATGTGCGTCATCAAAATCACGTTGGGATTCACATTAGGGCTAGCTAATAGCTGTTGATAATAGTCGACTGCCTCTTCTATTTTCACCCCCAAACGATGCATGCCTGTATCGACTTTGAGCCAAGCATTTATTGGGTTAACAAACTGCATCTTGTTAAGTGCTTCAATTTGATTTTTGCAATGAAACACCACATCTAAATTATTCAAACTAGCACAAATTAGCTCTGAATCTTCAAAGCAACCTTCCAACAATAAGATGCGAGTTTTAATATCGTGATTGCGCAAACGCATAGCTTCTTCGGTGCTCGATACCGCTAGCATGCTGATATAACCTTGCAACGCTTCTGCCACCTCAACGGCGCCATGACCATAAGCATTCGCTTTAATCACCGCGACGATTTTGCTTTGTGGGGCAATTTTCGAAACAACAGTACAATTGTGACGCAAAGCTGCTAAATCGATTTGCATTTTCGCCGGTCGCGTCATCAAAAACTCCTAGGGTAAAGCGCTATGTCGAGAAAGTGCGTGATTATGCCATGAGGAAAGCAGAGCCGCATCTTTATCCTTTTCTATTCTCCACTGTGTGGCGATAAATCATCCATTAACGATAACATTGAGTGCGTCCTTAACTGCGCGCGAACTATCGATGTCAGCTGAAAATATAAGGTTTCGTTGGGCTTCTTTTGTGACAAGCGCCAGCAGTCTATTTGAGATAACGCTCCCACTTTGGGATAGCCACCAAGCGTTTGCCTATCGTTGAGTAGCACGATAGGCTCGCCACTTGGCGGAAGTTGAATCGCACCTAACGCGGTTGCCTCCGACATCATTCCTGGCAAAGCATGAGATAGCGACGGTCCGGTGAGTCGATAACCCATTCTGCTGATATCGGCGCTGACGGTAAACGGTTCACTCAAAATAGCTCGGCGAATCGATTTTGGAAAAGAATGATATTGATTACAGGGCATTAAACGAAAATGACGGCTGGATAATAATTCATCTTCATCTTTCCACCACTCTCGCCAACGAGTGGGAAGTGATAAATCCAATGCGACTTTACTTGGCATATAGAGCAACTTTTCCCCTTTACTGAGTAAAGAGCCGTTTCCATTATGCCCTCCAACGCCCTCTCGCAATGAAGCTGAAGCGCTGCCAAATAATGGCTTAACCTGAAATCCCCCCCTAACCGCAATATAATTTCGAAGCCCGGTTTTTGGGTAACCCAATTTTAGTTTATCGCCTGCTCGCACGTGAAGAGTTTGCCACGTGCTTACTTCAGATTGATTCAGCCAAGCTGGCGTGTCCGCACCGGTAACGACTATGGTTGTGTCGTCGCTGGCTTCAAGTTCAATACCGCCCATACTGATTTCAATTAACGGCACATAGCGCGGGTTACCGCATAACTTATTGGCCCAATACGCGCTCCACCCGTCCATTGCACCACTTTGAGCCATGCCAGCGTGAAGGAAACGCGTTCGGCCCTTATCCTGAATTAAGCTTAAAATGCCTGATTGAATGACATTAAAGTACGCCATAAGACTGATATTCTTCCAAACTAATACGGGTAAATTTTACGCGATCACCCATCGATAATCTTGCGCCTTCTTCTAGGGAAAACATCGGTATGGGACAGTGCCCGATGACATGCCATCCTGCGGGAGAATCTCCAGGATAAACTGCCGTTTGACCTTCTGCAATCGCCACTGATCCGCCCTTTATCCACTTTCGCGGAACAGTCATTCTGGGAAGTTGCAGCGGCTTTTTTAATCCATTCAAATAGGCAAACCCCGGGGCAAAACCAACGGCCGCAACTTCATACTCTCCAGCAGTATGACATTCAATAACTTCGGAAATAGACATACCACACGAATCCGACACACTTTTTAAATCCAACGCAAATTCGCCACCATAAAACACTGGGATTTGCACCATATTAGAGGTTGGCGGATTAAGCGCATTGTTATTGCTCAAGAAGGTGTCCAAGCAGGCTTTAAGTGCCGTTTTGGCAGATGAAAACGAGGTGATAAACGGATTATACACTAAGGTAATATTGTGATTCGCTGGGATGACATCCCAGTATGCAGCTATGTCCGGATGCTGTGTTTGCAAAGGCAGAACCAGGGCTTCACGCAAATGCGCAGCCACCGCTTTAATAAAGTGAACACGCGATGCGCCAGCATTAATATTGGTAAGAAGACTCTGCTCTTCAGCTTCAAAATCAAAGTAAACACACAAGGTTCCCTCACCTGAAAGCTGAATATGATACGACACCAAAAAGCTAACTCCCGCCCTTTAGACATTTACTGCGAACTAAATCCGCGACAATTTGCGCTTTTTGCAAGGCATCAATGTCATCACCGTGTACACAAATAGAGTCTACGTTTAGTGTTAAACGCAGTCCCGACTCGGATATCAAACACCCCTCTTCAAGTAATGTGTTGATCTGGATAGCGACTTCCTTCGCAGTCAATACCGCATTAGCGTGGCTGCGCGGCGTTAACAATCCAGAATCGGTATAACGCCTATCCGCAAACACTTCATAAATAAGCTTAACATTACGTTGATTCGCGAGCGCCGCATAGCGGCTATTATCAGGCATAGATTGAATCATCAGTTCAACCGGTTTATGAAAAACACTGACCGCATCAAGCACCGCAGAATACACGGATTCATCTTTCATCATATCGTTATACAAAGCGCCGTGGGGCTTAATATATTCGACCGCGCCGCCCAAGCTTTGCGCCATGCCGTCAAGGGCTGAAACTTGAAATAAAATACAATGTTTAATCTCTTCTGCGCTGAGTTTAATACTCCTTCGACCAAACCCCTGAAGATCAGGGTAAGAAGGGTGAGCCCCAATTTGTACACCGTTTTCGATCGCAGAAGATAAGGTTTGCGCCATGACATCGGGATCGCCCGCATGAAAACCACACGCTATATTCGCTTGCTGCACGAGCGCCATGACCTTGGCATCGTTCGCCATTTTCCAATGACCGAAACTTTCCCCTAAGTCACTGTTTATTTTCATATCTTGTCTTCCATTTTCAACGGCGTGTCTCCAGCTCGCTGCATAAGATCGTTTAGCATTGTCATCACGAATTTCGCAGACGCCCCAGGTTGTTCTAGAGGAAATAAATGCCCTCCTCCACGATAAACATGATGATCCGCTGGAAAATAGCTCAGTAAACGGCTAACTTGCGCTTGGTTCAGTACAGGCTGTTTTGACGCTGTAACAAGGGTTGCAGGAACAGATAACTGACCACGCAAAGATTTTAAATTGTGCGGGCAATGTTTAAAAATATCCGCTTCCACTTCCGCCTTGTAAGACAGCGTTCTGCCAGCTTGATTAGGGACCGTTGCCGCCTCTACGTAATCTGCAATTGCATCGTCCGAGAAATCATTAAACAATGCCTTTCCTCGAAAGTATTCCACCATGTTTTCATTCGCCTGCCACTGGGCACGGCGCGTTCTTGCTTTTCCTGAAGGGGTAAACTTGTCGCTTAATCCTGTGCGTTTAAACCATTTTAACGCCACACTAACCCACCCTGTAAAAGCAGGTGGCTCAATCAATAAAATCCCTTTAAATAAGTCTGGGCGGGCACACGATGTGATCAATGTAAGCAAAGCACCGAAGGAGTGACCCACACCATAAATAGGACCATCAGCATTGTTCTCAACAAATTGAATCATTTCTTGAATTTGATTTTCCCAATTATGAGAAATAGGAAACCGTGATTCGTGACCATACTGTTCTTTTGCAATTACACGTACATGATTTGGCAGGTGCGCCATAAACTGTTTATACGATGAAACGGGAAAGCCGTTTGCGTGGGCAAAGTTAATCGTAACGTTCGACATGAGGCCTCAATTATCACTCCAAGAGTCAAAAAACAGGAAAGAAAATAGTATTAAATGTGATCTATGTATTGGCGGATAAGCTAACAAAATAAGTGTGAATTTCCTACTCACTGAGCAAAGAATCACTTTAAAAATAATATTATTGCCCCATATGTTAAGCATGAACAAAAATCCAACATTCAAATACAGCATTACAACAACCGTCATTTTCGTGTTGATTTTGTGGTGCATCAAATCCTTCGAGCAAATATTTGCTATTAGTTTCCGTGATTTTGGGGTTAACCCTGCAGAATTTTCGGGGCTGATTGGCATCCTATTCGCACCGTTAATTCACGCATCTTACGAACATTTAGCGAGCAACTCCCTCCCCTTACTAATACTGGGTTCCGTGTTATTTTACGGCTACCCTAAATCCAGCAAAATTACCGTGGGTATTATTTGGTTTTTCTCAGGATTAGGTGTGTGGTTATTTGCCAGGGAGTCATATCACGTTGGCGCTAGCGGACTCACTCACGGTATTTTCTTTTATTTGCTTATTACGAGTATTTTAAGAAGAGATAACCGCTCCATCGCCTTAATGATGATCGCCTTTTTTATGTATGGCGGCATGGTGCTGAGTATCCTCCCTAGAGAGCAACATATCTCGTTTGAATATCATTTATTTGGCGCAATCGCCGGCATTGTTTGTGCGGCTTTATTTTATAAATGGGACCCCAAACTCGAACGCAAGCGCTACGAATGGGAACGAGAACATGAACCAGATGAGCCCCACGGTACATGGCAAGGAGAAGAAGAGGACGATTTAATCGGCGATGAATGGAAAGTAGATGGCGCTGATGAACAAAACCAAAGGCACTCTCGCTAAAAAGAGTGCCATGTTAACGTTAGTTATCCTCACCTAACGGAAGAGTGATTTCAAAGCGTGTCCCTATGGGGGTATTGATATGAGTAATTTTTCCCATTAAAACGTGCTTAACAAGATTTTGCACCACGCTCAAACCCAGCCCTAACGAGTGACGCTTTTTGCATGCAACATAAAAGGGTTCAAAAATTTTTGGCGCAAACACATCGGAAACACCTACCCCGTTATCCTTGACGTCTATAATTAGCTCATGATTGACTCTTGCCACGTCAATGGTAATTAGCCCACTTTTTTCGTTAGAGAATCCGTGCTCAACCGCATTTTGCACAAGCTCTAACATGATTTGCCACAATGCCGCTCTGGATCATTTCACGGTGACCGATTCAGAGTGAAGCGCTAAATGGTGACCCCCTATTCGCTCTTTTACGGCTTGCTCGAAGTCACTAAAAAAATCAGCAATATCGAATCGACTTACACTGTGATTTTGATTTTCATCTATATCGACTTCCTTAAACCGATCTAACAAACTCGTGGCTTCCATTAAGTTGTCGTAATTCATACTCACGGCAGTCAGCACATCTTTAAGTTGGTTGATCAGTTTTTGTTTTGATAATCGAGGCTCGGATTCAATTGCATTTATCACCTCAGTAATACCATTCGTTGCCGTACTACCTGCGGTAACCGCGATCCCTAATGGATGGCTTATCTCTTTAGCCATCCCAACCACCAACGACCTCGTCGTATTAAGTTTTTCCGATTGAAGCTCAGTTAAATAACGCTTTCCTTGCTCACTCATTGCCGCTTCTAGATTATGAATGGTTGTTTCAAGCTCTGAATTTCGCTCATCCAAGGTTTGCGCTAAACGCCGATTGGCAACCAGTAACTTTTGTTTATTTTCATGATTTTCGTAAACAACGGCTGCCAAATTAGCACACACCTCGATGTATTGAAGATCATCACCTGATGGTTTTTTCGGCTCTCGGTAGTACATGGCAAATGTGCCATAAACTCGCCCATTTGGCCCAATAATGGGCTCTGACCAACAGGCTTGCATACCAGCAGAAAGCGCTAAATCTTTAAACTGAACCCAATATGGGTGTGTATTAATGTCTTCGACTACGACACGTTCTTTTGTAAAAGCGCTAGTACCGCAAGAGCCAACACCTAATCCCACGGTAACACCTGAAATCGCATCGTTATAAAAATCGGGGATCGACACAGAAGCAATAGAATGAAGCGTTTTGGTTTCTTCATCATAGCGCAAGATAGAACACAGCATTTCGGGATTATAAACCTGCGCTTCGACACAGAGTTTTTGTAAGGTCGCTGCCAAAGGCGCACTGCAAGCCACCATTTTCAGCACATCTATCCTGCCTAATTCAAGTTGGCTTAATTTCTGCCAATACGACACTTGATCTTGCAACGAGGACACATTTTGGGGCTGACTTTGGCTCATACTACACTCACTAACCATTTCCTTTCATAAGGTTAGTTGAGGAGCTGCTTTTATTCAAAAACTAACCTTCGAGCAACACCTAAGAAGTTTGAACCTACGCGAGACTAGCCTCGAGGGATTTTAAATCCTTATTCTAGCCCTTTATATAAAAGGCCTTCACCGTAGCTCATTGTTTTTAAAGGAATTGTATAAAATTCTACGCATCACTGATTAATCGTAGGTGTCCGCGAAAGTGTCGGCCTTTTGGGGGTATATTGGCGTCGATTTTCTTAAGAGGAATTCAGCAATGAGTACAACTAGAAGGGCCAACCCAAGTAAATAAAGATCAGGCTGACATATCTAAATATTACCAACGAACACCCGTTTCTTTCATTAACTGCTTAACCAATTTCGCATTGTAAGCACGATACTTGCTTTTAGCCTTACTTAGTTCCCCTCCCATTGAAACATGTTCCCCGGAAGTTAATTTCTGTATTTCTAAATCAAGCACCTGATCGAGAGTTTGTGTTTTAATGGTTAACTCTTTAATTTGCAAACCATGTTCCTTTGAACAAACATTATTATTTGCTAGCTTAAGAAGCTCTACCAGCTCTAGTAGTTCATGTTTTTCAGCTTTTAAAGTTTCCATCGCACAACTCTTTGGCGACGATCTAAGCACTCCCTTAAACCAACTAAAATAGTCATTTGTGAAGTTAGTCAAACATGTGTGGTGG
>CAXRCC010000093.1:0-6303 GCA_964228975.1 Paraneptunicella sp. | reverse complement strand
CAAAGGAAAGCAGTTGAACCATCAAGTGTTGCAGTAACAGTAACAGCAAGAATGACTTCGTAATTTACATCATCAAGCTTGTTGCTGCGTGTATCGATGTCTAGTTTGATTTCTGGCTTCCACTCTTTTTGGAATACAAGTGGAGAATTAGGTGTCTCAAAAGAAATATCTTTTGTGTAGATACGTTGTAATGCGAACTGAGCACCTTGAGGTTGTTGATCTGCCATTGCAGCTTCGTTGTTATGTTCTTCTGCCATAATTCTAAATCCTGTTACTGGTGTGATGCTGCTGAATTAGCCTAACATCGAATCAAGTTTATTTTTTCTCTCTAGCGCCATCATGTCATCACAACCGCCAATATGCTGATCATTGATGAAGATTTGAGGCACTGTGTAGCCACCTTTGGCACGGTCGATCATGGTATCGCGTAGTTCAGGCTGCAAATCGATTTTGTATTCTGTGTACTCAACGTCTTTGCTGTCTAGAAGCGACTTTGCTCGCGTGCAATATGGGCAGTAGCCCTTGGTGTAAATTTCTACTTTTTTCATAAGTTTCACTTTTTAATTGGTAAACCTTCGCCTTGCCAAGTGTTCATACCACCTTTTAAAACTGAAACCTTAGCAAAACCTGCTTTAAGTAATTGTGTTGCAGTGCGCTTAGCTGAAATGCCCATCGCGCAAACCACAATAATGGGTTTATTCTTTTCGTTTTCAAGTTTAGTGAAGTCAGCTTTTGTTACCGCTTCCTGTCCAATTTGCCTTGCACCTAGGATATGACCCTTCTTGAAATCTGCTTGATTGCGGATATCTAAGATAACGGCATCTTCTTTATTAATAAGTTGCGTGGCCTCTTGGGTAGAGATTTGTTTCAGAGGCGAGATAAGCGTTTCAACATAGCTATATAAAAGGAATATCGCCAAAACAACCCATAAGGTTGCCAAAACCGGATGATTACCGATAAACTCGACAAGCTGTTGCATAAATCAATGTAGCCTTACGTTTTAGTCATCTGAAAAAAGTCTGCAAAGTATATAGAATTTGTACACAGACGCTAGTTTAAAAAGGCCGTTTAGCGCTTTTTCCCTGTACCCAAACAAGAATAAAATGCGACAACGTAGTGGTGCTAGGCATTTAAAACGTCTTTAAAAGCATGTGCGACCACATGTCCGAGTTGAAATCGAAGTACGAGTAAAATTGTTTGGAGAAACGTTTTCATGAACGCTGAAAAGAAACCTTTTGTATTACTTATTTTGGATGGGTGGGGTCACCGTGAAGCAAAAGAAAACAATGCTATTGCTAACGCCTCAACACCT
This sequence comes from Paraneptunicella sp., assembly GCA_964228975.1. GTDB lineage: Bacteria > Pseudomonadota > Gammaproteobacteria > Enterobacterales > Alteromonadaceae > Paraneptunicella. Next base: position 4,991 of record CAXRCC010000093.1, on the reverse strand, counting down.
GTTCTCGACAACCTTTGGGAAACGTGTCCTCGCACTTTAATTTCTGGCTCTGGCCTAGATGTAGGGTTGCCTGATGGACAAATGGGGAATTCGGAAGTAGGCCACGTTAACTTAGGTGCAGGTCGTGTTGTTTATCAAGATTTCACACGTATCACAAAATCCATAGCAGATGGTGAGTTTGCCACTAACCCTGTCATCGCATCGAATATTCAAAAAGCTGTAGAACAAGACAAAGCCGTTCACATTATGGGCTTGCTCTCACCCGGCGGTGTTCATAGTCATAACGATCATATTTTTGCCTTAATTAAGGCCGCTGCAAAAGAAGGTGCAACAAAAATCTACTTGCATGCTTTCCTTGATGGGCGTGATACGCCTCCGCGTAGCGCAGAAGCTTCTTTACAGCAAGCCGATGCACTATTCAAAGAAGTGGGCGTGGGTAAAACGGCGTCTTTAATTGGTCGTTATTATGCAATGGATCGCGACCAGCGTTGGGAGCGTGTTCAAGCGGCTTATGATATGTTGACGCTCGGCAAAGCAGACTATCAAGCTGAATCGGCTGTCGCCGGATTAACAGCGGCCTACGAGCGAGATGAAAACGATGAGTTCGTCAAAACAACCACCATTGGCGATGCTATTGCTATCGAAGATGGAGATGTTGTTTTCTTTGCCAATTTCCGAGCAGATAGAGCAAGACAAATTTCCCGCGCATTTACGGATGCAGATTTTGATGGGTTTGAGCGACAGGCAACACCTGCTCTTGCTGGTTTTGTTTCTTTAACGCAGTATGCCGCGGATATTAAGACCCAAGTTGCGTTCCCGCCTGAAGATTTAAAAAATGTTCTTGGGGAGTGGCTCGCCAATCATGAGCGTACACAGCTACGCATTTCTGAAACCGAGAAGTATGCACATGTTACTTTCTTCTTTAGTGGTGGCCGCGAAGACACTTACCACGGTGAAGAACGTGTATTAGTCGCATCTCCGGATGTAGCCACTTATGATTTGCAGCCAGAAATGAACTCGGAAGAGCTTACCGACAAGCTGGTGGCGGCAATTAAATCACATGATTATGACTTTATTGTCTGTAATTACCCTAATGGCGACATGGTCGGACACACAGGGGTATACGAAGCGGCTGTAAAAGCATGTGAAGCCGTTGATAAGAGTGTTGGCCGTGTGGTTGAAGCATTAAAAGAAGTGGGGGGAGAGTGCTTGATTACAGCCGATCATGGTAATGCAGAGCAGATGCTCGATACTACAACTGGGCAAGCGCACACGGCACATACTAGCGAGCTTGTGCCGTTTATTTATGTTGGCCGTGATGCGGAGCCGCGTGAGCGCGCAACACTGAGTGATGTCGCTCCCACCATTTTGCATTTAATGGGAATGGAACAGCCTGAAGAAATGACAGGTAACACGATTATGAAGTTACCCGCCTAGGTGGACTAACTCTTTGAATATGAAGTGGCTAAAGCAATACTGGACAATAGAGCGAGCAGGATCGCTTCGCTCTAGTGCTTTAGCCACTTTATTTCTATCCCTCTTTCTTTTTCCTCTGCTTGTTCAAGCGCAATCATTAGAAGATGAGGCTGCTCAATCTGAGCAAGCCCTTCAAGAAATTAAATCGCAAATAAAAGATCGCCAATCGCAGCTACAAAGCCGGATGAGGGAAGCGCGCAAACTTCAGGATCGCTTGAAGGATGCAGAGCTTCAAATCTCTGAGCTGGCAAAGAAGATTGTTATCAGCGATCGGCGCATTAAAGACAACGTAAAAGAACAAAATACGTTGGTGAAGGAAAAAGAATCATTACTGCAGCAGAAAGACACTCAGCAACGTTTACTTGCGAAACAAATGCGTAGTGCTTATATGAGCGGCAATCACGATTACACCAAAATGCTCTTGAATCAGGAAGATGCAGGAAAATTTGAACGTATGCTGGTGTATTACCAGCATTTGAACAACGCCAGGCAAGATCAAATCAACCAATTTGAAGTGCTCGTGTCTAAATTACTGGAAGTGGCAAAGAAGCTAAAAGCGACTAACGCAGAGCTACAGGTTGCAAGGGATGAGCAAACGCAGCAGAAGCAATCGCTGCAAGCGCGGCAAAAAGAGCGTGAGTCAACACTGGTGTCTTTGCGAGGCGTCATTGATAGTGAAGCTGCTCAAATCGAACAACTGCAAATTAACGAACAGAATTTGGTTCAAGCTTTAGAAGATGTGAAGCGTGAATTAGAACGAACCAGTGTTGAGTTAACGGGGTTACAAAACCATCGAGGCAAGTTGATTAAGCCCGCAGACGGACGGTTAAGAAAGTTATTTGGAAAACGCCGTCAGGGGCAAGTTCGATGGAAAGGCGTATTGATTTACGGCGACTCAGGTAGCCCGATAAGTGCTGTTCATCATGGGAAAGTCTTGTTTGCTGATTGGCTACGCGGCTTTGGGCTGATGATTATCCTTGATCACGGCAATGGTTATATGAGTTTGTACGGTCAAAATCAGGCTTTATTAAAGCAAGTTGGCGATACGGTAGAGGCGGGAGAAACCATTGCTTTGTTAGGTCAAAGTGGGGGGCAAAGTCAGCCCTCCTTATACTTCGAAATTCGTCATAAAGGTCAGCCGATCAACCCCTCAAAATGGCTTCAGAAATAATTTCAAAGATTAGTGGATTATATGATCTGTTTATCTATAATGTGGCCAAGGTTGATACAAATTTTTATCAACGATTAATAAGAAAGCTTACAATAAAGAGCTTATAAAAAGCCGTGCGCAACAATAATATCTGTGATGCAGGACAAGCCCTGAAGGGCTGCTTGTGTCAAACAGAAAAAATCACGAATAAACGTGAAATTAAAAAAACGCTTTCCTTTTTGCTGGATAATAATTTATTCCGGTCTAGGGTAGCGTTTGCCTTTTTTAAGCCTTTTTCTTTCCTCATCTTTAGCATTTTATCTCTTTTTCCTCTTCCTGCTGCTTATGCTGCGGATATTGCTTTAATCATTGATGATATTGGCTACAAATCCGATGATATTAGCGCGTTTACCCTGCCCAGCGAGGTGACATTTTCTATTTTGCCCCATACCCCTTATTCATTGCCGTTTTCTCAATTAGCTGAACAACAGCAGCGAGAAGTGATGATGCATGTGCCTATGGAAGCATTGTCGGGGAAAACATTGGGGCCGGGAGCGCTGACTTCGGACATGATGCCAAAAGACATTAAAGCAAGTCTGGCGGCGGCACATGAAAGTGTGCCTAATGCGATTGCGGTGAACAACCATATGGGCAGTAAGTTAACGCAGTTAACGCTCCCAATGACAGCAACAATGGAATACTTGAATGAGCGAGGCCTGTACTTTGTTGATAGTCGAACAACGCGATACAGTAGAGCGGAACAAATCGCGGATAAAGTCGGCGTACCCCATTTACATCGTCATGTTTTTCTCGATCATTTACCAGAGCCCAAACATATTGCAATGCAGTTTAAGCGATTGAGAAAGATCGCAAACAAATATGGTCAAGCCGTTGGCATTGCTCACCCTCATCCGCAAACCTTGTCTTACTTGAAGAAACAACTCCCAAAACTGGCACAGCAAGGCATTCGTCTTGTGCCCTTAAGCGATCTCATGCTAGGAAAACATGGTCAATTAGCCATGAATCAATACCGTGAAAAAACAAAGACGACGCAATTTTCAAACACTGAAGAATAGCGTATTCAAATCAATTTTTAGTCGATAATCTGCCGATTTTTATTTGAGCGATCTTGAATATCGGAATGGATGTTATATTATATCGTCCGTTTCGGTTGGTAATTCTAGAAATTTCATCGGTAGTATGCATATAAGACAAAAATCTTAGACAAGTTTGGTATTTGGGCTTCAAGCTTATGCGCTTTGCATTGCTTGTTGTTACCTGTGCTTTTGCCTGTTGCACCCTTGGTGGGAGCGAGTATCTTCGCTCAAGATTGGTTCGAGCGCAGCATACTTGTTATTTCATTGGTGCTAGGGTTTTGGGCTATTCTTTCTGGTTTTTACCGATACCACAGACAAATCTACCCCGTTATTAGCATTGCACTAGGTGGCATGATTTACTGGAATAAAGACATTTTAGGTGAATCATTAGAGCCTCTCACGGTTGCGGTGGGTGCTTTGCTTATCATTTATGCGCATTTTTCTAACTTAAAATTAAGCGAAAAAGCAAAGCAGTCCGATTCTTAAAATTTGTTTCCCCACTAAATTTCCTATTTGAGAGAACTAAGCTGGAACCACTCAGTCTAACGTTTATTCGTTAACTTATTGATTCTGTTTTGTTTACTCAAAAGATATCTTCCTCCACTAACATTATAGAGCCTGTTGTATCTTTTTCTGATGTCGTCGTTCAGGCCGAGACGTCTTTTCACATTAGTGTTGCAGATATTGAATTGGTCGATGATGAGTCGCCCGCTTCGTTACATAAACCGAAGCGCATATTACGTTCATTTTTACTCCGACCTGCCATTTGGATCGCGCTAGTTATTCACGTTGGTTTGCTGATCATTCTTCAGCATTATCGCCCATCTAAACTGCCTTCGTTAAAAGAGCATGAAGTTGTGCCTATCCAAACTTATTTATATACACCCGAGAATATAAAAAAACGTGTGAAGCCGTTGCCTCTGGATATCGCTGAAGCGGATGAAGGTGAAAACATTGAGCTAGAAAATACAGCAGATAAAGCACAGGAGAAAGCTCCACCAGCCTCGGAAGGTACAGATGACTTCTCTCATAAGCCGGCGTTGATAAATGAAACAAGCCCTACTTCAGAGCGACCTGAAAAGAACGTGGCAGAAAGCACTACTTTGAGTGTGCCAAGTGAACCTGTAGAGAGTGCGGTGAAAACGGAAGTTAAAAAAGTAGATTCAGTGCCGCCAATCGTTGAAAAGAAAGTCCCTCGGCCCACTCAAAATACAGCGGATTTATTCAATAATACGTCGGTACTAGGAGAAGGGGTTTCAAGGTATCTA
>CAXRCC010000092.1:0-2694 GCA_964228975.1 Paraneptunicella sp. | reverse complement strand
ACTGTACTTACGATGCTGATACGTTGGGCAAAGCGCCGGCAGATGGCCGCAAGGTAAAAGGAGTGATCCATTGGTTAGCAGCGAATGAAGCCGTAGCAGCGGAAATTCGTTTGTACGATCGTTTATTTAACGTTGAGAACCCGAACAAGGTAGAGCTTGCTGAAGCGTTAAACCCTGAATCGTTAACCGTTATTCATGGTTTTGTTGAGCCATCTGTCAAAACGGTTGAAGTTGGTTTGGGTATGCAGTTTGAAAGAACGGGGTATTTTTGTCGCGATAAGGACAGTACCGATGAAAAGCCAGTATTTAACAGAACAGTTGCTTTGCGCGATACGTGGGCAAAAATTGCAGACTAAATAACGTTAGCGTTTTACTTAAAAAGAAAAAGAGTCCATTGCGGACTCTTTTTTTCGTTCTAGTGTCTCGGCTTAAAAAGTTTTTTACTGCGCTTTGATGGTTTTGCCGTTCGTAGCTTGGCTGATGTTGTCCATCAAATATTGATATAGCGGCATTAAATCTTCCGGCGTTTTCAGTGTGTCTCTGTCTTCCGCTGGGAAGGCTTTTGCTCGCATTTCGGTGCGTGTAGCGCCTGGATTAATGCAGTTGAAGCGAATGGTCGAATTGCTGTATTCGTCCGCCAAGGTTTCCATCATGCCTTCAGTCGCGAACTTGGAAATGGCATATGTTCCCCAATATGCGCGTCCTTTGCTACCCACACCAGATGATGTGAAAACAACAGAGGCAGCAGGGGCTTTTTTCAGTGCAGGAAGCAGCGCTTGTGTCATTAGAAAAGCACTGTTCAAATTCACTTGCATCACTTCGTTAAACTGCTTTTCAGAGATTTGCGCAAAAGGCTGTAAGTCACCGAGTAAACTGGCGTTGTGTAATACGCCATCCAGCTTGCCAAATTGGGCTTCTATGGTGGCGGCCATTTCTTGATAATGACGCTGAGTTGCACCGTTTAAATCCAGCGGCACAATAGCAGGCTCGGGGCCACCCTTAGCAATAATCTCATCATAGACTTTTTCCAGCTTCTTTACGGTTCTGCCTAATAAAACCACAGTTGCACCGCTTCGTGCATAAGCCAAACTGGCGACGCGTCCAATGCCATCGCCGGCACCCGTGACTAAAATCGTTTTGCTGCTTAAATCAAACTCTTGGGGAATATCGAAATCGTGAATGCTTAACGTCATTGTTTGAAAATCTTGTTCAGGAGGAGTTACAAAAAATTATCTTTGCAGTTTAGCATTTATTTGCCGCTAACATTATTATTGATGTTTAAATTACGTATAAAAGTTGATGTATTGGCTACAATTTATGATTGATTTTTAACGATTTAGGTAGAATATTACCTAATGTGATGAATTAATTAACCTTGCGGTTGCATTTACTGTTTATACAAGGTACTTACATTCAGTTAACAAATTTTTGCAAATCTTTGTTATTGCCAATAAGATTAACGAGTCTAAACTGGTCGTACATGTCGAACAGTTTGTTAAAACACACACTTAACACCGAGAACACATAGCCCTTATGAAGGATTATGGGTGATATAAAGGTGAAAGAATAATTACAAGAGGATCCGGGGAAACATATGAAAAAATTGCTAGTTAGTACTGCGATTGCCGCCACGCTAGGCTTGTCTGGTTGCGGTGGTGGCGGAGAGGCCCTCACTACTGTGCAAGATGAAACACCTGATGTGAGACCATTTGCACGCATTGTTTTTGACCCAGCTAATTCAAACCTTAATGTACCCAACGATTTATTAACTCTTCCCTCGGGACAACTTTTTGATTTCACTATTGAAACGGAAGCCGCCACATTTGATCCAGCCGACCCACAACAAGCTCTCGGTGTTTTAGATGGTTGGTCAACTCAACATCCATTTGTTGTTAACATTAATATGCCTGCTGGCCTCGAAATCGAGGGAACTTCAGCATCTACGCCGGGTACTATTCGCCTATTTGAATCAACTCAGGCCCTAGAAGGTACAAGCGCAGCTTGTCAGGCAATTGCCGCTGCCGCTGCTGCACCAGGCATTCCATGTGAAGTTGGCGATGAGCTAGCTTTCGGTGTTGACTTTGTTACTCAGAAAGTCGGCCCAGGTACGGTTTCTATCGTTCCTCTTAAACCCCTTAAGCCTGGTCAAGGCTATATCATGGTTGTAACCGATTCTTTGCTTGATACCGATGGTAAAGGTGTTCGCGGCTCAGAAACGTGGGAATTGGTTCGCCAAGACATTGATACGCTGCCACTTGCAACAGAATCACAGCGTCAGCTTCAAGGCTTAGTTAACTTTGTTGTTGATCCGATCGAAGCTCTAGGCGTTGCTAGAGAAAGCATCTCTTATGCTGCTTATTTCTCAACGCAATCTGCTGGTACAGTGGTTAGTACGGTTAAGCAATTACAAATTGGTGGGTTTGCACAAGCGTTTGCAACCGCATTAGCGCAGGGCGCAGACCAAGCCACTGCAGCGCAAGTTGCCGCACAATTTCTTCCTGTAGTGCAAGTTAATAACGCGCCTGTTGATACCGCATTTGATGTGCTTGCACCGTCTTTATTGAGTGCTGAGCAGTTAGCACAGCTTTCTGCCGTTGGCTTGAATACGTGTTCAGGTTTATTAGGGGCTTTGGCTGATCCAACAGGACCTCTATTTGCCACTGCTGCAGGAACATTTGCTCAAGTTGGCCCTTT
>CAXRCC010000091.1:0-3647 GCA_964228975.1 Paraneptunicella sp. | reverse complement strand
AGTACCTTTTTGGTAACTAATTGAATCAGCAATCCCGTATCACGATAATTCTCTACTTTGATGTACGAGAAGTAGGGTGTGTTTTTGCGAAATCATTTAATTTATCTTCTGAGAAATTGGTTCCAACACAAAAGCACAATGCAATGGGTGCTCGGTGTCATTTATAAAACCGAAGGTTCCTGCTATCGAAAAGCAGGAGCAATGGTTTTATTCAACAGTGAGGGACAACAATTTGGCTTGCTCAGTGGCGGGTGTCTTGAATCGGATATCAAGTTAAACGCACGAAAAGTAATGCAAGATAACCAGCCTCGCTTTTTAACCTATGATGACAACGACGAAGACGATATTTCCTTCAAATTAGGTGTAGGCTGTGGCGGCATTGTTCACTTAGCACTATTACCACTGAACCAAGAGAACCATTACCTCCAACTCGATTCCGCTTTAGCACAACTAGAAGCGAACAAGCCCTGCTTGTGGGAGCAAGAGCTGGGTAAAAACTCTTCTTTTTCATCCTGTATCATTAAGCAAGCAGATCGGCTAAAACAGCGTCATGCCACACTTGAATCCACGGATTCAAACCTAGTGCTAAAAGTGCCACTTTCTCCGCCACCTCACATTCTCATTGTCGGCGGAGGATTAGATGCCTTTCACGTTACCCGTTTAGCATCACAAACCGGTTGGCAAACATCAATTTGGGACCCAAGACCTGCTCAAGCAAGAAGAAGTCACTTTCCTTTTGTTGATAATATTATTGATGACGAATCTCCAGCGTCACTACCAGCACTACATCACCAACGCCCTATCAACGCGCTGATTCTCATGTCTCACAGCAAAACCATTGATGCTCAAGCTTTACGAGCGCTTTGCGACATTTCATTTCAGTACATCGGCATATTAGGCCCAGCGCATCGACGCAACGAAGTCCTTATTCAGGCAGGCGTTAGGCAAAACGAACCAGCCCAGATCATTGCAGGCCCATTGGGCTTAGATATTGGCGGAGACTTACCTGAGAGCATCGCCATATCAGCCATAGCAGAATGTCACGCTGCGCTGTATCAGCGCTCGGCAAAATCAATCAGTAACGTGTTAACAGCAAAAGAGAATAACTTTCATGATCGAGTTTAATTTGAACGGAAAAACAGTCAGAAGTAACGCTGACAGCGAGACCCCTCTTCTGTGGGTTATCAGAGACGAATTTGGTTTAAAAGGCACCAAATTTGGATGTGGCATTGCGATGTGCGGCGCATGCTCTGTGCACCTTGATGGTAACACCGTTCGCTCCTGCTCGATCCCCATCAGCATGGTAAATGGCAAGGACGTCACCTCGATTGAAGGTTATGATGATAAGCACGGCTTACAATCGGCATGGGTGGAAGAACAAGTCCCACAATGTGGCTACTGCCAATCTGGCCAAATCATGCAAGCTGCAACACTACTCGATAAAAATAGCATGCCATCAGATGAGGAAATTACAGCGCACATGAGTGCCAATATGTGTCGCTGCATGGCTTACTATCGCATCCAAAAAGCCATTAAAACCGCCGCCAAAAAGAATCAGCGCACAGTCAGCACTTTTAAACCTACAACATCAGCGGAGGGTTAACGGTGAATTGGTTTAAACGTACTTCGGAAGGTCAATCTAATGACTCATTACAACTTTCAAGAAGGAAGTTTTTAATAGGAGCTGCCAACTCAGCTTTGGTTATGGCATTTGCTCCATTAGCCATGCCACTGAACGCCAGCCCATCTGAACTGATTTCAGAAAAACGTTTTTCACCGAGCATCTGGTTTGAAATAAACAAGCAAGGGGCCATCACCATTCATGTTGCACGCTGCGAAATGGGCCAACATGTTGGCACTGCGCTGGCGCAAATCGTTGCCGAAGAGTTGGGTGCTGACTGGAATGATGTGCAAGTTAAACACGCCAACTCTGACCCCAAATGGGGCTTTGTGTTAACAGGTGGCTCTTGGTCCGTATTCCAAATGTACAAACCTTTATCCCAAGCTGGCGCAGCAGGCAGAATAGCCTTAATCGATGCGGGCGCTAAACTCCTTGGCGTATCACCAAAAGATTGCAATGTGCGTAACAGCCGAGTTGTTTCGGGTAGCCAATCCATTTCATTTGCAAAAATCATTCAAAACGGTGTTTTCGAGCGAACCTTCACACCAGAAGAAATGGCCACGCTACCGATTAAATCCCCCAACAAAAGACACACTATTGGATTCAACAAAGCCGCACTAGATATTCCTCCCAAAACCAATGGTAAAGCGGTTTATGGAATTGATGTCGAGCTTGAAGGGATGGTTTATGCAAGGCCTATATTGCCCCCTACCCGATATGGAAGCAAAGTGATTTCCGTTGATGACTCCATGTCTAAAAAAGTCAAAGGCTACATAGGGTATGAAATATTAAAAGATGCGTCGAATTGGATAGAGGGCTGGGTAAGTGTTATTGCCGACTCTTATTACGCGGCATTAAAAGCGTCTGAAGTTATCAAGGTTAAATATAAACCCGGTAAAACCGCTCACATTAACGAACAAGATATCATCGATGAAGGCCATAAGCTGGTTAACGAAAGCAGTCCTGGAGTCTTGTTTGTTGATGACGGCAATGTCGATACCGCGTTTGAAGAGGCTGACTCTCACCTGTCAGCCACCTACACCACTCATACCGCTATGCATTTTCAGATGGAGCCACTTAATGCATTGGCGCAATACAAAGACGGCATTTGGCATATTCATTGCGGTAACCAATCCCATTCATTAACGCTTCCCGCCGTCGCAAACGCCTTAGGCGTTAGCCATGACAAAGTCCTTGTTCATCAATACTACTTAGGTGGAGGGTTTGGCCGACGGGCTTATGGCGATTACGCAATTCCAGCAGCACTCACCGCTAAACAAATTGGCAAGCCCGTCAAGCTCATCTTTACTCGACCGGATGACTCTAAGTTTGATCAGGCGCGCTCCGCATCAGTGCAAAAAGTTTCTGCTGCACTGGATGCTGATAACGGATTAATCGGTTTTCAACACAACATTTGCGCCGGATGGCCAACGCTCGCAATGGCACCGCCATTTATGCCAAAAGGCAAAGATGGAAATCACTTTGACCCCTTTGCCACTTCAGGCTCAGATCATTGGTATTCCATTCCAAACACTCGTGTCAGGACCATTAATAACCCCACCGCCCAAGCAACATTTAGCCCTGGCTGGTTACGATCGGTAGGACCGGGTTGGATTAGCTTTGGTGCTGAATCTTTTCTGGATGAAATAGCCAATAAGATCAAAGCAGATCCCATCGTTATGCGTTTAACGATGCTTGATGGGCAGGGCAAAAACGCAGGACACCACCCGCACAGTACGCACGGTGCCAAACGGTTAAAAGCGGTACTAGAACATTGCCGAGATCTCTGTAACTGGAATCGTAAACTACCGCAGGGTGAAGGGTTAGGCATTGCAACTTGTTTTGGTCAAGAAAGGGAAATGCCTACGTGGATTGCCTGCGCCGCCCATGTCGCCGTTGATAAGCAAAGCGGCGAAATCCGGGTTAAGAAAATTTATATGAGTATTGATTGTGGCACCGTTGTTAGCCCAGACAGCGCGCGAGCCCAAATAGAAGGCTCTATATTGTGGGGCATAAGCCTTGCCCT
>CAXRCC010000090.1:0-7449 GCA_964228975.1 Paraneptunicella sp. | reverse complement strand
CACCGCGCTCTCTGGGTGGAACGCGTTCTTCTAGAATATTAATGTATTCTTGCGTTGAACAATTAACGTACTCGCCATTCACTGTATTAATGTAGCGAGCCTCGGGGTGAAATACTTTAGCCATACCAATGTGGTCAGCTTCATACAAACAATCAAAATACTGATGCATTAGATCGGTGATTGCCGCAATTTCTTGTGCATTACTCATTTTTGACACCTTTATTTAATGTGTACAGATCTGTCCAAGTTGCTTGGATGATGCCATTTAAATGTCTTGTTGGCAAAAAATCATACCGTAAAATGGAAAATCGCTTGTACTCGGAAGGGGTAGAATGTGTACGCGCAAAAAATCGACACGCGCTCTTCTCTTCGAGCGCATGTTTCCGCGATACAATGCTAAAGGTTTAGGGCTAGACTTTTGCTGGCTTGTTACGAGTAACTTTCGGTGAGACCTTGTTGCCAGTGTATTTACGGTAAAGCATTCTGCCTAACAGTTCAGCGACTTCTTTTGTGCTATCTTCAGCCATCAAAAGTAGGCCTAAGTCCTCGCCTTCTTTCAACACGTAAGCAAAATCTTCGATCAGCTTTTCTTGTTCAACCGCAGGAACGGACATGTCTGAGAGCATTTTACCACGACCGGTAATCAGCCACTCCATTGAAGCCCCTGTTTGCTGAAAGGCTACGTAGCAAGCATGAAACGGGATCTGTTCTCTGTTTATCCAGCCATTGATCGTGCTAGGGCTAATGTCGAGCTGAGTACTAAGCTGGTAGTTGTTCTCAACGTCAAAAGCCATTTTCAACCTTTCTAATATGCCATGTACATCCACAATATTCTCTCTCTTAGTTTAGGGATACGTCGATTGCTGTTATATGATGTAGGTAAATAATTTCACATATAAGAAACTAAGGCAACATCAAATGGCAATAAATAATACCTATGTGGGGTAAAAAAGTTTAAGTTTTTGAGTCAGAGGGCGAAAAAGCCCAAATCTATGGACACTTTGACGCATTATTAGGCAGTTTGTGATGAAATTCTCGGGGAAAGTAAGGTTGTCTCCACAAAGTGGAGACAGAATCATGCTAGTGTTGATTTCAACTGCCAGATATCTTGACCGCTTAAATGGTATTTTCGTTCGAAGGCAGTGAAAGGATCTGTAATTTCAAGATGTTGCGTAACAGCACTTTGCCCGGCTACCTCCAAAGCAATTGCAAACTCTTCAATGTACAGTGGCCAGTTGCTGCGCACTTCTAGCTGGCCACCAAGTCGTAAAATGTCCGAAAAAGACGGACTTGCGTGCCATCTGCGTTGAACATGAGTCGATTTGGGGTAAGGATTCGGAAATAGCAAGAAATGGGCAAAGAGTTGCCAATTCGCATCCACGGCTAAGCGCCAGAAGTCGATAACATCCGCACGTAGAATGATGGCGTTATCTGGTAAGGCAAGTACCTTATCTTGTTTATCGGTGCGAGCCTGAGACTTATCGATGCCAATTACCTTCGCACTTGGGTATAGCTTAGCAATGCGCTGAGTGCTCTCACCCACGCCACAACACGAATCAAGAATAAGTTGGTACTCACCTTCAAAAAAATCAGCACCTAGCCATTTCTGTGCCTCTTCAAAGGCCGACCGCGTGTGCTCGCTAATCGGCTTCTTAAATGGCGCTGATAAATACTTCTTTACTAATTCTGGGATCTTTTCATGAGGACCAGGCTGGTTACTGGTCACAATTCTTGAATTACCGTGCATTACGAACGAATTCCTACACCTTTTTGAATTAAACGGTATGCAAAGCCAATGAAAATGGCGTTAAAAAGCACTAAAAGACCAATAGAAGTGCTGATATCGAAATCAGATTGCCCTAAGAAGCCATAGCGGAAACCGCTCACCATATAAACAATTGGGTTGGCTTTACTGACCCATTGCCAGAACTCCGGTAATAAAGACAGTGAATAGAAAACCCCTCCAAGATAAGTCAGCGGTGTTAGTACAAACGTCGGAATGATGCTGATATCGTCGAAATTTCGAGCGAACACGCCATTGATTAAACCAGCAGTTGCAAACAAAGAGGCGGTGAGCAATAGCGTGACAACGATAGCGGCAAAGTTATAAATGCGGATATCCACGAAAAGCAGGGAAATGAAAGTCACCAGAATTCCGACTAAAATGGCGCGACTCATACCGCCGCCTAAGTACCCAAGAATTACCACCCAGGGCGGCACAGGTGCAACGATCAATTCTTCAATATTGTGCTGAAACTTTGCGCTAAAAAACGAAGAGGCAACATTGGAGTAGGAGTTGGTAATGATGGACATCATGATAAGACCAGGGACAATGAACTCCATGTAAGTGAAGCCCCCCATGTCGCCAATTCTACTGCCAATTAAGTTACCGAAAATCACGAAATACAGTGACATTGTGATAACAGGTGGCAAAAGCGTTTGAACCCAAATACGCATGTAGCGCGTGATTTCTTTACGCCAAATGGTTTTCAGTGCTACCCAGTTACGTTGTGAACTCGTGATCATGATTTCGCCTCCTTACGTCCGTCTTCTACTAATCGAACAAACAACTCTTCTAAACGGTTGGCTTTATTTCTTAGGCTGAGTACTTCTAACTGTTGCGCACTTAACTGGCTGAATAAATTGTTTAACCCAGACGCTTTCGGTACATCCACTTCAAGGGTGTGATCATCGATCATACGGGTGACATACCCTTCAATGGATGGCGCTTGGGAATGTGGCGGTAAATCGAGAATAAAGGTTTCAACATTAAGCTTTGCCAGCAACGCTTTCATCGTGGTGTTTTCTACAATGCGACCTTTATCGATGATGGCAATATTGCGACACAGCATTTCCGCTTCTTCGAGGTAATGCGTGGTAAGAATGATCGTGATGCCTTCATCGTTAATCTTTTTTAGGAAATCCCACATTGAACGGCGGATCTCAATATCGACACCTGCTGTGGGCTCGTCGAGAATCAATATTTGTGGCTCATGCATCAAGGCGCGAGCAATCATCAGTCGGCGCTTCATGCCGCCGGAAAGCGCCCTTGCAGGGTGATCTTTCTTTTCCCACAAATCGAGCTGTTTAAGGTATTTTTCTGAGCGCTCAAGCGCTATCTTTCGAGGAACGCCGTAATAACCCGCCTGATTCACCACTATTTGTTGCAGCGTTTCAAATTGGTTGAAGTTAAATTCTTGAGGCACCAAGCCAATACAAGATTTTGCCTCGACGATGTGTGTATCAAGGGAGTGACCGAAGACTTTTACATCGCCTTGTGTTTTATTAACGAGGGAACTAATGACACCAATGGAGGTGGATTTACCCGCTCCATTCGGTCCTAATAATGCAAAAAAGTCACCGCGTGTGACAGTTAAATCGACACCTTTTAGTGCTTGAACACCACCGTCATAGGTTTTCTTTAAGCCTTTTATCTCAAGGGCAAACTCGGCGTTAGCAGTCATGAATCATCCTGTAGAGAAACAACACAGAAAAGAGAAGTGATAATGGTATCAAACTTGAGAAATTCAAGGGGGAAATTGTGGGGGTAGGAATGCATTCGCGTCCACCCGATGTGTGAGTAGACGCGATGTATAGAATTATCGCAGTGCGATGTAATGTCTGTGAGGTATTATTTCAGCGCCGTGTGGTGAGCGCCATCCACAGGAATCGTTGTACCATTGATGTATGAGCCTGCATCGCTGGCCAATAGCAAAATCGGACCGAGTAATTCGGGTAGTTCACCTAAACGGCCCGCCGGAATGGTTTTTGCGTAGGCTTGGCCTTTTTCAGACTCAAAGAAATGTGCATTCATTTCCGTTTTAAACCAGCCCGGGGCAATGCCGTTCACACGAATGCCAAACTTCACTAAATCCAGTGCCATAGAGCGAGTTAGCTGTAACACTGCGCCCTTTGAGGTGGCATAAGCCGAATAACCAAATGCCGCACCGTAGGCCAAAACAGAAGCAACGTTAATGATGCTGCCAGGCACTTTGTTTTGGATCATGTGTTGAGATGCCACCTGACCAACATGCCATACGCCTTTAACGTTTGTGTCCATTACCCAATCAAAAGAACTGTCGTCGGTTTCAAGGAAGTGTTTAGGATCGGCAACACCTGCATTGTTGATCACAACCCCGATAGGGCCAAAGGTGGCTTGAGCGCTGGCAAATGCCGCTTCAATGCTCTTTTTGTCCGTCACATCCATTGCAACCGCCATGGCTTCCCCGCCATCGGCTTTAATGGCTTGGATGTTCTCTTCAAGCTTTTCTAATCGGCGTGCTGCTAACACAACTTTTGCGCCAGCTTTTGCTAGCCCTGCTGCCACTGATGCGCCAATACCACTTGATGCGCCAGTCACAAGCGCTACTTTGCCTTCCAATGAAAAATTAGGGTACATGAATGATTCCTCTGTTAAAAATCGGTGTTGGACAGGATCTTGGCCAACTGACGTTTGTCTAAGCATTCTCCGCGTGCCCACGTGGCTTTTAGCACCCTCATGAGTTCGCCCATACATTGCTTTTTATGCAGAAGTTGCTGCAATAAGGCGTCAACTTCTTGATATTTCTGCTCCAATCGACGCATTAGCTCGTTGTGATCGAAGCCTTGTTCATTGCTAAAAAAGGTAGGTAATTCATCTAAAGAGAAACCCAAGCTTTGAGCAAATTTGATGAGTTGTAACCGATCCACCGCAGACTCATCGTAAACACGGAAGCCGCCTTGACTGCGTTCTGCTCTTGGCAACAGCCCTTTTTGTTCGTAAAACCGAATCGTGGATGTGGGGAGGTTGCTGACTTTTGCTAGCTCACCAATACGCATCGTACACCTCGAGTAAAAAATACCTTGAACTTAAAGTTAACTTTAAGGTTATGCTTAATTAACATTCTAAGTCAACGGTTAATTTTTGAGGTGCACTATGACACAGCCTGACGCGTTTTCGACCTTTTCACTTCCCTGCGGACAAGTACTGAAAAACCGCATGATAAAAGCGGCAATGGAAGAAAACCTTGCAACGGCGGAGCAAACACCGGGTGTTGCACTTCGAAACTTATACCGTGCTTGGGCGCAAGGCGGCACAGGCGTACTGATTACAGGCAACGTGATGGTTGATCATCTTGCGATGACAGGTCCCGGTGGTGTTGTGTTAGAAAACGAAGTGCATTTGGATGCTTTCAAAGAGTGGGCGAAGAGCGCTCAAGTAAATGACACAAAAATTTGGATGCAAATTAACCATCCTGGTCGCCAGGTGTTTGCCAAAATGGGGGGGAAAGCTGTTTCTCCATCCGATGTTGCCATTGATATTGGCAAACACTCGAACTTATTTAACCGTCCTCAACCCTTGTCTGAAGATGGCATCTATGAAGTGATATCGCGTTTTGTTAAAACGGCGCAATTGGCAGAAAAGGCCGGATTTGACGGGGTTCAAATTCACGCTGCTCATGGTTATTTGTTGGCGCAATTCCTCTCGCCGCTGACCAACAAGCGAGAAGATAAGTGGGGCGGCTCACTAGAAAACAGAGCGCGTATTTTAATCGAGGTCATTAAAGGCATTCGCGCGCAAGTTGCGCCTACGTTTGCAGTTTCGGTGAAGCTCAATTCGGCTGATTTCCAACGAGGCGGCTTTGATGTTGCGGATGCAGAGCAGGTTGTTGCCATGATGAAAGGGTTGGGAGTGGATGTGGTTGAGCTCTCCGGTGGGAGTTATGAATCTCCAGCGATGCAAGGCCGTACAGCGGATAAGCGTACGCTTGCCCGAGAAGCGTATTTTATTGATTTTGCCCGACGCATTGCAAAAACCACCGACATACCGGTAATGACAACCGGTGGCGTGACGCGCTTAAGTACTGTGAATGCCGTTCTACAAGAAGGTGTCGCCCTTGTTGGTATTGCCAGTGCGCTTGCTTTCACACCCGATTTGCCTAACCTGTGGCAGAATAAACCTCATAAAGTGGGCACTATTCCTCGCGTAAATTGGAAAGACAAAACCCTCAGTGCATTAGCCATTATGGCTATTATCAAACGGAATTTACGTCGTCTGAGCAATGAAAAAGGGCCAATTCCCAAAGCTTCGCCTGTTTTTACGTTGATGATGGACCAATTCAGAACCAGCAAATTAACCAAACGTTATCGCAAAAAATTCGCTTCAGAAGTGGCGTAAATCATAATAAGAGGGTTTGTCCTTTAAGTGGTTTGGGGTAGATTAAAGCTATTCCGCTTTCTTCCTCACACTGGGCTCAACCTCTTATGCCTAAGGATATCCTCAAAAACCTGAGTTCTTTAAATGTGTTAAACCCAGATCAATTCACATTGGTTTGGTTAACATGGTCACGCTTAGGGCTGGTGATTGCTGTACTATTCTTGAGTTTAAAATCGGAACTGAGTTTCGATTATTGGCTCATTTTGTGTGGCTATGTTGGCGCGACTTTTTGGTTTGTGTATCAGCGTGAAGTGCTGGAGCAAAGCCGTAATTTGGCATTGGGATTAACCGTTGATATTGCCTTCATCGGGTGGTTTCTTTACACCCAAAATGGGGTGATGTCGGGATGGGTATCGGTTTTACTGTTTCCCGCCTTAGTTGGCAGTTTAACCTGTGCGAAGCGCACGGCATGGTTTATTGCTTGCCTTGCCATGATTTGCTACGGCGCGTTGATTTACGTGCATTTAGCAGAGATGGAAACAGGCGCACATGTTGGTCATAGCATGGATCACATGAGTCATATGAACCATGACCAAGAAGCGCCGATGTCGATGGCGAGTCATATTGAAGGCATGCTCATCACCTTTTGTATTTCTGTTGGCATTCTAACCGGATTTATTTCCCACCAAGCAGATTTGCTGCGCAGGCATCAGCGCTCTTTAGTTGAAATGCATGAACGACAACTGCGAGAGCAACAAATTATGGCCTTTGCGACCTTATCGGCCAATACCACACATCGGCTGGCTAGCCCCATTTCATCCATCAGTTTGTTGTTAGAAGAACTCGCTGAAAACCACCCCGATATTGATTGGCAAAGCGATGATGTTTATAACGAAATTAATATTCAAATCACGCGTTGCAGCAGCGTATTGCAAGCACTGGTAAAAACCACGCGAGATTACGATCCCAATAAACAGCGGCGCGATAACATCGATACCTGGCTACCCGAGGTTATTGGCAATTGGTGGGTGACCCGCAACGAAGTGCATTATCAACTGGATATCGACCGTGCGTTGGAAGGGCAAGAAATAGAATACGATGACAACATTAGTTTTGCCTTAGTGAACCTGCTCGATAACGCCGCGAATGCGTGTAAATCTCAAAGCCATCCACTGATCGTGTTAAACGTATCGCATCACCGCAAAGACAAAGTTCAAATTACCCTACAAGACAATGGTGAAGGCATAAAAGACTTGTATATTCCACGCTTTGGTAAGCAATTTATCAAGAGTCAATCCGGAGGAATGGGCATT
>CAXRCC010000089.1:0-15793 GCA_964228975.1 Paraneptunicella sp. | reverse complement strand
CAACACATCGTGATCTTGGCTGGGGTAAGTGCGCTCCATCCACGCTAAGCGGTTTAATACACTGCGCTGAGAACCAACAACTGCCTTGGCTTTGCCTTTTGAACCACTGGTGTAAATCACATAAGCAGCATCGGCATTTTCATTGAATTTAGCCGCGCCTGATTGAGTCGCATTAGCGCTATCCGTATTTTGAGTTGCTGGGTCTTGCCTTTTTGGATTTTGCTCAGCCGTATTAGCGTTAGCACCTAGCTCAGCGTGTTGCGCATTGCTAGCGCCCTGCTCTGGTTTCGCCCCGACGGCAAATTCTGCCTGTTGCGACAAACGCTGAACATCCAACAGCTGCGCACCGTATAGCGCATGTAATTTACTGTTTACCGACTCAGCGCCCACGTCATCGTAAGCAACCAAAATATGCGATAACTGCGCATCATCCACAATAAACTGAAGGTGTTGTACGGGCTGCTTAGGGTCCATTGGCACATAAGCTTTGCCCACTTTTAAAATCGCAAGCACCGACACCACAAAATCAATGCCTCTTGGCAGCGCCACACCAATAAAGTGCGAAGCGGCGTTTAAGGGCTCATGCAGCTCCGTGGCTAAGGCTTCAACCCGCTCGTGTAATTGTGCGTAAGTCAGGGTTTCGCCATTAAAAATTAAAGCCGTACTGGCGCTGTTTACCGCCACGTTTTGCGCAAACACGTCATATAAAGCGTCGCGTTTGGAATGACTTTGTGAATCGTTATTTCCTTCAGGTTTTTCCTGTAAAGACTGCTGAAAAAAGCGCAATTGTTGGTTAGCATCTTTTTCCGTCAATAAAGGTAAGGTCGAAATAGATTGAGAAGAAGATTGAGCAACAGCATTTAATAAAACCTGAAAACACTGGGTGAAATTCGCCATTGTTGAGGCGTGAAATAAATCGCGGTTGTAATCAATGCTAACGTAAAAACTCGAGTCATCTTCTGCATTAAGGTTAATGGTTAAATCAAAAGGGGACTTAAGCTCAGATGCAACAAAAGACTGTGCTAAATCGGTGTTTTTATCATTCAGTTTATTTAACTGATTAACCACTAGCACTTGGAATAATGGCGATAAATTCACATTTCTTTGTGTGCTGACTTGTTTAAGCACATTTTCAAAAGCAATGTCGTTATTGTCGCTAAGGTTAGTCAGTTGATTTTCAATAAGATGATAGACATCAGCAAAATGAAGATCCTGCTGTGCATTCTCGTTATCTAAGCAACAAATAAGCGTATTGAAATTATCAAATTGCCCTAATAATGCGGTGTGATCTGTTTCTGTTTTTTTAGCATTAACCTGCTCTAAAAAATGCGCCACACGCGCAGTGCTATCAGTAAAACTCCCTAATAAGCCTAAGAAAAATGCTGTGGCTGTGTATAACGATGTAAAACCAACGACACCGCCGTTAATAAATACACATAGGCATCATGACATTGAGGGTGCTTGGCTTGAAACTGGGTAAAGTACGCTTTATCAATCACAAAGGATTCTCTGCGACAGCTAAAGTTTTGCACAGATTGCCTTGGCTTATCGAAGGGCAAATCCAAACGCGGGGTGTCTTGCGATAACGCGTCTGCCCAAAATTGACGCTGCTTAGCCAAAGACTCGCTGTTTTGCTGCGCTTCGAAGCCTTGCGCAAAATCCGCAAAATAAGCGTCCATTGCTTTATTATTAATAACATTATCTGCAAGTAAGTGCTTACATGTTAATGCGTTGCTTCGATCGGATTCCGTCTCAGATGGCGAATCCATATCGCTTGCTTGAACACGACAAAGCCCACTGTTTGCCACCATATAACGCAACATATCGCTGCTGGTTTTATCACAAACAAGGTAAGGAATACTTAATACTAAGCGCCTGTCATCGGCACCTAGCTCAACCAGTTTAGCTTGCAACGGCGTACAATCGGCAACGTTATGCCACTGGTTTTTTGTGGTCGTTAAATATTCATCAAAGCTCTCACTCTGACACTGATGAATAGTTAATTGAGGTTGTTCTACAGGTTGTTTTTGCCAGAACCATTTATCGCCCTGCAATACCAACTTGGCATGCAATAACGGGAAAAGACGAATAAGGTTGTTAACGAGGCGTTCAACGTTTTCAATATGAATATGTGAATCAATGGCGCAAGTGATTACATGATTACTAAAAACATTACTTTTTGCGGTTTGACTGATCACCCACAAACGTTCTTGTGAGGAAATAACAGGAATGAGATCGGCTTCAAAAAGCGTTTTATCTTGACGTTCTACAATAGATTCATGCATTTTCATTAAACTTTAAAGCGAAAGAATAGTACGCCTATAAAATGCAAAGCAAATTATAGGCGCGTCATTTTTTCTTTTTAATCCGTAAAGATTAAAATTTAGAAGTTTAAACTTCTTCGAATTTTGTACCACGTCTATTATGAGTAACAGTGTGGTTATGACCGTACTCGTCTTCACCAGAAACCAATACCACACCGTGATTTTTCACGTCGATAAGGCTGCCGTATTCTTCGATTTTTTCCAGACCTGGATAAACCTTAACACTGGTAGGCAAGTATCTTGCTGTAAAACCAAGACGCGTTCTGTCTTTTGTAGAATTCGGGAAAGAGGCATGCATCAATGTAGACCAAAATATAACAAATTGACCTTTTTTCAATACCATTGATACCGCTTCAGACTCATCTGGCACCCAATCAGGATCTTTTTGCAAGTTACGGTAGTCATAACCAAAGAAACCACGTTTTTCACCATTCACTTCAAGGTTATTCACCTGCTCTGGTGTGTACTTCATTTCTTTTGATTCGTCGTAGAACATTTCTTCCTGAGTACCCGGAATAAAACGCAAACAACCGTTTTCTTCGTCAGCATCGGTAATTGCTGTCCACACGGTGATCGCACCACCGAATTCACTGCCCATTGGCCACTCGATTTGCGCTTTACCCGATGCGTGACCGTACGTGTCAGCTTGGTGCCAATCTGTACCTTCATCACCTGGGTATTTAGGGAACATCTCTGAACGCCAGCAATTAACGTCTGGGCCAAGAATGTCTGCAACCTTATCTACGATTTTACGTTGCATAATGTGTTGGCTTAAGAAATCGATATCTAAGTAACGATCGTAACCCGCAAGTAAACTTTCATTTGGCAGATCATACGCGGCAAATTCACGGTCGAACATTTGTGCGCGAAGTTCGCGATAAATCTCGTCCATGTCTTCTGAGTCGTATAAATCAAAAGGACCTGCGTAACCATTTTTACGAAAGTCTTCTAACTCTTGTTTGGTAAAACTGAATTTTCTAGTCATGGTTATTCCCCCGTCGGTTAACCCATTGTCGAAAGAACACTACACATAAAATGGCTTAGGCTTGACCCATGTAGCGTCGAGTTTTCATACCCTGCCTAATGCTTATGCAGATTCAGCCAAAGCTGCGCTGTATTTCTCTACCCACTCATTAATCGTGGACAAGCGCATTAATTGTGCAGTGGGCACCGATACACCAAGTACTTCTTCAACTTTAACCTGAAGCTCGATGATAGTGAGTGAAGAGATACCTTTATCGAAGTAATCATCATCAAGTCCGATGTCAGCAAAGGCTTCTTTCTCAATGAACAGGTCGACAATAGTCTTCGCCACATTTTCAGATTGCATAAATTTCTCCAGTATTATGTCAGTAACAGTTTGATTTTCTTTTTGTCTAATTTCCCGTTCTTGGTCACGGGCAAATTCGGATCAATAACGATTCTGTCTGGAATCATGTAGTGCGGAACGATTTCAGCTAATTGGTCTTTGAGCTTGCGTACAGTCAACGGAGAATCTTCAGTGACTTTCACGTAAGCAACCAATAATTGATCGGAAGAGGCTTTGCTCTTATGGGCAAAAACCGCCACCTCGCTCACACCTTCTATGCTGGCAATGCGACCTCGGGTTTCATCAAGGGAAATGCGAAAACCACGTACTTTAACTTGAGTGTCTTTACGACCAATAAACTCAAGCACACCTTCGGCGTCAGCCCTAACAACGTCACCGGTTTTATACAGTAACCCAGGGCCAAGATCGCTTTGAAAAAATGCGCCTCTCTTCTCTGCAGGCTCACCTAAATAGCCCAGTGCAACCCCAAGACCACCACAAACAAGCTCACCTTCTTCGCCTACTCCACACGGGGTAAGGTCATCTTTCACAACATAGATTTCGGTTCCTGTGATCGCTTTACCAATCGGCACAAACTCATCTGGCAGATTGTCTTTGGTGATCTTATGGAAACTGGTGAATGTGGTATTTTCTGTGGGTCCGTACACGGCTAAATAAGTCAGTGTTGGGATTTCTAAAACCAACTTACGAATGCAGGTAGGACTCATGATGTCGCCGCCGGCCAATAAGGTTTTAATTGGCCTTAACGCATCAATAAAATTATCAACAATAAGATGGAATAACGATGACGTTAAAAACAACGTCGTAACTTGGTTATCCGCAATTTGGCGTTTAAATAAGTTCGGATCAAAAATCGAACTTGGGAATAACACAAGTTTGCCGCCATTTAATAACGCGCCCCAAATTTCAAACGTTGAGGCATCAAATGACGTGGGTGAAAACTGAAGAATGGCATCGTCTGTTTTCACATCAATATAATTCGTATTTTTCACCAAACGCACAATGGCTTGGTGCGGTACAACCACCCCTTTGGGCTCGCCTGTTGAGCCGGAAGTGAACATGACATAAGCCGTGTCTTTCGGGGCAAACTCTCGTGTTTCTGTCCCATTTAATGTGGCCGATTCAGCACTAAACAAATCCGCTTCTTTATGGTGAATCACCGTATAAACCGGGTTTTCAAAAGCCAGCGATTTGTCGTCGGTGAGCACTACTTTACTGCTGGTTCTTTCTAAGAAGGTTTCGTTAGTAGCAACCGAGTTGCTGATATCTAAAGGTAAATAAGCGGCACCACATTTTAGAATGGCCAACATCGATACCATCATATCGATTGAGCGTTCCATGTGGATAGCAACAAAATCACCACGGCTAACGCCCTGTTCCATCAAGTGATTGGCAAGGTGGTTAGA
The DNA here is from genome assembly GCA_964228975.1 of Paraneptunicella sp. GTDB lineage: Bacteria > Pseudomonadota > Gammaproteobacteria > Enterobacterales > Alteromonadaceae > Paraneptunicella. The sequence continues at coordinate 10,733 of CAXRCC010000089.1, read as the reverse complement.
ACGACCATGAAGCGCTGAATACGTTAGCGTTTCCTTATCAAAAATAATGGCCGTTTCATTGGGATATTGAGCGACAACCTCTTCAAATACACTTGGTACAGAAGGCAAGTCTTGAACATTAGCTTTTGTGTACACAGAGATAATTCCAGATTTTAACGAGAGTTTTAGAATTTGGACGCAACACACCGTAGTGATCACCCACCGGATCCACGTAGATCTCTGAACTTTCAATCAAGTTCTGTATTCTTTGGCTACTGCTCACGTTCGCCTGAATATCTCTTTCACCGGTTAACACAAGGGTTTTGTGTCCAACTTGCTTGGCTAATTGAGTAAAATCTTCAGACTTATACGCTGTGTAGGTATCCGCATATTTTGTTAGATAGTTAAGCTTGCTAAAGGGTAAATCCAAGCCATCAGGACGGTTTGGATCGGTCTCCATTCTCTCCGACTGAATTTTGTCGAAAACCAGTTTAGCGCGGGTTTCGCTACTGGCAGCAAGAGACAATAAACCATCCATATCTAACGCAAATTGGGTAGTACAACTCGACTCGTTCAACAGGGTGTATTCCCCGTGAGCAAGCACTAAGTTTTCAAAACGATCTGGGGCTCTGTTAATGGCACAAAGCGCAATGCCCGCACCGGAACAATACCCCACCAAATGCGCCTGTTTAATCTCTAGGGCATTCATCACATCTAGGAGGTCTTGCACGTGGTGCTCAACATTAAAAAATTCGTGTTCTGGTTTCTCGTTAGCGTCATCAAGAATCAAGCGAGATTCCCACGTAACGATATTGTAATGGGAACTGAAAAAGTCGAAGAACGGCTTAGCTAAATCCGTTTTTAACGCAAACGGAATAATAAAAACAATCCACGGTTTAGAGGCATCATTTTTCACATAAGCATACTTAAGTGAATGGTTATCTGATGTTTTTATGCTTTCTACGTTCATAACAACTCGACTATTCAATATTGATATTTGAGATCAGTAAGCCAAAGCACTTCGCATATAAGGCTTACTGAAATCATTTATTTTCGACGTTTAAAAAAAGACTAGATATTCGCTATGGCTGACTAAGTTCCAGCGGGAATTGCAGCTCTGGCATCACCCACTTTCCTTTGATTTTCCCGGCTTCAAACTGCCCTTCAAATTCTGCCGAAAGCCCTTTAACAATGAAGTTAAGTTTGTTCTCTTTCACCACAAGGTCGGTGACAGGCAAACTGAATAATTGTCTGGATGGAATATCGTGAAGCGCGACAAGATTACCGTTTGTATCAAGCTCGAATCGGAACACTAACTTCGTGCTACCCGCGATACCTTCCCAGCGACCAGATAACTTTTTAATGTCTTCCTCGGATACCACGTTTTGCTTAATCACGTATTCACCGCGATTTAATTCAAGCTGCGTGAGGTTATCGCCAAGTTGCAACACACCGACCAACTTCTCGCCTTTGAATTTGCCGTTGAACTTGGCACCAAAACCGTCAATTTTGAGTTCGATGTTGTCGCCATCTACATCAATAGCGCTAACGGGAATACCACGACGCCCTTCATCTAAGCTGTCGAAGTAAGCACGGAACTTGCCGTCTTCATCGTTTTTAAAACGGAATCCCACCGTAAAGCCACCGCTCACATCACCGAACCAAGTGCCTTCAACACGAGCAATGATTGCTTGCGGAATATCTAAGGCTTCAAATTGGAAGTCGCCTTTGTAGAAGTCCAAAGGCACCGAGCCGCCTTGGGTCCATTTGCCTTTTAACACATCGTCTTTGATCATGCCTTTGAAGCTCATCTCAGGATCGAACACCTTCACTTCAAGCTCGTCTTCAAAGTAATTGATTTGATCAACATTAATGCCAAATGCCGCCTGGCTGGGGCTGTCGATGCTGGCTTTAAATTTACCTAAATTGTCTTGTTCAAAATTCAGCACGATAGGAACGCGACGATCAGAATGGGGAATAACCAAAACGGCATTCCACGCGCCCAACAGGGTTGCTGCTACATCGGCAGGGATCGCACGTTTAACGAAAGGTTTGAGGTTTAGAGGGAAGCTAACGCCTTGTTGCGTCCAGCTACCATTTAATGCGAATTCATCCGATTCGGTTTTAACTAATTCGCCTTTATAAACACCGTTAACGTCTTCAACTTCAAACGTCACCGCGTTATTTTCAAGATGGAAACGACTAACAGGAATATTTCGAAGATTCGCTTCATCCGGCACATTTAATACAGAGCTTGTTGTACCGTCTTCTGCTTTTGTCACGATGAACTGCACGGAAAGCACACTGCTGGGCGTGATGGTTAGTTTACCTTGCCATGTTCCCACAAGATCATCATCAGAGGCTTGCGCTAACGCCGCGCCAGAAAACAAGAAACTACTAATGAATAAAACTAAATAAACGGGTGCGCTAAAACGCATCCAACTATATTTTTTTACTTTCGCTGAATAACTCATTCATACACCCATCGTACAACAATTAACGAAGATACAACGTATTTTATGAGGAACTAAAATCCCCGATTTGATAGCGAATTCGCATTGCATTCGATAACAAAAAAGCGCTTTTATTATCGAATGTTACGTCATAAAAAACGGTGGAATTAAAAACAGTTCTTTATCACATCAATGCGTTAATAGCAGTCAATTAGTGCTCTGCACCTTGGCTCATTTTCTTTTGCAGGCTTAAAGGTCTCATGTCAGTCCAAACTTCATCGATATAATCAAGGCATTCTTGTTTGGTACCTGATTTACCTTCATTTTCCCAACCTAACGCGTTTTCTCTGTCAGCTGGCCAAATGCTGTATTGCATCTCATGATTGATTACAACATTAAAAATGGTTTGTTCTTCGTTTAAGCTCATGAGCCCCCCGGCTTTTATTACACTTCTCTAAATTAATTAAGTTTCCTCTTAAAAAATAATACCTTTTAAGAATAAGCCTAATTATTTCACAAACATTAACAATCTATATAAATAAGTAGATATCTTATTTACCTTGATTATCGATAAACAATAATCAATTAGTAATTACATTCTATGAATAACTGATTCTTTACCAAACCACTTACAACAAAAATATAACAAACAAGATGCTATAATTACAATATAAAATAACACCCTTAATAGCATAAAATAATCTGTAAGAGTGCCTTTAATTAATTCTCTAATTGCCATTGCAACGTTTGCAACGGGCACCATTTCCCACGTCCAATCTAAATTAACACCAGGAATAAATATCACCATTACAATACCAATCACCACAATATTAGCGATGCCTGTTAATGAGCTAGCTTCGCGGTGATTCTTTGCATAGACCGAGATAGTTAGCACCACAGAAGAGAATAAGGCGGTGACAGGAATTAACATGAGCCAGACCAAAATAAGGTCCGAGGTATCAAGCGTAGTAAGGAAGCCACTGAAGGCATCTGTGGCCGACATTCCCTCATAGATTAACCATAAACTGATACTGATAACGGCAAAGGTGGCGTACATGATACCAAGCGTAAATACGACAAAGAATTTGCCTAAAATTAATTGATAGCGAGGAATTGGCGACATTAATAAAATCTCTAATGTGCCCTTTTCTTTTTCGCCTGCGGCCAGTTCTATGGCGGTAAACATGCACCCCATAAAACACACCATAAACACTAAATAAGAAATGATACTTCCTAAATTATGTCCAACCGATTCGCGAGTACTCGCTACGTCTACAGGGTTTATTGCTACGGGGTTCAATAATTTTGCCTTTGCATCACTTCCGGTCACACCAAGGAAAACCAAACGCCAATCTCTTTGTCGTTCATTAAACTCCGTCAACGGCTTTTGTGCCCGTGAACGAACAAGCTCACTGCCCGAAGCTGCGCCGTTGTAATACAAGCTAATATACACGCGCTCGCCTTTATTTAGCTTTTTCTTAGAATCATTCGGCACAAGCACAGCAAAGGAAATAGCACCGGATTGTATCGCCCCTTTTATCTCGTCTTCACTGCCAAGCGGTACTTCAACGAAGCCGTCGTCTTCGGGGTAAATAGAACGTATTTGTGGCAGGTGCTGCGCCCCAACAATACTGTAATTTATTTGTCCCTCTTTAATCTTATCCTGTGTGTCATCAGCAAAGGCCATAAAGAAGTGGCCAAATAAAGGGATGAAGATTCCAGGTAATAAGAAGAGCCTTAAAATAGAACGTTTATCACGTCCCATTTCCATTAAGTCTTTGAAATAAATTATGAACATTTTAGACATTGGCATTATCCGACTGCTGTGATTGACCAACTGCTGAAGACTGATTATCTGAATTAATTTCGTAATTCATTTTTACGGTTTGACCCGTTAATGCGAGATAAGCATCATCTAAATGTTTATGGCCTGATGCTGTTCTCATTTCATCGACAGTTCCTTGAAAAATAACTTCACCAAATTGAATAATCACAACTTGATCGCACAGTTTTTCAATTTCGTGCATATGATGGGTAGAAAATATTATCGATTTATTTAAATCTCGACATATTTCAATATGATTTAAAATACCTTGCGCCGATGGCACGTCTAAACCTGTGGTAGGCTCATCAAAAATAATTAAATCGGCGGAGTGAATTAAACTACGTGCAATCGAAATTCGCTGCTTCATCCCCGCAGAAAGATTCTCTACTTGGCGATGCGCAAATTTGGTGATGTCTAATTCTTTAAATAACTGATCGACTCTGTCGTCGATTTCATTGGCAGGAATGCCGTATAAGCGACCAAAGTAACTCACAATTTCTTTTGCGCTTAATCGGCCATACAAACCACTAGTACCAGAAAGAAAACCAATCTTCTTTCTAATTTCCATGGAATCTTTAACGATATCTAAACCGTCGATGGTGACCGTACCCGAAGTCGGCTTAAAAGAGGTGGCAAGAATACGCATTAACGTGGTTTTACCTGCGCCATTTGCACCTAATAAGCCCGTTATTGTTCCACGCTTTGTTGAAAAGCTAACATTCTTAAGAGCATGGAATGTATTACCGTCTTCACGCGGGTCTATCGCTTCAGAACCGGACTTGTCCTTCTTCTTTTTAACCTTAAATGATTTACTGACTGAGTTTATCTCTAACATGAACCACAAAACTCCAATACTTAATTAACTTATTAATGGTTAATTGTTCTGCTCTACTACTTTAAAGGCCAAAAGGACATTCCCAACTCTTCCTCCATTTGTCCCATAACCTGAATTGACGTAAACCATGCCATTAACGATGGTTGGACCGACACCCGCTAACGAGCCACCATTGGCGACAACACCATTAACGGTTTTAAATTCTTGGTTAGTATTAAATTCCCAAAGTATTTCGCCAGTTTTAGTTGAATAGGCTCTAAAACCACCGTCGATTGCACCTGCGAAAATAACACCGGGTATAACTGATACCCCAACTGGCTGGGCAGCATTACAGCCATATCGTTTTGTTCCACACATCAATTCTTTAATTTTTGTGTGCCAAACTGGCTTTCCATTTTCTAAATTGACAGCATGAAGGCCGCCGGGATTCGGTGTGGTAATATCGGAAACAGGAAAATATGCATATTGATTATCAGCGGCAGATCCCCAAACAATACCTCCGGCATCTCCGCCTTCTCCGGCTCTATATCGCCAAACTATATTTCCTTTATTGTCAGGATTTAAAGCATACGCTACACCCGATTTTTGTCCAACTATAATTAAATCTTTTTCACCTGAAAGCGATACCAACATTGGCGGACTTCCAATATCAAAATTGGGACCTTTCTTTAATTTGCAGCTTTCATCTTTTCTATTTTCACACCCTGGAACCCATACATCATTTGGCGTCAGCTGTTGACTCCAAACAATATTTCCATCAGCTAAATTAAGCGCAAGAATAGAGTCAGAGTTAATTGCCTCACCCGTATAAGTGTTTCCCGTACCGATATAAATTAATTGCCTTTTTGCATCCAATGCAGGAGGAGACCATATCGCACTGCCCGATGGGCCATACAAATCATGACCATCACTACTGACCAAATTCAGCGGTTTGGGCTCATCGGGAATGGTGTAGGTTTTCCACAGCACCTTGCCCGTTTTCACGTCAACAGACGACAAACTGCCACGGAACATGCAGCAACCTTGAGAGTGCTCGCCCCCCACGGTTGACCATGACGACATAGGGACATAAATACGATCTTCGTGTAACAGCGGTGTGCCTGTGACTCTGGCTTTAGGATGGGCGTCTAATTCCACTTCCCACAGCAGCTCACCCGACTGCGCATCAAGTGCATATAGGTTGCCCGACAGGTCGCCAAACAAAACGCGATATTGGGTGTGCTTAGCGCCATCACGCTCTATGGTAACTGCGGTAACGCTTGCACCGGCACGTACGCCAGCCTTGGCACTAAATTGCCAATGGGTACACCCTGTTTTGGCATCCAAAGCGTAGAATAGGCCCGCTTGGCTGCCCACGAACATCTTGCCACCAAAGGATACAGGCGGTGCCCAGGCAGAATAGGAATCTTTAAAACCAAACGCCCACGCCAACGACAACTGCTTCACATTGTCGGCTGTGATTTGCGTGTCACTGGCTTGATAACTTTGGTTGCCTGGCGATGCGCCCCAGCCGTTCCACGTGGGGAGTTTGGCATCCAGAGTCATCGCCTTAGCACACTGCCCCACGCTGGATTCAGCCAAATCTGCATCGAGTTTTAACCCGGTTACATATTCCGCTACCGCGCGTCGTTGCTGACCACTTAAGGGATAACCTTGTGTCCGCATGACGCCCGTGGTTAATGCGTGAATGATCGACTTTGGCGGGAACTTTTTCAGGACTTGTGGCGACGGTGCAGTACTGCCTAAAAAGCCGGTATGGCAGCCTCGACAATGCTGAGCGAATAATTGCTCACCTTCACTTTTTTCACTTGTTGCCTCACCAATTGCCGCCGTTGCAATGGATGTGTTTAGCATCAATAAAGTAAAAGCGAAAATATGGTTAAGTATTTTACTCACTATTTACCCAGCCCTTTAATTAAATTAACAATTTGTTGATTATTTTCTTTATTTAATAAATTAAAGTGGTCACCCGCATTAAGATAATAGGAAGGTTCTGTTGCAAAACAGCGACGCCATTCCTCTTTTCGTTTTTGCAACAATGCATCCGGCACTTTCTCATCCAAGGTTAACGACTCAGCAAAGAAAATATGCACATCAGGACAAAGCAATTTCTCTCGACAATCAAAACGCATATTTTGCCAATGCTGTTTTTCCGCTAGCATTCTTTCAATATCAACCACAGAAAGATGAATACCGTTTTGCGTTAATAACTGAACGGCTTCTTGTTTTAATTCAGCGTCGTCATTTGATTTGAATTGGAACCACTCTTGTTGTGGCGCAATCCCTTTTGCAATCAGCAATGGAATTAATGTTTGCGCAAGACGTACAGCGGTATTTTCAGAAGCCGATTCGTTTAACTCAGAAATGATGGGCGGATCTAACATGACTAGCGATTTAACGCGCACCGCACCGGATTGATTTAATACCTTCGCCATCTCATAAGCGATTAGCGCGCCAATGGAATGACCTACTAAGTGAATTTCTGCGCTTTGTGTTTTCGCCAATAAGGGGATTAACGACTCGGCATAATCGGCGTAAGAATGAAACACCGTTTGCTCGGTTAGATGCGCCGGATTCACACCTGGCACCGCCCAAGCAGCAAAATCCGAATCAACATTGGTCGCGATATCCAAGAACTGCGACATCTCTCCGCCAGCGCCGGGAATACACACCATCTGCTGCGGCGCTTCGCTTTGGTTCACTCTCACTAAGGAGAATTCATCCGACAAGCAGAACTCTTGGTTTGCCATCTTCTCATCAATGCGCAAGGCCAAGCTTTCTACCGTGGGGTAGCTATACAATTCGGCAATGCTCAACTGCACATTGAAATGCTCGCGAATTTGGTTCCACAAACGAATTAACAGAATCGAGTGCAGCCCTAAATCCACAAACTCGCGGTAAATGTCGATTTGCGCCACATCCACCAAGGTTTGAATTTGGCTTTGCAGCGCCAATTCCGTTTCCGTTCGCGGCCCGCGCCCAGTGTTTTGGCACAACGACATATCCGGCGCAGGCAGCGCGTTTCTGTCGAGCTTGCCATTTGGCGTAAGCGGCAATGCATCAAGCACGAGAGTCGCAGAAGGCATCATGTACGCAGGTAATTTACTTTGCAGCATGGCTTTTAGGGATTTCACCCACTGCGTTTGCGCCTCGGCTTTTTCTGCCTGTGTGGTGTGAATAACGCGCTCATCGGCAATGACGTACGCCACGATTTGCGGCTCAAGATGCTGATCTTCGCGCACAATCACGGTGGCATCTTTTACGCTGTCTTGTGCGAGCAATAGGCTTTCAATTTCGCCCGGCTCAACGCGGAATCCGCGCACTTTCACTTGATGATCCACACGCCCCACGTATTGCAAACGTCCATCGTTTAGGCTGCGCACCAAATCGCCAGTGCGATACAAACGCGCACCCGGCTGCTCACTAAATGGATTCGGCACAAAGCGCTCAGCGCTTAAGCTAGGCCGCTGCCAGTAGCCTCGTGCTAGGCCATCGCCCCCTAAATAAAGTTCGCCGACCACACCCATTGGCACAGGCTCACCAACCTCATCCAAAATGTAGCGCTGAGTATTTGCCACCGGATGACCAATGCTTTCCACGCCATGCGACTCACGCGGGCTAAAGGTTGAGTAAGTGGTATCTTCAGAAGGACCATATAAGTCGTACACTTGCTGAATGTGCGTTTCTGCATACAGCCTGTCTACCAAGTTGGCTTTTAACGGCTCGCCCGCTAAGTTCAACACCTTCACCGAATCGGGAATGGCGTTGTCGTCTAATAAGGCTTTCGCTGCCGAAGGCACAGTGTTAATTAGGGTTAATTTGTCGCGATGCGGATACGTATTCAACGACAAAATTGAATCGATAAGATACACGCTTTGGCCTTGCGTTAATGGCAAGAACAACTCGTAAATCGACAAGTCAAAACACACTGACGTTGAACCCAGCACACCTGCTCTTGCTTGCGCTGGCACTTCTTTTGCTGCCCAGCTTAACAGCGACAACGCACCGCGATGGCTTAAGCTCACGCCTTTTGCCAGCCCTGTGCTGCCCGAGGTGTAAATCAGGTAAGCCAAGTTGTCGGGGTGAACACTGACAAGGTTGGCATCTTGCGGATTCGTGATTAAGGCTGCCTTAACTTGCGATAACGCTTGTTCCGGCGTCATCTCACCAAGAGCAAGGCCCAAACGCGCGAGGTAATCGGCATAAGTTGCATTTTCTGCCTGATTTTGGTGAACGCACTCGTTCACAAACTGGCACAACCAATCCGTATCCAGCGCAATCACATGGCCGGTATAATCCAACTTCTGAGCTAAGGCAGAATCGGTAATCAATACGCTAACGTCTGAATCCGATAGCAAATAATCCAATCGTGCTTGAGGGTAATTCGGGTCGAGCGGCACATAACAGCCGCCCGCTTTTAACACGGCCAATAGGCTTGTGACCAACGACGCATGACGCTCAAGGCACACACCCACACGCACCTCTGGCCCAACGCCATTGGCAAGTAAATAATGCGCCAGCTGGTTAGCGTGTTGATTTAACGTGGCGTACGTAAGCTGTGTGCTTGCATCAACCACCGCCACATCGTTGGCGTGCTTTTCCACATTCGCTTCAAACTGCGCTGCTAAATGGCTATCCGATGCATAAGCTTGTTCGGTTTGATTCCACTGCGTCAGCAAGGCTTCACGCTCTTGCTCACCTAAGAAGTTCAGCTGCGATAAACGCGCTTCAGGCGTCGCTACTATCGAGGCCAACAGGGCTTCAAAGTGCTTGGCCAAACGCTCGATGCTTTCTACTTCAAAGAGTTGACCGTTAAACTCAATCCCCCCAAACAAGGCTTCATCTACGTTCAAAACACGCAGCATCATATCCGATTGATTAGGCACCTCGGCACCAGGAATATGTTGCAGTGGTGCGCTAAGTTCAATCACGTCGTCCTGTTCTAAATTTGCATATTGCAAGCTGAACATGACTTGGAACAGGTCGGTTTGCGCTTGGGTAAACACGTCACTGAGCACGCTGTAAGGCACCGTTTTATTGGCATTTACCGCTGCAATGGTTTCTGCGTTTTGCAACAAGAAGGCAACGAACGTCATTTCCTCGTTATCCGATTCCGTTGAAAGCGGCATCAACAAGGTATTATCAAAGCCTGCACTTAACGGCATGGCACTGAAATCCGTTGCCACGTCGGTAGGCGTGCCAATAAGCAAAGAAGATTGTGCGGTGTAACGGCTCATCAACAAGCCAAAAGCGGAAAGCAGCACAGCATATTGCGACACGCCGTGAGTTAAGCTCAGCGCTTCAACCTCTTTCGATAAAGCCTTGGGCAAGGCAAAGTTTATGCACTCACGCTTGCCTGCATCTAACGCTCTTGGCGCATCGGTTGGCAAGTTTAAAACCGGCGCTTGTGTTAAATGTTCTGCCCAAAACGACAATGAAGATTGATGCTCAGGATACGCTGCCATACGAGAAGCAAGGCGCTCCGCTTCGCTTTGATGCGTTGGCGCGAGTAAAGCAAACAATGCTTTTTTGTCGACCTTGTCGCTTTGAGTGAGCGGAATGTGATCCACCACGGTAACGCTGTCCGGCACCATGTAAGTTGGCAATGAGTTGCGCAACGTTTTTGGGATCACATCTTCTG
>CAXRCC010000088.1:0-4378 GCA_964228975.1 Paraneptunicella sp. | reverse complement strand
CTTTTGCAGAATGGTGTAGGCAAGTAACGCTTCGTTGTTTGTGCCTTGATATCCACTCATCAACATGATTTTAGTGGAATCATAATACTGCTCAATTGCCGTAATCACATCAATGGGCTGTTTTTCTCCCGGCATTAATATGTCGGATAAAAACAAATCGAAACTCGACTCTTGTAACACAGCTAGCGCCATTTCAGCATTGTGGCAACAGGTCACTTGGTGTCCTTCCCGACGAAGCAGTGTTGCAGTCACTTCAAGTAAATCCACTTCGTCATCAAGTAAGAGAATATTGAAGCTTTGTGGCGTCTCACTCTGTGTATCTTTGGCACCAGATTGGCTTTCACACACAGGCGCATCACAAGTCGGCAACCATAATGTGACGGTTGTGCCCACACCTTCTTCACTCGACATCCCCACATACCCATGACTTTGTTTTACGAAGTTATAAACCATACTCAATCCTAATCCAGTGCCTGAACCATTAGGTTTCGTTGTATAAAAGGGCGTGAACACCTTCTCTATATCTTCTTTGGCGATGCCTTTACCCGTATCCGTGACTGAAATCTTGCAAAAGTCGTCTTGCGTTTCCGTTGAAGGAAGATAGCCCACAACACAGTTCCCTGGCGGACGTGCTAAGGCAACGCTGATAGTGATATTCCCCTGATACTCGATAGCATCTCGCGCGTTAATAGCTAAGTTAATCAGGCAATCTTCAAGATCGGTTTTATTGAGGTGACACCAAATCGGTTCATCCACAAGTGATAAAAAGCAGTCGGTATACTTTGCAAACGACTTATCAAGCAGTAACGACGCTTCTTGTACGCACGCTTGAATATGATTCGCACTTTTTTCTGAATGAGAAACATTGGAAAATTGCAGGAGTTTTTGCGTCAGCTGCGCCGCACGATCAACGGCTTTTTCTATCTTCTTCACATATTGATTATTGGCGCCTTCATATTCGATAGACAACAAATCAACATTGGACTTAGCAATGCCCATCACATTGTTAAAATCGTGCGCAATGCCACCGACCATAACATTCAATGATTCTAAGTGGCTCGCTTGACGCATCACTTCTTCACTGCGTTTCTTTTGAGAGATATCGGTTTGAAAACCCAGAAATTTGACGATGTTGCCATCATCATCTCGAATAGGCGTGATGGTTAACCGGATCCAATGGCTATCTCCACTTTTCGTGTAGTTCAACACATCACAATCAACGGTTTCGCCCTTGTCGAGTTGTTCTTTTATGTACGCTTTCGTCTGTGCCGATGTTTTAGGTCCGTGCAATAGCTGCGAAGGATGCTGCCCTAATACATCATCCAAACTATAGCCCGTTAAAGATTCAAACCCAGGGTTAACCCATGAAATTCTCCTTTCTGCATCACACATCAATACACTCAAATTGGAATACTTCACAATGGTGGAAAAGTGCTGTAATTCTTCCCCTGTTGAGATTTGCTTGGATACATCTTGATATGTGCCCACAACGGCTACAGGTTTGCCATTAGGCAAGCTTTCAATATACCCCCTTGCGTGCACATGTTTTTGTCGATTTTGTGGTGTGAGTAAACGAAACTGTATAGAAAAAGGCTCTGCATCAAGCACGGCACGCTTTAAACATTGATGTACTTTGTCGCGGTCATCAGGATGATATAGCGCCAAACAGTCTTGCCACGTTGGTGCCTTTTCGGAATAAGGAAGGTCGTGAATTTCAAAAACACGCTCAGACCACGATATCGTGGATGTGGGCAAATCCGCTCGCCAAAAACCCAAGCCAGATAATTCTTCCGACAAATAGAAGTAATCGGCTTTTAAGTCGTGCTTCGCGGTAGAGCGATTGCGCTGATAATCCGCATCTGTTTCTACTTGTGCTGTGCCATACAGCAGCTTCGAATTAAAATCTGTTTTTAGCTTCCAAGTTAAGAAGCCCTCGCTTCCTTGAACATTAACGAACCGAGCACAAAACTGAGTATCAAAATCCGGTATGGATAATAATTTAACAAAGGACTCCGTTGCCGCTTCTAAATCGTCAGGGTGAACAAAGTCTAATAAGTTTTTGCCTTTGATTTCCTCAAAAGCACATCCGAAAAACGCCAGCGCCGCGGCATTGGCATATTCAAACTCGCCACGATCGTTGTAAACACAACAAATACCAGGAGATTGATCGATAATTTCAAGCAAAGCATGGTGAGGCAGGTGGAAAAAATCTAAAACACCAGAATATTGGGAATCAGACTGAATAGAAGACATTGATTACTATAACCTTGGCATTGCCGTTACGCTGCAAGAAGAAACAATCAAATATAAAGCTGACACCTGAAAAACATGTCTCTTAAGACTTCAAAATTAGAATCCGCATGTTTCAACTGTAGTTCATTGATGTTTCTACAATGTTTCTATTCACCAAGAAGGTTATTTATTTTTTAATAAAATGTACCCGTTTACCATCATGACAAAGCAACTCTACGTGTACTTTTTCTCCTTCTAGATCGAAGTGAATGCGGCTTATGGTTGCGCTGTTAAATAACGTACGGTTGGGCTGTGAATTGGGCGTTCTAGGACGAATCAACAAACGCCTTCTTTTGGTAAACCAATTAAACAACGACCAACGCCCGTAAATAAAGCGATTCAGTTTATCGAATGTTGTAAGCAAGGTATCTGGAAAAGCATTTTTGATGCCGCTACTGGTGATTTGTACGACTCTCGCCTGTTGATCGTGACGCTCGCTTCTTAAATACACATCGTACACAAATGAATAATGAACATCGCCAGATAGCACTGTGATGTTATTGGGGGTACGTTTGTCTAAAAACGTTTCTAGAATGACTTTTGCTGTTCCCCGGTGCGCCATCCAGTTTTCTGCATCCACCACCAGCGCTTTGCCAAAGAATGTGAATATTTTCTGGATTGTCTCAATAAGTTTGACACCGAATATTGGCGCTGCCGAGACAATAATTGCGCGCTCTTGTTCATACAGTTCGTGTTGTAGCTGCGTTAACGACTCCCAATCCATTAAACCCGACGGATAATTATCCCCCTTTTCTGAACGCCACCGATGCGTTCTTGTATCCAAAACCACGCATTTGGGTTCGGTAGGCAGCACATAATGCCAGTGAGAGAAATCTAACAATTGGGAAATCAATGCATCTTGCTCTTGAATACCCGCGCAAGAAAAGTGTGTGTTAGCAAATTCAAAAAGCGTGTTAAATACTTGCGGTTGGTTGCCAATACCTTGGAATAACCAGTAACCAATCATGGCATTGCCAATAATGCGCCGTGAGTATGGATTCTCATAGGCAGCCTGCTCCCAACCACGTGTAAGGTTCCAATCATCAGTCACATCATGATCATCAAAAATCATGTAGGTGGGAATATGCGCAAATACTCGACTCACCGCTGGCAGTGTTTCTTGAAACGCAATGATGAGTGCTTTTTCCGATTCATACTGCGCCAAAAATTCTGGTGCAACCCGGTTTTTATCTAAATCCACGAACTCCCAAAGGGCTGGCGACCACACCAGTAAATACATTGCGTAAATTTCAGCAGCGGTAATCAGGTGGTTTTCCGCATGAACCGATGTAAAGATGGGCTTTTTCTTTCCTTTAAGAAACCGCTTTTCTACCTGTTCATTCGCCTCGTCATCGGGCAGCAGTTTGGCACGTTGGTAATAGCAGTGATCATGCTGATACAAAGCGGAGCAGCTATCCACCGTTGCCCCTTCGAGTGCTTCTTGATGCAGCCCCAGTAAGTGAATGACTTGGTGAATTGCCACTAAGAGCGGACCTGCCACATCATCAGCATAAATTTGATCGCCCGCCATCATCAGTAACCCCGGTCTTGATGACATCGGCTCTTCAAGCAGAAGTTTATCGACCTGAAGCAATGCATCTTGCGAGGAAAAGTGCGGCTTACGGCAAGAACCGTGTAGCACATTGTCTAAGGTTTTCTTAAAAACAATTTTTGGCTCACTTTCACCCGGCAACAATAAATCGGCGGCGCTTTTTGCCAAGTTTTGCTTGCTAGTTAAGCAAATTAAATCGTAGGCGACATCGCTGCCAGACGCGATTTGTTGAGGAAACGTAAAATGGAATAATCGTACATAAGCATGAGAGCCAATTGGAATACAGTGATGCTCCCAACCAGGGTGAGCTTCATTCGTCAATAATGAATAGCAAGCCTTGTTAGTAAGTGCCTCCTTACTCGTATCGTCTTGCAATAAAGATGATGCAGAAGGCTGAGCTGAAGATGGAGGCTGAACCGTCACATTGACGGCAAAATCACAGCACCTCGATTCCATAACGGGTCAATCCAGCCTCAAGCAGGATCGCACCGAAATGCGCAAATAGATACAATAGTGAAAGCTTAAAGAATTTGC
>CAXRCC010000087.1:0-25717 GCA_964228975.1 Paraneptunicella sp. | reverse complement strand
GGTGTTGCCCTTGTTGACGTAATGACTGGGCTAAATGCAGCCGTGGGCATACTTGCAGCATTAAATGCACGACAACAGACAGGCAAAGGCCAACTGGTTGATTTGAGCTTGCTCGACTGCGCAACCGCGAGTTTAACCAATATTGCCCAATACTATTTAACCTCCGGAAAAAACGCACCTAGGCAAGGCAACGCACACCCTTCAATTGTGCCTTATCAAAACATTGAAACCGCCGATGGTCATATTATCCTTGCCGTGGGTAATGATGAACAATTCTCAAGGCTAGCAACAGCTTTAAATCAGCCTCACTGGGCCAATGATCCTCTTTATCAAACCAATGCTGCACGGGTTAAACACAGGGATACGCTCACGACGCTCATTACCCAGTGCACGTCACAAAAAACGACCGAACATTGGCTAGCGGAACTTAAACGCCATCAAGTTCCCTGCGCACCGGTTAACCAAATGAGTGAAGTGTTTGAACTAGAACAGATCAAAGCACGAGAAATGCAAATTAGTATGGCCCACCCTTATACGACGACGCCTTTATCGCTGGTTGGCTCTCCCATCAAACTGTCCGAAACACCAGTGCATTACAAAACCGCGCCGCCACTATGCGGTCAGCACACATCAAAAGTATTACTTGATGAACTCGGTATGTCGAAAGAAGAAGTCGAGAACTTGCTTCACTTGGGTGTGATCGCAAACTAAACAGAAAGGCTAATAAATGAAAAAGCCCCAGCAATACAGCAAGGGCTTTAAAAGACGATTCCGCTTCTACCAAAGCGAAAACCAGCGTAGATACAAACCTATGATTAAATGCTCACTCGCTTGTATTGTCTGTACTCAGGTGTCCAGAAATTACGCTCGATTTTATTTTCGAGCATTTCATCACTTAGCACTAACGCCAAGCCTTCTTCCATCGCCTTCTTCGCAACGTTAAACGCAATTTTCTTACTGACTTCTGCCACTTCACCTAACGGAGGCAATAAGTCACCTTCCCCCGTGTTGGCATTCGGAGAACACTCTGCCAAGGTTTCGCTGGCCACCATCAACATACCATCACTGATAATACGCGCTTTCGATGCCAGCACACCTAAGCCGATGCCAGGGAAAATATAACTGTTATTGCACTGTGGAATAGTAAAGGTTTTACCATTGTATTCGATTGGCTGGAATGGGATTCCTGTTGCGACAATCGCTTGTCCGTTTGTCCACTCAATCACTTTTTCAGGGTGCGCTTCAATTTGACGCGAAGGATTACTCAACGGGAACACAATCGGTCGCTCACATCCATCATGCATGGCTTTGATTGCGGCCTCGGTAAACAGGCCTGCTTGCCCTGATACACCAATTAAGATACCCGGCTTGATAGCACGAATAGTTTCCACCAAAGACGGATACTCACCTTCGTATTCCCACCCCGTTAACTTGTCACTTGGTTGAGCCAGCTTTTGTTGGAAATCACGCAAATTCGGCGTTTTATCTGTGACCAAACCAAAGCGATCAATCATATGAATCTGACTGCGAGCTTGTTCAGCAGAAATCCCCTCTGCCGTCATTTGTTGAATGATTTGCTCTGCGATACCACAACCTGCTGAACCTGCTCCCACAAACACAACATTTTGTTCTGATAGTTTCGCATTTTTGCTACGACATGCCGCCAATAACGTGCCAACAGTCACCGCCGCAGTGCCTTGAATATCATCATTAAAACAACGTACGTCATGACGATAGCGATTCAAAATAGGCGTTGCATTGTGCTGAGCAAAATCTTCGAACTGGATCATGGCATCTGGCCAACGCTTCTTAACCGAGTTCATGAACATCCCGATGAATTCATCGTACTCTTCTTGGTTAACGCGCTTTCTTCTTGAACCCATGTACATTGGATCATTTAGCAACTTCTCGTTGTTTGTACCCACATCCAACATAATTGGCATCGTATAGGCTGGACTAATGCCACCACACGCGGTGTACAACGAAAGCTTTCCAATAGGAATGCCCATTCCTCCAATGCCTTGGTCACCGAGGCCAAGCACGCGCTCACCATCTGTGACCACAATGACTTTAACGTTGCGCTTTGTGGCACTACGAAGAATGTCATCAATTTGGTGACGCTCATCATAAGAAATAAATAGGCCTCTCGCGTTGCGATAAATATCGGAGAACTGTTCGCACGCATCACCCACGGTAGGTGTGTAAATAATGGGCATCATTTCATCGATATGCTCAGTGATGAGTCGATAAAACAGTGTTTCATTGTTGTCTTGAATAGCACGAAGGTAGATGTGCTTATTGATGGTTTCATTAAAGCTGCTGTACTGAGCGTAACAGCGCTTTACTTGCTCTTCTATCGTTTCGTAACGAGGAGGCAATAGGCCGCTTAGGTTAAAGGCAGCGCGCTCTTCTGCACTGAAAGCACTACCTTTGTTAAGCAATGGCGTCTCTATCAACGCCGGACCTGCATAGGGAATATAAAGAGGTTCGCTTTTTTGTGATTCTGTCATTTTGTTACGGTATCGTTGATGACTACAGTTAAGGCTTCTTTTTTATTATTAAACGGGGTGAAGCCACGTGAATGTTGTGTAAAAACCTTCAAACACACACTGAAGATTCAAAGGCTTTTCAAAGATAATGCTGTACTAGAATATCTCATCTGTTGGCGCAGGTTCAGTAGATTTTTCACCAACTGGGTCAATAATCTCATGATCATCGACATAGGTTTGTGGTTCTGTACCCGCCATAAAGTATTCAAATCGAGATGTATGATCAATGCGATCGGTTAGCTTGCCTGTGGTTCTATCTATACGAACCGTTACCACATTGTCTGGAATGTGCTTGCTGACTTCAGGCTTATCAACCAAAGCCTGTTCCATAAAGCGAATCCAAGCTGGTTGGGCAACGCGGGCACCATCTTCGCCCCCTACCATAGCATTACCAATAATATTAGGACTCCGACCAGTTTGTTTTTGTACGCGATTAAACAAAAACTTATTGCGACTGGTTCGGCCCAAAGAGCGGCTCATGTCATCAAAACCCACCCAAGCTGTAGCAACCAGATCCGGCGAAAAGCCGCTAAACCAAGTGTCTTTGGCATCGTTCGTTGTACCCGTTTTACCTGCTAAGTCTTTTCGTCTGAGCAAGGTATTCGCGCGCCACCCCGTTCCTCGCCAATATGTTTTATTACGCGAACTACCACTACCGGTAATCGCTGTTCTCATCATTTCACCAACTAAAAACGCGTTTTGTTCTGAAATAATGCGTTCAGCTTGTGGCGGCAATTTTGTTGCTGGTTGGCTATCTGCATCAGCACTGGCTAGCACGGTATCGCTATCTAACTGCGCCGTTAAACTTTCACCAATTTCGCAAGTGGGACACGCTGTTGGTGGAGATGCTTGCCAAACGTACTCGCCAAATTGTCCCTCAATGCGTTCAATAAAGTGCGGTGAAATGGCGTATCCGCCATTCGCGAACGAAGCAAAGCCGCTTGCTACCTCTAATGGCGTTAACGATGCCGTACCTAAAGATAACGACTCATCTCGAGGTAAATCGCTCATTTCAAAACCGAACTGACGCATATACTGACGCACGTTATCAATACCCACCGCTCGCAATAATCGAACAGAAACCACGTTCTTTGATTTGCCAAGCGCAATCCGCATTCTTAACGGCCCATCATAAATGGGAGGAGAGTTTTTCGGACGCCATGCGTTACCGGAACCTCTGTCCCACTGATTAATCGGCGCATCATTAATCACTGAAGCAAGTGTATAACCGTTTTCAAGCGCAGCTGAATATAAGAACGGCTTTATATTTGAACCGACTTGACGCTTTGCCTGTGTTGCCCTATTAAATTGGCTTTGGTAGAAGTTATACCCACCCACAATCGCTCTCACAGCTCCATTATTCGGATCAACAGCAACCAATGCTCCCGTAGCATCTGGAAACTGGCCAAGCTGCCACGCTTCACCATCTGGCATCGGGCGAATCAAAATATGTGCTCCGGGAGAGACTATCTCCGTTGCCGTTTTAGGGTCTGGTCCTTGTTTAGTATCGCTCAGATAAGGTCGTGCCCATGCAAGGCCTTCCCAGTCGATATAATGATAGTCACCCTGCTTATCCAATACGGTAATAGCAGTATCGTAAACTTGCGTCACAACAGCGGGTTGCAGTGGTTTGTAGCTAGGAATGGGCGCAAGGTATTCAAGGATTGCGTCTTCTTCCCATGCGCCAGTTAATGCCTCTTCAGAAGTGTCCCATAGCTGTGCAATGGGGCCGCGATATCCATGCCGCTCATCGTAGTCGTGAAGGTTAGAGACTACCGCACTTTTCGCTGCGATTTGTAGGTGAGATGGGACAGTAGCATAAACATTGTACCCCCCTGTTTCTGCTTCTTCTTTACCGTATAAAGCGATCATTTCTTCGTAAATCACGTTCGCTAAATAAGGCGCATCTAATTCAATTTCTGCCCCGTGTTTTTCCGCGGTTACAGGCGCGTTAGCAGCAACTTGATATTCTTCATCCGTAATGTAGCCCTCTGCTTTCATACGAGAAAGCACTACTTTTCTTCGGTTAACAGAACGTTCCGGGCGGCTAATCGGATTCATCGTTGAGGGCGCTTTAGGTAATCCTGCCAGTGTCGCAACCTGCGCCAGCGTCAGCTCATTGATATCTTTACCGTAATAAACCTGAGCCGCAGCGCCAAAGCCAAACGAGCGGTGACCTAGCTCTACTTTATTGATGTAAAGCGCTAAAATTTCTTGTTTAGTCAGAACTCGCTCAATATGCCAAGCGATGAATATCTCTTTGAATTTACGTAAGAACGTTTTTTCTCTGGTTAAAAAGAAGCCTCGCGCCAACTGCATCGTTAAGGTACTGCCCCCTTGCCCTTTCTCGCCTGTTAGAGCAAGATTGACCGCAGCACGTAAAATGCCAATGGGATCGATACCGGGATGTTCAAAAAAGCGGCTGTCTTCTGTCGCCAAAATAGCATGAACAAGGGAATCAGGAACGTGTTCTAACTCAAGGGGAATGCGGCGCTTTACGCCAAATTGAGAGATGAGTTTGCCATCTTGCGTAAAGACCTTCATCGGCGTTTGCAAGCGCACATCTTTAAGCACCGAAACACTCGGTAAATCGGGTTTAATATAAAAGTACAGACCAGCGATAGTACAAAGCCCCATCACCATTGCGATGATAGATAAGCTGACAACTCGTTTAATATATTTCACTGCTGAAAACGATGCTCTTTCTAATTAGTAATAGATGACTGCTTTATTGTAACTGACATTTTCATTGATGCCATGCCTATTCCCTGTATTAGGTATGATATTTGGTTAGATTTTGTATACAACGCCCGATAAAAGGTATGAATTCAGTCAGTTTATTGCCCGATTAAACTTTCACTCCTATTCTAAACACTAGGCTACAAATCCCGTATTTACTATCCTTAGGAAAGTATTTTAGCTTCTTCATCAGATTTAACATCATCATAAAATATACGTAAGTACGCCTAAGCAAAACAAAGAGTTAAGCTATTTGGGTAATATTGACGATAAATAGAATGGTGAACACAAACTGGAGCGCTCGGTGCTTAAACAACTTTTGCAACCCAAACAAACGCCCTTGCTCGGCCTCGATATTGGCACGCGGTTTGTAAAAGCAGTTCTATTAGTACGTAAAGGAGAAGAAGTACAAATCTCCGCCGCAGCCTGTGAGCCCATTTTAGGCGATGCTTTTGCCGAACGAGAGGTAAAAGATTTCGACGCCATCAGTCACTGCATCAAAAAAATTAAGCATAGGTTAAAACTAAAAAGCAATGATGTGAGTGTCGCAGTATCTGGTGCATCAGTGCTCACCAAACTGGTGTACATGCCGCCAAATCAAACGGATGTCGAGCTTGAGGCTCAAATAGAGCTAGAAGCCGATAGCTTAATTCCCTTTCCCATTGATGACGTTTACATCGATTTTGAAAAGTTGGGTACACAAACCGATGACAGAGACGATGTGCTGCTCAGTGTCGCTCACAAAAATATGATCGATAGCCGAATTACGCTATTAAGAGAACTCGAATTCGAGCCTAAAATCATTGATATAGAAGGCTTTGCACTGGGTAACACGCTACTACACTTTGCTGACATTCCTCCCAATACCTCTGTTGCTTGCTTCAATATTGGTGCAACCCAACTTCAACTAACCGTGGTGGATGAAAAAACCGAAATTCATAGTAAAGAAATTCCTTTTGGAACAGACAACTTAATTAACGATATTTGTCTCTTTCACGGCTTAGACAAAGCCTCTGCTATTCAACAACTGAAAGACAATACTTTGCCAGAACATTGGCGAACGGATGCTTACCCGCACTTTTTAGGCAACCTGCAACAAAGCATCAGCAAAGTTATGCAACTTTACACTGGCTCGGAAAATAAAGACGCGCCAGAAACACTATTAATCAGCGGTGGAGGCGCTCTCATTCCCGGTTTAGTTGACGACCTCAGTGCTGATATGAACAAGACATTTAGCATCTTTAACCCATGTGCAAAATTAATCGATGCATCGACACAACTGCCCCCAGAAACCGGGCCTTTGTATGCCATATCGCTTGGCCTCGCCTGTAGGAGCTTTAGTCAATGCCACACATAAATTTATTGCCATGGAGAGAAAAACAAAGGGAACAACAAAAGAAGCAATACCTTGGCATTTTGGGGTTCGTTGCTATTGCCGCGCTTGGCTTAATGTACCTTGTAGGTATGGCAATTGACCAAATCACCCAAAATCAAAACCAACGAAATCAGTTCTTACAGCAACAAATTGCCGTGCTGGATGTGAAAATAGCGAAAATTAAAGACATCAGAGAAAGTAAAGAAGCGCTTGAACAACAAATTGCGCTAATAGAGCAACTTCAAGATAGTCGAAACGTTGCGCCTAACGTGATTAATGAGCTTGTCAAAGTCACACCATCAGGCATTGCTTATCTCAGCCTTAAACGCCGAGATAGGAAGATAGAAGTTTTGGGAATTAGCGACTCTAATAACCACCTCTCAGAGTTTATGCGTCAATTGGAAGATTCCGACATTTTCATCAATGCAGAACTTACCTCCATTGTAGCCAACACGGGCACCGCTGAAGCAGGAAGCGAATTTAAACTTAACTTTTCAATAAGCCCCATTCTCATGCCGTTACCTAAAGCGCCGGAAAAGGAGCGTAAATCGTGATTCGGTTTGACTTCTCCAAACTCAAGGAAATGAATGAGCTCGACCCCGAGCAAATGGCAATTTGGCCATTTGAGGTCAAGGTAGTCGTAGCCTTATTTCTTCTCATCTTAATGAGTGGTGTTGGGTATTTTGTGATCGTCAAAGATAAACTCCCCATTCTGGCTGCAGCGGAAGTCACAGAACAAGATTTAAAGCGTAGTTATCGTTCAAAGTACGCAATTGCAGCGAATATGGAGGCATATCAAGAACAGCTGACTCAGCTAAAAAGTGATTTTGCCACCATGCTTAAATCACTGCCAACCTCAAATGAAACGCCAGGCTTATTAGATGATATTACTTTCATTGGCACTTCATCAGGGCTAACCTTCAAGCTGCTTAACTGGCAACAAGAAGTACCAAAAGAGTTTTACTCCGAACTCCCTATTCAAATGGAAGTACAAGGGCGTTATCACGACTTTGGTCTTTTCCTTGCTGATATTGCCGCACTTCCTCGCATCGTTACCGTACACAACTTTGAAATCAAAGAAGATGGGGAGTTACTCAACCTTCAACTACAAGCAAAAACATATAGAACCGCCCTGCAAGAGGGAGTAAAAGATGAAAAGTAAATTGCTGTTGCTTTCTCTTATGTTTCTCAGTGCTTGTAAGCCGCAAATGGACGACCTAAAACAATTTATGGTTGAGGTAGAAAGCACTCCACCTATGGCGATTGAGCCCTACCCAACATTTGAAACCAAACCCGCTTTTAAGTATGCGGTTGAAAACCTAAGAAGCCCTTTTCAAAGAGCCAAAAACGCCCAACAAGAAGTCGCCCAAAAAACCATTGCTAACTGCCTACAACCCGATTTTGAAAAAGGCAAAATGCCATTGGAACAATTCGGCATAGATGCACTTGAAATTCAAGGTTTTTTCACCACCCAAGGAAGCACCTGGGGCATCATTAAGGCAAATGATGGATTACTGTATAAAGTCACTACAGGCGATCGCCTTGGGCTATTTTTTGGCGAAATCACACACATGATAGACAACACCATCTACTTCACGGAACTATTACCGGATGGAACAGGTTGTTGGAAAAAGAAAGAGTCCAAACTAAGTCTTGCTAAGGACACCGGAGAAAACAACAATGTTTGAGTCGATGATGACAACACACACCTTCAAAATAACACCACAAAGAAAGTGCTTTTCGGCTTTAATCATGACGTTCTTGTTTAGTTTCTTTACCATCGCGCAAGAAACACCGTCTCCAACACTCGTCAATACCGAAAAGCTGCTATCTAAAAAGCAAAATACAGCTTTAATCGATATTCAATTCGCAAGGCAAACGCCCACGAAAGCGAGAACCACAGTCAAGTTCAATAATACGGCTTACCAAATGATTGTCAGCAAAAATGGACAAAGCCTGGTGATCGATTTTCCTGATGTAAGGCTTGGTGAAGAGCAACTTTATAAATTGAACGTTGAAGACTTTGGCACGCTCGTTAAAAGCATTGAAACCTTTGAGGATAATCGTTCAAGCCGCGTGGTATTAACGACACATAGCGATTTCGATTATGTTCACCAAAAAAACAGCCATGAATTATTCATTGATGTCAGCCCCAAAATTCAATTAACAGAAGAATCAAAAGAAGCTCAGAAATACTCAGGGGCACCCATTTCGCTGGATTTTCAAGACGTATCTGTCAGGCAGGTTCTACAAATTATTGCACAAGTTAACGGATTCAACCTTGTCACAACAGATACTGTAACAGGCAACGTCACCATCAATTTAAGTAACGTGCCTTGGGATCAAGCGCTTAGTATGATCCTTAAAATTAAAGGTTTAGATCAACGCCAAGAAGGCAACATATTACTAATCGCACCAGCTGAAGAATTAGCTTCAAGAGAAACGCAGCAGCTGCAATCACAAAAACAAGTTGCTGATTTAGCTCCGCTTCAAACACACAATATCCAGATTAACTACGCCAAAGCATCAGAACTTGCGCCTATTCTCAAGTCAAAAGACAGCAGCATATTAAGTGCTAGAGGTGCAGTAACGGTTGATGAAAGAACCAACTCACTCATCATCAGAGACACCCAAGAATCCATTAACAATGCAATGAACATGGTGCAAATCCTCGACATCCCAGTTCGACAAGTGCTTATCGAATCGCGAATGGTGACAGTGAGAGACGGCGTTGACGAACAAATTGGTGTTCGATGGGGATTCACTGACCAGCAAGATACCGATGGTATTTCCGGATCAATTGAAGGTGCAGAAACCGTTGCCAATGGTGAAATTCCAGCCATTGCCGATCGACTCAATGTCAACCTACCTGTTAGCAACCCAGCAGGAAGAATTGGCATCAGTGTAGCAAGGCTTATAGATGGCACAATTCTCGATTTGGAGCTTTCCGCTCTTGAAAGTGAAAACAAAGGGGAAATCATCGCAAGCCCAAGAATAACAGTGGCAAACCAACACGAAGCCTATATTGAACAGGGCACTGAGATTCCTTATGTGCAATCAACGTCCAGTGGTGCCACATCTGTCACATTCAAAAAGGCCGTGCTAAGTATGCGCGTCATTCCTCATATCACGCCAGATAACAGAGTCATATTAGACCTTGTTGTCACTCAAGATACCCGAGGAGAAACAGTCTCTACGCCAACAGGTCCTGCTGTTGCTATTGATACCCAAGAAATTAGCACTCAAGTGCTCGTAGAAAATGGTGAAACCATCGTACTTGGCGGAATATTCCAGCAAACCACAACAGATGCTGAGAATAAAGTTCCTGTTTTGGGCGATCTTCCTGCTATCGGACGATTATTTAAGAATTCTCAGCAAGTCAATGATAAGCGAGAACTCTTAATATTTGTCACGCCTAAGATTTTATCGGAAGCGTTATAGCGTAAAGCTCAATACTTAAACCTTTCATTTATTTACGCGTAATTGGCTATATCGATTTGCACGAACAACCTAAATACTGCTTAAAAATTTGGTGCTGAGGTGTAGTTTTCGAACTTAAAAAGCAAGAATGACGCCATGGAGAGAACATTATTAACCCATACATGACTTATTTATCAGCGAAAACTTGCATAACTCCGCGGACTCCTGAGATAATCGCGCACTCGAAAATCTCGAGGGGGGTTTGTTTCTCCTATAATAAAAGTAACTAATCAAAATATTGTGACGTAATTGTAAAATGGCCGAAAAACGTAATATCTTTCTAATTGGTCCTATGGGTGCCGGAAAAAGCACCATCGGAAGACATCTAGCAGACCAATTACACTTGGAGTTCTACGATTCCGACCAGGAAATTGAACGCCGAACCGGAGCCGATATAGCCTGGGTTTTTGATATTGAAGGCGAAGAAGGGTTCCGTACCCGTGAAGAGAATGTCATTGCAGATCTCACAGAAAAGCAAGGCATCGTGTTAGCGACAGGTGGCGGTTCTGTAATCCGTAAATCTGTACGCAATAGACTATCCGCTAGAGGCATTGTCGTTTATCTAGAAACTACTGTAGATAAGCAGGTCGCCCGAACACAACGCGATAAGCGCCGCCCTTTATTACAAAACACAGACAACCCTGAATCTGTACTTAAAGATCTCGCGGGTGAACGTAACCCGTTATATGAAGAGATTGCTGACTATACCGTGCGCACTGATGACCAAAGCGCTCGGGCTGTAGCCAACGAAATTATCAATCAGATCGGGTTGTAATATTATCTTCTAATTTAATAAAACCGGAGAAATGCGCTTGTCAACCATTCACGTAGCATTGGGAGAGCGCAGCTATCCCATCGAAGTCCAATCAGGGACGCTAACTGCCTCCCCTGATTGCTCTCAAATCTCGCAATATATTCATTCTACTACCGCTGTTATTGTCACTAACCCGACTGTCTCTGCACTGTATCTCGACAAACTGAAAAAACGTATTTCATCGAACATCAAAGTACATGTTGTTGAAGTACCAGATGGCGAACAATTTAAAAGCTTCGAAACCTTTGAGCAAGTGCTCACAAAACTCCTCGAAATCAACGCCTCACGAGATACCACCATATTGGCTTTGGGTGGAGGCGTCATTGGCGACCTAACGGGCTTTGTTGCAGCAACCTACCAACGCGGCATCCCTTTTATCCAAGTACCGACAACACTGTTATCTCAGGTTGACTCGTCAGTTGGCGGCAAAACAGCGATAAATCATCCACTTGGAAAGAACATGGTCGGTGCATTTTATCAACCGCAAGCTGTCTTTATCGATACGGATACGCTAAGTACGCTTCCTGCGCGCGAATTTGCAGCTGGCATGGCTGAAGTCATTAAATACGGCATTATCTATGATGCTGAGTTTTTTGATTGGATAGAAAGTAATATTGAACCTCTAAAAGCACTCGACGCTGAAGCGTTAGCTTATGC
The DNA here is from genome assembly GCA_964228975.1 of Paraneptunicella sp. GTDB lineage: Bacteria > Pseudomonadota > Gammaproteobacteria > Enterobacterales > Alteromonadaceae > Paraneptunicella. The sequence goes on along the minus strand of CAXRCC010000087.1, from coordinate 14,103 downwards.
CATTGGCCGCTGCTGTCAGATTAAAGCCGAGATTGTTGCTCAGGATGAAAAGGAGTCGGGCATTCGAGCATTACTTAACCTCGGGCATACCTTCGGACACGCTATAGAGGCCGAGCAAGGGTATGGGAAATGGCTTCACGGAGAAGCCGTGGCTACTGGCATCGTTCTTGCTTCGAAAGTTGCAGTCGAAAAGGAATGGTTGTCTCAGTCAGATTTTCGACGCATTGAGCAATTACTCGCGGCTTTCGAGTTACCACTATCAAAACCGGATAGCATGAGCTTCGAAGATTTTATGAAACACATGCGCAGGGATAAAAAAGTCTTGGCCGGCAATATACGGTTTATTATCCCACAAGGTATTGGCTCTGCAGTGGTAACAAAAGAGGTTTCCGAAGAAACGTTAAAGCATATTCTTTAACTCATTTATTCACGCTTTGAGGAGGACAGTCGTTTTGCATAAACATAATTTGTTGAATGAATTTGCTGATCTTTCTCAGCGCTTGGAGCACTTAGTTTCTTACTCATCACAGATGGTCTTCATCAGTGGTGAACAAATGGGAGATCAAAAAAAGTTCGTTGAAGCTTTCTTAGGTGCTCGCCAAGATAGTCTTGATGTTATCTACCTCACTGGCAACAGTTTTCATAACGTTGACGACGTACGACAAGAGTTCGCAAGACAAGTTATCGGTAATACGCCAAGCCTCGATTTACCCTTGTTGCAACTGGTTGCAACGCGCGAAAACAGAGATAAACCACTTCTTATTGCCATTACTCGTGCAGAGCGCATTCCTGATCAAATATTACAAGAGCTTTGGGACTTAGTCCTTCAAACCCGCTTTGCAAGAAACCAGCAACAAATCAATATTTTACTGTTTGGTGAACATGAATGGGCCGAGCGCACAAAGGCTTGGCTACCAACCAACAACAATGACAAACCCGTATTACTGACCAGCGAAACTGTTGAAATGCAAAGCGAGCAAGAAGTTGAAGGCGACCTAGACGCATTTATCAATGCCAAAAGAAAAGAGTTTAACGAAAGACTCAAAGCTCGCTCTCAAGAATACGAGCCGCCAAGTTCAGTACTTGGTAATTGGTGGGTCAGATTAGTCGCCGCATGCGCTTTTATTATCTGCTTTAGCGGCATATTGATTTGGCAGTACTTCGATTTAACCCAGTCTGCTGTCAAAGATTTCACACAATTTCTATTTCAGTCAGAGAGTGCCTCCCCTTCTCAAGAATGGGAAGAAGCTAAAGCGCTGTTAGCGGAAACCGAAACACTCGTTGCAGAAGATGCGACAGTAGATGGCACACAAAGTCCGGTTAGCCAAGAAACACAAGCTGAAGCAGCACCCGCTGAAACGGGTTCCCGTTTTGTAACCTCATGGAAAGCGGAGAGCGCTAAACTTGAGCGACGTTCAATCCCTCTCGATTTACAAGAAGCACCTCAGCCAGCTCAGGTCGAGAAACGAGTTTCAAACTCATCACAGCCAGAACGTTTCAATACTCAATCGGGTGGAATTGAACTTTCTGAGTCAGAATCTATCGTTGATATTTCTCCCGAGCAGCTCAAAAAGTTACAACCCAAACACGCTGAAGTCATCGCTCAAACCAATGAAAACACGACAAATACTCGACCCACAGCGCCACAAGAAAGCACGGCTCAACAACAGCTTGCGCAAAACCAGCCTGAAACAAACTCAATTGCAGAGCCTACAGTTATTACTGAGCCACTTATTCCTAATGAATTAGCGAGCCAAATGAATAAACGCGGAGTAACTGGCGAAGAATTTGTTGGCCCACCGATTCCAGCGCACTTATCTCGAAATACAAAACCCAGCGACACTGCACTGGTACAAAATACCGTAGCCGAACAAGATACATCAGTACCATCCCAGCTGGACGACTCTGCTGAAATCGCAAACTCTGCGCCACAAATCCTCTCAGTAGACAATGAGCAACCTACAGCAATCGCCACAAATGAAGTTAATGAAGGTATTGTCGCAGACTACCCGGTTGACGATATTGTATCGGTAGATGATTTAGTCGCCGCCAATACAGCGTCCCAAGCAACTGAGCCAGCGCCCATCCCAACTTATGAGTTCAATGAGGCGTCATTATTGACACTCAGCGATACATCGCATTTGTTACAAGTATCCGGGATGAGTAGCCGTGATGTGCTTAACCAGTATCTCCAAGACAACCGCTTAACTGATAAAGTGTGGATTTACAAAACCCGTCGTTACGGTGGAGATTGGTTTGTCGTGCTCTTCAATAAAGCGTTTGATAATTTAAACTCTGCTCGCGCTTCAGTAGGTGAACTACCACAAACAACGAGACAAAGTGCGCCATTTGCTAAATCGGCAGCCACTATTCAACAGGAAATCGAGCAAGGCTACCCTACAAACTAAGTTTGGGGTGAAACCTTTGCCTGGATAGGCGAATCTTTTAGCGGATGATCAGGATAGTGACAATTTTTATTAACTATTATTGTGTCTAGGGTACAATGGCGCCACTTTCAACTTAACCATCAAGATAAAAGCTTTTTGAAACCTTCTCGAAAGCCCCGTGCATTTCTAAAATGGGCTGGCGGTAAAGCATCCATAGCAGAAAAGATTTGCAGAAGACTTCCCAAAGGAAAGCTTCTCGTTGAGCCGTTCGTAGGTGCGGGCTCTATTTTTCTGCGTAGCAACTATGATCAATACATTCTGAATGACATTAACCCGGATCTGATCAACTTATTCCAATCTGTTGCAAACGATGTTGACCGGTATATAGAAGATACGAGCAAGTATTTTGATGGCGAACACAACAATAAAGAAACCTATTACAAAATTAGAGAGCAGTTCAATCAATCAAAAGATCCATATGAGCGCTCTGTACTGTTTTTATACTTAAATCGTTTCTGCTATAACGGACTCTGTCGATACAATTCCAAAGGGATATTTAATGTACCATTTGGGAGATATAAAAGGCCTTATTTTCCTGAAGCTGAGCTACGTTATTTCGCTAAAAAAGCACAAAAAGCCACGTTCACCTGCGTTGATTTTGAAGAAGTATTCCAGAATTTACCTGACGATGCGATCGTATATTGTGATCCTCCCTACGCACCAATTAGCCCGACAGCGTCATTTACATCTTATGCAAAAGATGGGTTTTCTTTTGAACAACAAGAAAAGTTGGCCCATGTTAGTGCCATGGCTGCACTGAAAAGGCGAATTCCCGTGATGATTAGCAATCACGATACACCTTTCACAAGAGATATTTACCAAGACGCTCGATTAGTGTTTTTGAAAGCGGCGAGAAACATTAGTCAAAAGAAAGATAAACGTAAGAAAACCAAAGAGTTATTGGCCATCTATTACCCTGATGGAATCAATAAGCAAACAGCTAAAAAATAGTATTTCTTCACAGATCTCCCCTTAGCCGATTGCTAAAGTCACCACCAACATTATCGACCCCACGAAGCCCGCTACAAAAAGCACACCAATGAGGATAAAGGGAAGAATAGATTTTTTTTGGAAGTCGACTTGACGGTTTTGCTCAGACTGGACACCGAACATGCTCGCTGCCACACTTTTAAACACTGACCAAAACTCGCCCGTAGAAGAAAGGGAGGGTAGTAATTTCAAGATACATTCCTTAAAGCTAAGGCTGTTCTGATACTACTCGTAGGATGAAGGCTCTCCTGCAACAGCCGGCTCATCATTTCTGAACAGCAATTCTAACAAATCCAAATAATGGAACTGCGTTGAACGACTATCTCCAGCTAACCATGCTGCCCAGCTCACATCTTTTGAGGCTTCATCACTACATACTGCACTTTCATGCTCATCTTTGAGCGCAACTTGACGATCGCTCAAGCTCAACGATTTATCACAACAGCTTGCTGCACGGCGATGTTCCGTTGACCCCGCAATTGCAAGTGAAGACGTTGAAAGTAATGCAGCGGTATAAACAAGAAAAATAGCGTTTTTTCTAATACTCAGCATAGTTTAGCTCACTCCGTAAGATATAGTTACATTATAGCGCTGAACAAAGTTTAAGCAATGGACGTTTATCGCAAAATTGAAACCATTCACCGTCCACTTTCCCTGTAACATTTAGATACTACTTTGATCTGAGTCTTGAGTCTGCGCTAAGTCTACTGAATATTAACTGAACTTAACGAGAAGTGTGAAAAATCAAAGGATTAATAAAAGAAGAAATAACACTGAACATAAGGATTTTCGTACCAAAGCCCTACTATTTACCCGATAAAAGCTATGTTATTTGACAGTCAAATTGAAGTGCTTAGGGCAACTAATTTCAATTAGAAATAGTGTTGCCCTAATATGTATTTTGAAACAATTTTGCCTCAAAATTGCATTAGCCTATTAAAGTTCGAACGTCTTACGTAGGCTGAATAAAATGCTCTCATCATCGTCTAAGTCGCTACCACTCCAAGCGAATGTAACGCCAACATCGAACCCAGCAACGTTAGTTGTGTAGCCACCTTCGAAGTATTCGCCTTCGAAATCATTACCTAGTGACGCAACACGACCGAAGAAACCATTGTGAGCAAGTGTTAAAGAAACGAATGTGTAATCAGACTCAGGAATGCCTAAATCAAAATCGTCATTCTTTTGACCAGCAGCGAAGTCAATTGTAGCGATACCGTAGCTAAGGCCTAGGTTGATCTCGTTAGCTGTAGAAGAGTGATCACCAGTGAACTGATATGTTGTCGCACCGATTTTAACGCCAACATCATTGTCAAATTTGTGCTTATAACCAAAGTAACCATCAACCTCAAAACCTTGGTTCACGTCAACCGCAAAAGCACCTGCGTAGAAACCGTTCTCTTCCCAGTCGATGCCAACACTTGCCGCCGCATCACCCGTTTGGTCTACACCACGGAAATGGTGCTCAGTCGCAACACCAATATTCGCTGTTAGACCTGCAGTCGCTACGTGAGAGTACGCTAAAGATGCAACAGAAACTGCTGCTACAGCGCAGATTTTTGCCAATTTCATATGTGTCTTCCTTATATTATTTGTTGAGAACTTTTTGGTAATAATTTTTTCTGGCGAAGAAGGTTATCATTTTTCACGGGAAATGCAAAAAATGGTTAAAAATTTAAAGGTTAAATTTTTGTTTCTAAGTTTTAAATTTTTTGCACATATGCCCACAGGTCGTGGGAAGACCATGATTAGAAGAGTGTCTGAATGGTTTTGTCTTATATCAAAACTTGATATAGGAGATTATGAATAGAACTTTATGAAATATGGAGGATTGAAAAGGGCAACTTTGTTATTGCTTTTGGTGTCGCCCTGCTCTTTTCACGCTAAGGTTTCTAACCCGATTCCGTATGTTTAAAGATCGAACGTTTTGCCGATGCTAAAGAGAATTGTTTCATCATCATCCAAATCGCTACCACTGACCACGACGGAAACACCAACGTCGAAGCCACCAATTTCTGTACCGTAACCGGCTTCAAAATAGTCGCCGTCTGCATCATCACCAAATGTACCAAAAGTACCGTAAAAGCCTTCATACTCTAGTGAAACCGATAAAAACGTGTAATCCGATTCTTCAATATTCAAATCGGCATCGTCTTCTCTTGTACCGATTGCATAATCAACCGCCAGTATGCCGTAACTCAATCCAAGGTTGACTTCGTTGTATTCAGAATCGAAATCCCCCGTATACTGGTAAGTCGTAAAGCCTACGCTTGCGCTTAACTCTTCTGAGAGGTCAAATCCATAACCACCGTAGAAATCTATTTCTAGTCCATCATTAACGTCACCAACCCAGGTGCCAAGATAGAACCCGTTACTTTCGTAATCTAAACCCGCGCTTGCTGAAGCGTCAGTGGTTTGTGCGACACCACGGAAATGATACTCCGAGACCATCCCAACATTCGCCGAAACATCCGCAAATGCCATTTGCGAGTGAATCAAGGTAGCAACAAGTGTTGATGCAATAGCTGTGTGTTTCATAAATTTCATGGGGTTCCCCTTAATTGTATTGAGTCTGCTCCGCCATACTTTTTGAAGTATAGGCAAACTCGGAACTTCTGGTAGTAACACCAAGTAGCAAAAGGAGTGCCCGCAAAGGCCAACTCTATAAACCAGCACTCGCAAAAAAGTTAAGTAACTGATTTATTGTTAGTAATTTAATTTAGCTTGTTCATTTTCTGTGGGTTCTTATAATTTGCTCCACACATGTTCACCCATCTTTTGCACAAAAAAGGGACATCTGCCCCGATTTAATGCATTAAAGTGAACGTAAACACTTAGTTTTACTTGAAAATTGCTCACGCACGGGGTTCAGCATGAATAAGTTTTTAATTGCGCCATCTATATTGTCCGCTGATTTAGCCCGCCTAGGTGAAGATGTAGAGAAAGTATTAGCCTCGGGCGCCGATGTTGTTCATTTCGATGTGATGGATAACCACTATGTTCCTAACTTGACCTTTGGTCCGAGTGTTTGCAAAGCCTTGCGAGACTACGGTATCAAGGCCGAAATCGACGTACACCTAATGGTTAGCCCAGTAGACGAACTCATTCGTTCATTCGCAGAAGCTGGCGCGAATTACATTAGTTTTCACCCGGAAGCAAGTCACCACGTAGATAGAAGCATTCAGTTGATTAAGGATGCAGGATGTAAAGCCGGTCTCGCATTAAACCCAGGCACTTCACTTCATGTATTGGATTACGTCTTAGATAAGCTCGACTTTGTGCTTTTGATGTCTGTGAATCCAGGTTTTGGAGGACAAGCCTTTATTCCCAACACACTTGAAAAAGCACATCAGCTTAAACAGAAGATTTTAAAAACCGGAAAAAATATTCGGATTGAAATTGACGGAGGCGTAAAAGTCGATAACATTCGCGCTATCGCTGAAGCTGGCGTAGATATGTTTGTTGCAGGCTCTGCGATTTTCAATCAACCTGATTACCAGCAAGTCATAGACAAAATGCGCAAAGAGCTAGCACAAGCTCAGCTTTAATAGAAACTCACAACAAGATACGAAATTAATCATGACAAAACCTATTGTATTAAGTGGCTGTCAGCCTTCTGGACAACTTACCATTGGAAACTACATGGGCGCCCTAAGACAATGGGTCAACATGCAAGCAGATCACGACTGCCTTTACATGTTAGTTGATTTACACGCTATCACAGTTAGACAAGACCCCAAGAAACTTTACGAAGCCTGCTTGGACGGCTTAGCACTTTATGTTGCCTGCGGTATTGATCCAGAAAAGAGCACGCTTTTTGTGCAGTCCCATGTTCCTGAGCACGCTCAACTTGCTTGGATCATGAATTGCTATACCCAAATGGGTGAGCTTAACCGCATGACGCAATTCAAGGACAAATCGGCGAAAAACGTAAACAACATCAACGTCGGTTTATATAGCTATCCCGCGCTTCAAGCTGCCGATATTTTGTTATACCAAGCGGACAAAGTGCCTGTTGGAGAAGACCAAAAGCAACACCTTGAACTCACACGCGACATTGCAACGCGCATGAATAATCTTTACGGCGATTTATTCAAGCTACCTGATCCTTATATCCCTGAATCCGGCGCGCGCGTAATGAGCTTGCAAGATCCAACGAAGAAAATGTCTAAATCAGATGATAACCCTAATAACTTCGTAGGGTTGCTTGAAGAGCCTAAAAAGGTGGCTAAGAAAATCAAACGCGCAGTCACAGATTCCGATGAACAAGCACGAATTTATTTTGATGTGGCGGAAAAGCCGGGTGTCTCTAACTTACTTTCTATTTTGTCTTGCTGCACCAATCGCACGATTGCGGAACTCGTGCCGGAGTATGAAGACAAAATGTATGGTCACCTAAAAACCGATGTTGCGGATGCCGTTGTTGCGTTGTTAGAGCCGTTACAAGAAAAGTACAACGTACTTCGAGAAGACAGAGCCGAGCTTGAAAATATTATGAAAAAAGGTGCAGAAAGAGCATCTGAACGCGCAGCTAAAACATTGGCAAGCGTATATGAAGCTGTTGGTTTTATCCCTCGCCCTTAATCCTGTTGATTTGAGGCAGGTCTTCCTGCCTCGCTACACGGCATCTGTGTAACCTATTTTGTTGAGAGTTTGCATTTGATACTCCTCATCGATAATTACGACTCATTTACTTTTAATCTATCGCGATACTTAACCGAGGTTGGCGAAGAGGTTGTTGTTGTAAAAAACGACGAAATAACACTTAGCGACATTGATGCGTTAAACCCTAACGCGCTGGTCTTCTCACCAGGTCCATGCACTCCGGACAGCTCAGGCATTACCCTTGATGCCATCATTAAATACCAAGATAGCTTACCCATGTTAGGTGTATGCTTGGGCCATCAAGCGATTGCTCAATGCTTTGGTGCCAACATTATTCGTGCATCAAAAGCCATGCACGGGAAGGTTTCTAAGCTGCATCACAATGGAAAAGGAATTTTCTCTCAACTACCACTGTCTTATGACATTACCCGTTATCATTCTCTAGTTGTTGATGGTGAAACCCTCCCTTCAGAGTTTGAAATCACTGCTTGGACGCAAAGTACTTCGGGGGACTTAGAAGAAATCATGGCTATTCAACATAAATCGCGTCCTATTTTTGGTGTTCAGTTCCATCCGGAATCTTTATTAACAGAATATGGTCACGAACTGCTATCTAACTTCGTCTCCCTTCAAGATTAGTTTCAAAATGCCGCTATATTAAAATATGGCTTACCTTATTGGTAAATTTTTTACTTCAACTTACGTTTAAACCACTGTAAATTGAAAAAAATGTTATCGAGAGCATTAAAAACTGAATCTTTTTGCAGTTAAATATACGACAATCGACGAATCAAATTACCCATATCGACCTTTAACAAGAATTTTTACAGCCAAGTTCAGCAGTTGGGCATACGGAAAAACTAAATGAGCACGACACCTGAAATCATCGAAACAATTAACAACCGCTTTTATAACCTTCTTATCGGGCTTTCAAATGCGCAAGAAGCAGCGGGTGTAGAAGTTGATGGTAAAGTTAAAGCTGAACACTCAGAGCAGTTTAATACTAGAAGAGCATTATTAAGAGTAGAGAAGCTTGCAAAGCGCGATATGGAGCTCAATAAACGCTCTGAGAAAAACTTCATCGACGGCATTAGCAACATGCTTAACGACACCGTGGTTGAACGAGTACTAGAGCGAATAGAAGACATTGATGACGTGTTTTACAAACAGCTTAGTTTGGATGATAACTTAGCAGAAACACTCGATACGCTTTCGGTGAAAGCTGCCTCTATTGCCAAATTGGAACCCATGATTGCTCGAATGGGATGGCTTGCATCCGATTTACTGAAACTCGTTAATACACCGAAATATCGTAAAACTGATCGCCTAGGCAAAGTTGTTGTCGTAGAAAACCTTCGTATGGCCTTAAGCTTTTTAGGTATAGAAAACCTAAAAATGCTTATTCCAGCAAAAGTACTGCGCCGCGCGATTCCGCAAATTACCGATCCTTATCCAGCATTCAAAACCAAGATTTGGGAACACGCGCTAGCATCTGCAAACTCATGTCAGCAAATTGCAAAACTCAGCAAAGTTGATTCAGGCCATGCCTTCACACTAGGTATGTTTCATGAACTGGGTAAGTTGGCCGTCGCGAAACTTTACTTCAAAGCGTTTGACGAAACACACCGCGAAGCACTCATTGAAGCGCATAACGAATTAAAACGCGACGAGCATGCCGCGTTATTAAAAATCGGCCCGTCAGCGGAATACCTTTTGTCACTTATGTGGGAACACTCCCTTCCCCTCAGTAAACGATTAATCGAGCGAATGGGCTTCAAACGCGTATTTATCACCAACGCCATTGGTGAATATGTCGAAAAGGTACCATTTACTGAAATGACTCCAACAGCGCAGGTGCTTGCCCAAGGTAATGGCTACAGCAAATTCAATGCGCTCAAAAATCACAAGCTCATTACTGCCGACGAAGCAAAAACGTTTTTAAAGGATTTGCATATCACGCCTGCCACGTTACAAGCGATAAAAGGAACAGATATGAGCCGTTTAAACATCACAATGGACGATGAAGAATAAATATCAATTTATTTATAGCTTTTTGTTCTTAAAATAATCATTCAGGTTTACTTTCTTCCTAGCGTTGATTTAACCGACCTTTCGAGGCTTATTCCTTTAAGTCTTCATTCCCCAATCCGGATACTTATGCAGCTTTTCTGCAACTTTACTGAAGCCCTTGAATATCAAGGCGCTAACACTCAAGGCAAAGGAGACAAAGCCTATATTTTCTGAAATAATGCGGGGCTTTTATAGGCGAATTTGACCTAAGGTCAGAGTTTATTTTTGGAGACCCAAATGCAAGTAACTCGTGAATTGTTCAACGAAGTCATGGCCCCTAACTACAACCCGGCAGCAATGGTACCGGTAAAAGGTGAAGGTTCCAGAGTCTGGGATCAAGAAGGCAAAGAGTACATCGATTTTGCTGGCGGTATCGCGGTTAATACCCTTGGTCACTGCCACCCGGAAATGGTTTCAGTATTAAAAGAACAAGGTGACAAGCTATGGCACCTTAGTAATGTATTTACCAATGAACCTGCTCTTCGTCTAGCGAAAAAACTCGTAGACGCAACGTTCGCTGATCGTGTTTACTTCGGTAACTCAGGCGCAGAAGCAAATGAGGCAGCACTTAAGCTAGCGCGCCGTTGGGCACTTGATAACCACGGCGAAGAAAAAAGCCAAATTATCGCATTCAAACAAGGCTTCCACGGCCGTACTTTCTTCACAGTTACCGTTGGCGGTCAACCTGCTTACTCTGACGGTTTCGGTCCTAAGCCTGCAGATGTTGTTCACGCAACATACAACGATTTAGACAGCGTAAAAGCGCTTATTTCAGACAAAACGTGTGCCATCATGATGGAGCCGCTTCAAGGTGAAGGCGGCATCATCAGCCCAACAAAAGAATTTGTTGAAGGCGTGCGTGAGCTTTGTAACCAACACAATGCATTGCTTATTTTTGATGAAGTTCAATCTGGCGTAGGTCGTACTGGTGAGCTATACGCATACATGGGCCTTGGCGTAGCACCCGACATCTTAACCACTGCAAAAGCGTTAGGTGGCGGTTTCCCTATCGGTGCAATGCTAACAACAGCTGACATTGCAAAGAGCTTAAAAGTGGGTACTCACGGTAGTACATATGGCGGTAACCCATTGGCGTGTGCCGTATCAGAAAAAGTATTCGATATCGTTAATGACCGCGCATTACTAGACGGCGTTAAGCATAAAGAAGCGCTATTCCGCGAAGAACTTGAAGCGATCAATGCCAAGTACAACGTATTTGAAGAAGTACGTGGTCAAGGTCTATTGTTAGGTGCTGCGTTAAAAGGCGAATACCAAGGTCGTGCACGCGAATTCTTAGATGCAGCAACTGAACAACAGCTAATGTGCTTAGTTGCAGGCGCGAGCGTTGTGCGCTTTGCTCCTTCTCTCATCATTCCAGATGAAGACATCAAAGAAGGTATGGCTCGCTTTGCTAAAGCTGTAGCAAAAGTTGTAGAAGGTTAATTGTTAACGTCTTATAGGACCGCTTGATATGATGATTATTCGCCCTATCAAACAGGACGACTTCGACGCGCTTCGTAGCGTCGCCGTTGAATCCGGCGTGGGTTTTACATCTCTCCCGGACAACGATGAGTTGTTACTTGGCAAAATCAAACGCTCAGTCGAGTCTTTTGCGAAACAAGATGTACAAAAACCCGGCAGCGAATTGTATTTATTCGTAATGGAAGACACCGCTTCGAATGAGGTGGTGGGCACCAGTGGTATTGAAGCCGCCGTTGGCTTAGATGATTCGTTCTACTCTTACCACCACGGTAAAGTTGTACACTCATCAAGAGAGCTCAACGTTCACAATACCGTCGAAACGCTGACACTGTGTAACGATTACACAGGCATGTCAGAAATTTGTACATTGTTCTTGCGAGAAAAAGCCCGCACGGGATACAACGGACGCGTGTTATCTCGCTTCCGTTTCCTTTTTGTTGCAGAACACGGCCACTTATTCTCGGATACCATCTTTGCGGAAATGCGAGGGGTCAGTGATGAAAATGGCTCATCTCCATTCTGGGAATGGCTAGAAGAGCACTTCTTCTCTTTAGACTTTCCAACGGCAGACTACTTAACAGGTGTTGGGCAAAAAGAATTCATTGCTGAACTGATGCCTAAGTACCCTGTTTACGTCAACTTATTGAGCAAAGAAGCACAAGCGGTTATTGGCGAAGTGCATGAAAAAACGCGTCCAGCACTCAGATTATTGCAAGCCGAAGGTTTTACCAAATCAGGGTATGTCGATATTTTTGATGCAGGTCCTAGTGTTGAAGCAAAAATTGCCAACATCAGAACCGTGCGAAATAGCCTTAGAATGCAGGTAGAAGTTTCCGATGCTATTAGCGACGACACGCAAACACACTTTGCTATTAATACTAAATTGAACGATTTCCGTGGCACCATGCTTAACGTTGAAATCGATGAAAACAATCAGAAGGTGAGTATTTCTAAAACTGCAGCACAAGCGCTAGGTGTTTTAGAAGGCGATTTCATTCGCTTCGCTCCCATCACATGTTGAGGTAACAACATGACTCAAGCACATTTTATTGCAGGTGAGTGGCTATCTGGTGAAGGCCATGACGTCAACTCTCTAGATCCTGCAAAGAACCAAGAAATTTGGTCTGCAAAATCCGCTAGTGAAGCCCAAGTCAATGCGGCCGTTGAAGCCGCGAGAAACGCTTTCGAAGCATGGTCAGACCTTAACGTGGACGATCGTATTGCGATTATCCAAAAGTTCGTCGATCTTCTTGGCGAAAACAAAGAGAAGCTCACTCACGTTATTGCTCAAGAAACGGGCAAACCTGTTTGGGAATCTGCCACTGAAATCGGCGCAATGATTGGCAAGCTTGCCATTTCCGTACGCGCATACAATGAACGTACAGGAACTGTTGAAAACCCAATGCCTGCTGGCAAAGCAGTATTGATGCACAAACCACACGGTGTAGTGGCGGTATTTGGTCCATATAACTTTCCTGGGCACTTACCTAACGGGCATATTATTCCAGCGCTTATCGCGGGTAATACCGTGGTATTTAAGCCAAGCGATCTCACGCCTAAAGTAGCAGAAGAAACAGTAAAACTCTGGGAACAAGCAGGCATTCCTAAAGGGGTATTAAACCTCGTTCAGGGTCACCTAGAAACAGGTAAAGCACTTGCTAGTCACCCTAACATTGATGGCTTATTCTTCACTGGTAGTTCGCGTACTGGTAAGTTGCTACATGAACAATTCGCTGGGCACCCTGGCAAAATCTTAGCGTTAGAAATGGGCGGCAATAACCCACTCATCGTTAAAGATGTAGCCAATACAGAGGCTGCGGTTCACGATATCGTTCAGTCCGCTTTCATTACAACTGGCCAGCGCTGTACTTGTGCTCGTCGCTTATTTATTGAAAACTCAGCACAGGGTGATGCAATCTTAGCGCGCTTGGTTGAAGTAACAAAAGGCTTGACCGTTGGCGATTATGACGCTGAAGATCAACCTTTCTTGGGTGCGATGATCTCTGCTAATGCTGCTCAAATGATGACTAGCGCGCAACAAGGTTTAGTCGAGCTAGGTGCTGAAACACTGGTAGAGCTGAAGCATTTAGATGAAAACACAGGTTTTGTAACACCTGGTATTCTTGACGTGACTAACATTGTTAGCCAAATGCCGGATGAAGAGCACTTTGGGCCTTTGCTTAAAGTGATCCGTTTCGACACAATGGATGAAGCAATTAAAGAAGCCAACAATACCGCCTTTGGTTTGTCAGCAGGTTTGATTAGTGACGATCGCGCATTGTTTGACTTATTCGTAAAACGCTCAAGAGCGGGTATTGTTAACTGGAACCGTCCAACCACTGGCGCAAGCAGTGCTGCACCATTTGGCGGAATAGGCGACAGTGGTAACCATCGTGCAAGTGCTTATTACGCTGCCGATTATTGTTCATACCCTGTTGCAACGATTCAGTTGGATGAAGTGTTACTACCAGAGAAATTAAGCCCTGGCTTAAAAATGTAGTTTACTTCC